>CAXUFG010000166.1:0-11579 GCA_964250265.1 uncultured Pseudonocardiaceae bacterium | reverse complement strand
GAGTACGGGATGGTCGGGCTGCCCGCGGCTGCGGTGCGGGCCTGCGCCCGGGAGCACGGGGTGGACACGACCGCGCTGCTGCTGAGCTTGGTCGGTGAGGCGCTGCACCGCATTGACCCGGCTGGTACCGCGGCGCGCACTCGGCTGCGGGCGATGGTGCCCCGGACCACTCACGCGTTGCGACGAGCCAACGCCGGCGACTCCAGGTATCAGGGCAATCACACGGCGGCGCTCGCCGTGGACCTGCCGGTCGGGCCAATGCCACCGGCGTGGCGACTGGTTGCGGTGGCGGCCGCGCTGGCTCGGCAGGAACGTGCCGGCCAGCCGGTGGCGGCCCAGGCGGTGATGCGTGCCCTGGGCCGCCTGCCGGCCCCGCTGCACGCCCGGCTGGTGCGGGCGATCTACGGGCGCCGGTTCTTCACCCTCATCACATCAGTGTTGCCAGGGTCCCGAAAAGCGCATTATGTGGAGGGAGTCCGGATCGTATCAGTATTCCCGTTGCTGCCCCTGGCGGATGGTGTCGGGCTCGCTGTTGGTTTCCTGACATGGGGAGACATGATCGGTATCGGGGTGACCACCGACACCGGGCTGGTAGCCGGTGCGGACCGGTTCGCTGACGCGCTAGGCGGGGCCTTCGACGAGCTGGCGAGCGATCCACGAGGTGCCCGCAGGGCACCGGAGACAGCGCGGGAGTGAGGGTGTCGAACTCGACGATGTTCTTCGTCGCGGTGCCGGCCGCGGTGGCCGGGGCGGCGAGCTTCGGGCTGGCCAGCGCGATCCAGCAGCGCGCCACCAAACAGGTCCCGACCGGCGGCACGCTCGACCCCAGGCTGCTACTGGATCTGATCCGCAGACCGGTGTGGGTGCTGGGGATCGCGACGGTCATCGTGGGGCTGAGCCTGCAGCTCGTCGCGCTCGCCTTCGGCCCGCTGGTGCTGGTGCAGCCGCTGCTGGTGACCGGTGTGCTCTTCGGTGCGGTGTTCTCAGCGGTGCTGGCGCGTCGCCGGGTGGACCACCTGGTCGTGCTCGGCTCGCTGGGTTGCGTGGCCGGGTTGTCGGCCTTCCTGGTGCTCGCCCGGCCGATCGGCGGCTCCGCGCAACTGGAGAAGGAGGGATTGGCGCTGGTGCCGTTGGCCGTCGTACTGGGTGTGAGCGTGATCGTCTGCATTGCCGTGGCCAGCCGGTTTTCCGGTGCCGTCAAGGTGGCGGCGTTGGCGGCGGCCACCGGCGTGCTCTACGGCCTCACCGCTGGGCTGATGAAGGTGGTCACCGGCGAATTCCGGTCCGGCGGATTCGTCGAGCCCTTCGGGCACCCGGTGCTCTACGTGGTGTGCGCGGTAGGCCCGATGGGGTTCCTGCTCAGCCAGAACACCTTCCAGCAGGGCACCCTCATCGCCCCGGCGCTGGCGATCATCACGATCGTGGACCCGCTGGTCGGCATCGCGATCGGGGTGAGCTGGCTGGGAGAGCAGGTGCGCAGCTCGCCAGCGATACTCGCCGGTGAGCTGATCTCGGTGCTGATCCTGATCGGCAGTGTGTGGCTACTGGCCAACCGTGGCACCCAACTCCGCCGCGAAATGGAACAGTCGCCGCAGCAAGAAGCTCGGCAGGGCCGGGCCGCCTGGGGATGATCACCGGCTGGAACGCTCTGGTCACCGGCGGATCGTCGGGCATCGGCGCCGCCATCGCCGAGCAACTCGCCGCGGCCGGCTGCCGGGTGGTGGTGCTCGGCCGGGATCCCGACCGGTTGGACGCGCTGGCGCGCCGGACCGGGGCTCGCGCGCTGGTGGCGGACCTGTCCAGCGCCGACGGCCTGGCCCGGGCGGCCGGGGCCACCGCGGACGTCGACCTGCTGGTGCACTCCGCGGGCCGCGGCTGGGCCGGGGACCTGACGTCGATGGCCGGCCCGGACATCGACGCGCTGGTCGCGCTGAATCTGACTGCCCCGATCCATCTCACCCGGGCTGCGCTGCCCGGTATGCGGGCACGCGGGCGTGGCCAGTTGGTGTTCGTGGCCTCCATCGCCGCAGTCGGGGTCGGCGGGGAAGCGGTCTACGCCACCACGAAGGCCGGGCTCCGGGCCTTTGCCGCCAGCGTCCGTCTCGAGGTGGCCGGCGAGGGGATCGGCGTCACTACCCTGCTCCCCGGCGCAGTGCGCACCCCCTTCTTTGGCCACCGGGGGAAGCCCTATGACCGGCGCTTCCCCCGTCAGGTTGAACCTAGCGAGGTGGCATCAGCGCTGCTCGGAGCGATTGAGCTCAGGCAGGCAGAGGTATTTGTGCCGCAGTGGCTGACGGTCGCCGCACGGGTGCGAGGCGCGGCACCTGAGCTGTTTTATCGCCTGGCCCGGCGGTTTGGCTGAATGTCAGCGGAGTTGATCAGCTGCGGTCAGACCGCGGCAACCCCGAACCGCAGCCGGATGCCCTCGCCGCGTAGTTCCCGGCGGAACCACAGCAGCGAGACTGCCGCAGCGACTCCCACCAGGGTGAACGATCCAGCGGTAGTGATCATGAGGAAGTTGCCCAGCGTGGCTCGGGCCAGCACCCAGAGCGTCGCGGCGCCATTGGTCAAGAACACCAGCGCCCACAGCAACGACACCCGCCGGAAGAACCGTTGAACCTTCAGGTTGCTGGTGAGCGTGGCGGGAAAGGCGCAGAAGTCGTCGGCCAGCCGGGCGATCAGCGGCCGGCGCAGCCCCACGGTGGCCAGCAGCACGAACGCGATCACGAAGTTCTGCAACGTGGGCTGCAGGAAATACAGGAACGCACTCCCGGTGGCGTATCCGATGGCAGTGCGGATCACCAGCAGCCCGGTGGTGAGCCACAGCACAGCAGGGATCGGTGAGCGGGTCAGCAACCGGCACAGCAGCGCGCCGAGCGCCCAGCTCAACGCCGCGAGCAGCCCGCCGGTCAGGTTGGTGAGGCTCAGCATCAGCCAGAACAACCCCAGCGGCGCCAGCACCACCTCGAACAGGTGCCGGGCCACCTGGCGCAGTTGACCCGACAGTGCCCCGAGGTGAATGACCTGCGCTCGTTGATTCATTGCGGTGGAGCGTAACCGCGTGCCCCGCTGCTCGCGAACCCGGTGCCGGTGTGGCCGTCGAGTCGAAGCGGCCTCGGCCTGCGCGAACCCTCCCGGTTCGCGGCAGTCTGCTCGACGATTTCCGCTGCGCCTCCCGCACGTCCTCAACCGCCCGCCATCGCAGTACGCCGACCGGTCGGGGGGCGGATGATGACGGCCGGCGTCCCTTATGGGGTATTTAGGATATCTTTCCACACTGCGACTCACACGTAATCACCACCCGCGGATGACGAGACATCGGCGGTGATACCCGAATGCGGCTGAGGCGGTAACTGTTGACCGGTCTAGCGCGATAGGGGACATAGAAAGATCGCAGGACGGTGGGTTTTGATGGATAGCTGGGTTTGACCGCGGTCAGCGGAGTGGTCGTGGTGGCGGGAACAAACTGTTCAATTCGAGGACGTCACAGATAGTGAACAAACCAACACACGTATAAGCACTGACCTGGATGGCGCGGCGGCCCGTATACCGAGTTGAGCCCTCGGGCGTCCGTATGCGTTTGGTAGCTCTCAGGAAGGGGGGGCGATGACCAGCAATCGGTGCTGGAAACGGATTGAATACCTTCAGGACCGCATCGAGGAGCGGCAGACGCTGAAGGAGGCGCAGGTTCGAAACAGCACGCATTACAGGTTCTTTCAGCGCGAGATCAACGACCTCACAAACGAGCTACGGGCTTGGGAGACGAACATCAGCTCGATCCTCGAGCTGGACGCCCAGATTGCCGACATCACAAACCAGGTCAACGCCCAGGAGTGGGAAGCGTCGCACATCGCTGACAACTGGTCTCAAGCAACAAAAGGGTGCGGTCTGATCGGTATGCTGCTGGTCGTCATCAGCTTGGCGTGGTCGCCGAGCCTGATTCTGCTGGGGACGGGGGTGGTACTGCTGATGCTGGCGTGGCGTGCCAGGTACCTGTGGACGCGGGCATACAGCTCAGCACTGCAGGCGGAGATCGCAGCGCGGGGCCGGCTGGCTCAATTGCATACGCAGCGGGACAAGCTTATCCCGAGAGCCTGAAACAATTGATCCCCATCAGGTCGGTACCCGAGACTGGTGCTTCGAGGACGGTGTTCCTGGCGTACGCGTCGGCGGCCAGCGCTGACCGCGGAACCGGATCAGCCCGCCAGGGTTGGGTGGGTCATGGCGCGGCGCGCGAGCACGATGGTGCCGACCAGGATGACGCCGAACAGCGAGCGGTCAATCCCGGGCCATGTCGTAGAAGCGGCTGTAGTGCAACTGGTGGGCCACCGTCACGGTCACCGTCGGCCCGTTGCGGTGCTTGGCCAGGATCAAGTCCGCCTCGCCGGCCCGCGGATCATCTCGTTCCCAGGCATCCGGCCGGTGGATCAGCATCACCATGTCGGCATCCTGCTCGAGGCTGCCCGACTCGCGAAGATCGGCCAGCATCGGCTTCTTGTCGGTGCGCTGCTCCGGACCACGGTTGAGCTGGGAAATCGTGACCACCGGCACTTCGAGTTCCTTGGCCAGCAGCTTGAGGTGCCGGGAGAACTCGCTGACCTCCTGCTGGCGGGACTCGACCTTCTTTCCCGAGGTCATCAGCTGCATGTAGTCCACGACGATCAGGCGCAGGTCGTTGCGCTGCTTGAGGCGCCGCGCCTTGGCGCGAATCTCCATCATCGTCATGTTCGGCGAGTCGTCGATGAACAACGGCGCCTCACTGATCTCGCCCATCCGCCGGGCCAGCCGGGTCCAGTCGTCATCACTCATCCGGCCGGATCGCATATCCGCCAGCCGGATCTTGGCCTCGGCCGAGAGCAGCCGCATGACGATCTCGGTGCGGCTCATCTCCAACGAGAAGATGACGCTGGCCATGCCATGCGTGACCGAGCAGGACCGCGCAAGATCCAATCCCAGGGTCGATTTTCCTATACCGGGACGAGCCGCGATGATCACCATTTGGCCGGGGTGCAGGCCGTTGGTCACCGCGTCGAGATCCGCGAAGCCGGTGGGGACGCCGGCCGAGGCGCCACCCCGGGACGCGATCGCGTCGATCTCGTCCATGGTGGGCTGCAGCAGCTCCTCCAGCGCGATGTAGTCCTCGCTCATCCGCCGCTCGGTGACCTCATAAACGGCGGCCTGGGCGCGGTCCACCACCTCGTCCACGTCAGCGCCGTCGGCACCGTGGTAGCCGAGCTGCACGATCCGGGTGCCGGCCTCCACCAGGCGGCGCAACACCGCCTTGCTCGCGACGATCTCGGCGTAGTACCCCGCGTTGGCAGCGGTCGGTACGACCGAGATCAACGTGTGCAGGTACGGCGCTCCACCGACGCGCAGCAGCTCACCGCGGCGTTCCAACTCGGCGGAGACGGTGACCGCATCAGCGGGCTCGCCGCGCCCGTACAGATCCAGAACGCAGTCGAAGACGGCCTGGTGTGCGGGCCGGTAGAAATCGCCGGTCCGCAACACATCAACGACGTTGGCGATGGCGTCCTTGGACAGCAGCATCCCGCCGAGCACCGACTGCTCGGCGGTGATGTCCTGCGGTGGCTGCCGGTCGAAGGCCTGCCCACCGTTCTCGAGCCGCACGCCGCGGTCGTCAACCAGCGCCATCCTTGGGTACCCCCTCGCCCCGACTCGCTCGACGTCGTCGAACGCTTGTTCTACCCGATGGCACCGACAGAATCGGTCCCCGACCAGCTCCGCACCCGCTCCTCCAAGCGCGCCGGGCGAGGTTAGGGGCGGCCGGGGACGCCGGGCAAGCCCGATCAAGGACCGCCTGGGGACAGCCTGGGGATGCCATCCGGACGGCGCGCCCACACCCGCTGGTGCAGCGGTGGATGGCTGGGGACAACCTGGGGAAATCTAGCCGAGATTACGGCGTTTCAGCTGTTCAATGGGCTGTGTGTGGGTGTGGACAGTACTTCTTCGGCGCCACGCGGCGTGTCCCTGCCGCGACGCATCGGGCCGGCGTGTTCGCCAAGGGCAGCCACAGTCCACGCGGCAGCGATTCACCCGTCGCCTCCCGGAAACGGCAACAACTGTTGTGTGTTTGGCGTCTGCGGGCGCAGGCTCAGCGGTGGAGGTGACGCGATGGAGTACGACGTGGTGGTGGTCGGGGGCGGTGCGGCCGGACTGACCGCCGCGATGGTATTGGCCCGGGCCCGTCGCCGGGTGGCGGTGGTCGATGCCGGCGAACCTCGCAACGCCCCGGCCGCGCATGTGCACGGCTTCCTGTCCCGGGACGGGATGTCCCCAGCGCAACTGCTCGCGGCGGGGCGAGGCGAGGTGCTCGGGTACGGCGGCGAGGTGATCGAGGGCCGGGCGCGGGACGTCGAGCACGGTTTCGTCGTTCGCCTGGCCGGTGGTCGGGAGCTGACGGCGCGCGGCGTGCTGGTGACCACCGGACTGCGTGACGAGCTGCCCGAGGTCCCGGGCGTGCGCGAGCGGTGGGGCAACGATGTGCTGCACTGCCCGTACTGCCACGGATATGAGGTTCGCGACGCGCCGATCGGAGTGCTGGGCGGCGACAATCGACCGTTCACTATGCACCAGGCGTCGCTGGTGCGGCAGTGGTCTGGCGACGTGGTGTTCTTTCCCAACCGGATCACCCTGGCCGCAGACGAGCGTGAGCGGTTGACCGCTCGCGGGATCCGGATCGTTGACGGCGAGGTGGCCCGGCTCGTGGTCGACCATGACCGGCTATCCGGCGTGGAACTTGCCGATGGCCATCTGGTGCCGCGGACAGCGGTATTCGTCGGCCCCCGCTTCGTGCCGCGCGACGAGCTCCTGACCGCTCTGGGGTGCGACGTCGGCGAGAACGGCTGGGTGGCCACCGATCCCACCGGCCGCACCAGCGTGGTCGGGGTGTGGGCGGCCGGCAACGTCGTGGACTCACCGGTCCAGATGATCACCGCTGCTGGTGCGGGAACGACGGCCGCCATCGCGCTCAACCATTACCTGCTGGAGCAGGACATCGAACGGGCCGTCGCGGACTCTCACAGGGCGGCGGGTTACGCGCTCAGGGGCTGATGAGCAGGCGGAGCAGCCCGAACCGAGCCATGGCTTGCGACCCCAAGGAGTGTCAGCTCTGACTCGCCGCCGGGGACTCCTTCACATGAGGCACCCGCTGTGGGTCACCGCGCGCTTCCGGCGAATCGCAATGGCAGGGTGACCGGGCCGGTGATGCCGATGTGGGGCCGCGAGACCACGGGTCCGTCCAGCGCGATGTCGCCAAGCCGCGACGCCAGGATCGGCAGCGCCTCGCGCATCTCGGTGCGGGCCAGCCAGGTGCCGAGGCAATAGTGGATGCCGCCGCCGAAGGTGAGTTGCGCGGTGCGCTGTGCGGTGATGTCGAACGGCGCGTCGCCGAAGGTGTCGGGCTCGGTGTTGGCGGCAGCCACGAACAGTGCGATGTGGGTTCCGGCCGGGATGTCCACGCCCTGGAAGGTGAAGTCCTCGATGGCCATCCGGTCGAGAACTGTGACGGCGGGATTGACCCGCATCAGCTCCTCGACGGCGGTGGTGGCCACCTCAGGCCGCTCAGCGAGTAGCCGCCACTGCTGGGGGTGGTCGGTAAACGTGGTTATTGCCAGGCCGAGCTGGTTGCGGGTGGTGTCTTGGCCCGCGAAGACCAGGCCGCTGACCAGACTGCGCAGCTCGTCGGTGGTTAGGCGCTGGCCGTCGGCCTCCGCCGCGATCAGCGCCGAGATGAGGTCATCGCCCGGGTTCACGCGGCGCTGCGCGATCAGCTCGTCGCAACAGGTGCACAGGCCGGCGACGGCGGCGTCGATGCGATCCTGCTCCGCGGCGGCGGCCCGGCTGAATCCGAGCCCCATGTCGGTGGCCCAGCCGAGGAAGGCGTCGAAGCGGTCGGCAGGGATAGCGAGCAGTTCGGCGATCACCCAGGCCGGGTAGGGGTCGGCGAAGGCGGCCATGAACTCGCAGCGGCCCGTGCCGGCGAAGCCGTCGATCAGCTCGTGCGCCTTGGCCCGCATGAAAGGCCGCAGGCGGTCGATGCTGCGCTGGGTGAACGCCGCACTGATCAGGCGTCGCTGCCGCTGGTGGTCCTCTTCCTCGACGTTGAGCAGGACCGTGCGCAGCCAGTGGAAGAACGTCCCGGACGTGACACCGGCGGCGGTCAGTGCGTCCAGGCTTCCATTGCGCAGGCGGCGGTCCCGCATGAGCGTCGCGCACTCCTGGTAACGCAGTACCGCGATTCCGATCGGGGTACGGGCCCACCAGCCTTCGTCGGCGGCGGCTCTCACTTCGGGAGAGTCGACCCGGAACGCCGGGTCAAGAATGTCGAAGAAGGCGATATCAGGGTGCCGTGAGCCCTGTCCTGTTATCGCAACTCCCACTGCTTCTGCATTCATGGTGTCCGTCCTCCTGATGGTCGGTGTTCGCCCACGTGATCACGGCGCGCGGTGGGCACGGCGATGTGAGTAGTCACCAGTCCGTCCCCTGGATACGAAGCCACCGCTCCCACCTCCGAGCCACGTCGCTGGAAGAACCGGGCGTTTCCTGCAACTCAGCCTGTGCCAGTCATCGACGTCCGTCACGCGTAACGCACTACCTGCCTTCCACCAAAAGTCCCCACCGAAGACAGGTAGTCAGCGTGAGCAGGGCAAATATGTCTTCGGCGGGCTGTCGTGGTCTTACCCTTTGGGTGTGGCCGCCACCTGGCCGCTGACCGGGCGGGCCGAGGAGCTGAGTCTGATCAGCGAGCTCACCCGGCGCCGGAAGGACCCCGCCGGTGTCGTGCTGGCGGGCGCGGCGGGGGTGGGCAAGACCCGGCTGGCCAGGGAGGCGCTGGCCCTGGCCAAGCGTCGTGGTGTGCTGGCGCGGTGGGCGGTGGCCACGGCCTCGGCGCGGGCGCTGCCACTGGGTGCGTTCGCCGCGACGTTGGGCCTGGTCGGCCCGGATCCGGTCCGGTTGGTCCGCCAGGCCAGTGCGGCGTTGCTGGCCGGTGCCGGGCCGGCCGGGGTGATCGTCGGGGTGGACGATGCGCACCTGCTGGATGAGCTGTCCGCGGCGCTGGTTCACCAGCTGGTGCTGCGACGGGCGGCGACGGTGGTGCTCACGCTGCGCAGCGGGGAGACCACGCCGGACGCGGTGACCGCGCTGTGGAAGGACGGGCACCTGCCTCGGTTGGAACTGCAGCCGTTGTCGGAGGCCGAGACCGCCTCGTTGGTGGAGGCAAGGCTGGGTGGGCCGCTGGACAACCACGCCGCGCGCCGACTGTGGAACATCACCCGCGGCAACGCGCTGTATCTACAACAACTGGTCGAGGGGGAGTTGGAAGCCAGCCGGTTGCATCAGATCGCCGGGATATGGCGGTGGTCGGGGGAGCTCGAACTAGCGCCCGGGTTGGTCGAGTTGCTGTCCGCTCGGATCAGCCAACTACCCGATGGCCCGCGGGACGTCGTGGAGATCCTGGCGTTCGGTGAGCCGCTAGGCGTACCGCTGCTGGTGGGGTTGGCCGGGGCGTCGGCTGTAGAGCAGGCCGAGGAGCGGGGGCTGGTCGAGGTGTATCCGGACGGGCGGCGGCTGCAGGCACGGCTGGCTCACCCGCTCTACGGCGAAGTGCAGCGGACGCAGACGGGCACGTTGCGCGCTCGGCGGCTGCGCGGTCGAATCGCCCAGGCTCTGGCCGATACCGGTGGCCGACGGGCCGATGACACTCTGCGTCGAGCGGTATTGATGCTGGACTCCGACCTGCCACTAGATCCGGTGTCGCTCGCAGACGCCGCCCGCCGGGCCAACGAGCTGGGGGACCACACACTGGCCGCCCGAGTCGCGCGGGCCGCGGTGGCCGCTGGTGGCGGTTTCGAGCCGCAGCTGCTGCTGAGCAGGGCGCTGATCTGGTCTGGCCGGCAGGCCGAGGCCGCGGTGGCCGCGCTGGGTGCTCTGGCCCACACCGATGCACAGCGAGCCCAAGCGACGACCCCCCAGGTGCTCGGCTTGGCCTTTACCCTCGGGCGTCCCGCCGAGGCCGAGGCCGCGCTCGACACCGCAGCGAGCAGCATCCCCGATGACGCCGCCGCGCTGGAGCTGACCGGGCTACGCTCGGTTCTCGACGCCTATCTCGGCCGCACCGTCCAGGCCGCCGAAGCGGCCGCCGGCGTGCTCGCCCATCCACAATGCTCCCCGACCGCGACACACCTGGCCGGGTGGGGCCTCGCGACGGCGCGCGGGGGCTGGGCCGCCTGGAGGGGGTTGAGGAGGCCTTGCGGCGGATCGACGCCCAAGCCGAGTCCTTCAAGAGCGTGCTGCACCATGCCGTCGTCGTCGCGACGCTGTGGCTGCGGGGGCTGGTCCTGGCGGGCCTTTTGGATCGGGCCGATCAGGGCGCATGGCGTTACCGCGAGCGCTGCCAGGACACCCCCGGACCCGGGGAGGTGATCACCAGCGTCATGTGCGCGTACGTGGCGATGTCCCGCGGACAGGTCCGGACTGCGGCACGCTGGTATCGCCAAGCCTTCGCGGGCATCCACGATGCGGACCCTGGCGGCTTGTCGTTGATCGGGTTGGTGGGCCTTGCCAGCGCGCTGGGGATGGCGGGTGATGGGACTCAGGCACGCCAGACCTGCGTAGAGATGACGGCCGCTCGGCATCCGACCTTCGTTTACACGGAACCGGAGATGCGGCTGGCGCAGGCGTGGGTGGCTGCCGCGGAGGGTGGTCAGCGAGGCCATCACGCTAGCTGGACAGGCGGCCGAAATGGCCGCGTCGCAACACCAACCGGCCGTGGAGGTGTTCGCGCTGCACACCGCGGTCTGCTTCGGTGACCGCACGGTGGCCGACCGGCTCACGCACCTAGCCACCCAGGTCGACGGGCCTCGCGCCCCCGCTGCGGCCGCGCACGCTGCTGCCTTGGCCGCCGACGATGGTCCAGGGCTGCTCGCCGCGTCGGCTCAACTCGAGACGATGGGCGCTTTGCTGCTGGCTGCCGACGCCTCTGCCCAGGCTGCCGTGCTGCATCGCGCCCGGGGCACGGGGGCGCAAGCCGCTTTCGCCAGCGCCCGCGCCACCAGACTGGCCGAGCGCTGCGAAGGCGCCCGCACTCCCGCTCTACTCGCCGGCACGTCCCCTCTTCCGATCAGCGCCCGGGAACGCGAAGTCGCGACAATGGTCGTCACCGGGTTGTCCAATAGACAGATCGCCACCCGACTGCACGTCTCCGTGCGCACCGTCGAAGGCCACATCTACCGCGCCTGCATCAAATTGGGGGTGACCGACCGCACCGCGCTGGCCGCCCTGCTCACCGAGCCCGGGCCGACACTGAATGGGCCGCGCTCCGTTGAGACATCGTGATGCCTTGGCATAAGAGGTTTTGATGCGTACCACGCTGACACTCGACGACGATGTCGCCGGATGCTGCGCCGGGTTGTGCAGGAGCGAGGAGTGTCGTTCAAGGAGGTAGACCCGCTGCGCTAACCGGCCAGACCGGGTCCAGTAGATCACAGTGAGATTTGCACTCAGGCTCCCGAACTCAACAGCAGAGCTGTCCAAGCTTGATCAAAAAACTCTGCTGTTGA
>CAXUFG010000165.1:0-11766 GCA_964250265.1 uncultured Pseudonocardiaceae bacterium | reverse complement strand
ACGAAGACGGTGGAGTCGGACACCCGGCCAAGCTCAGACACGGCACAGCCTCCCTGACGGCGGCTCGGCAGCACGCGAACGTGCCTGGGTCAGCAACTGTCCTGACGGATACTTGGTCAAATCAAAGCGGCAATGGCCACCCGCGGCAACCAGCTGATGGCGGCGAGCGAGACAGGGACGATAGCTACCGTCGAAGCCGGGAGTGCCGTCACGTCGCCAGCGGAGGGAACGACGATCGCATCGACTTTCCCACTTCGCCGCTCGGATGTCTTCACGGCCGGCGGCAATCTTCCCTACCGGCTAGCTGCAACCCTGGCGTGCCTGCTGCGGCTTTCATCCCGATCCGGCCGCTCCGAGTAAGGCGCTGATCGCCGCGATGATCGCGCCTGCGAGCGTGACGGAGGCGAACGAACGCAGGAATCCGGTGTGGAAGAAGCGTCCGCGGATCCAAGCGAGGGCGAGGAGCTCGAAGGCGACCGTGATGATCGCCACGATGAGCGCAGCACCGTAATGCGGGATGAGGAAGGGCAGCGTGTGCAAGATTCCGCCGAGGAAGGTTCCGGCGCCGGTGATCGAGCCGCGCAGGTACGGGTTGCCGCGTCCGGTCAGGTCCCCCGAGTCGGAGAGTCCCTCGGAGAAGGCCATGCTGAAGCCGGCGCCGATCGCGGTCGCGAGCCCGGCGACGAAGGCGTAATGGGGTTGGTGGGTGGCAAGTGCGACGGCGAAGATCGGCGCCAACGTCGACAGTGAGCCGTCGATCAGACCAGTCATCGCGGGCTGCACGCGCTGAAGCAGGAACGACTGTTCAACGCGTTGTCCAGCTGGGTTTACCACATCTGCCGCGGTCACAAGGACGTCTCCTCTGTGATGAACTGACCTTCGTAAGGCAGCGACGGTGATTGGCAGCACCGGCTGCACAGCAAGGTCATGCCGTCGAGAATGAGCCTTGAGCGCTCGTTCCGTCTTCGACGCCAGCGCCCATGTGCGTTTCCCGTTGGCGGTAATCCCGAGGTTCCTGCTGGTTGCAATCGACGCGCCAGGACTGGTCCAGGGTTTCGGCGTCTACGGCGTCGATCGACCGGTCATAGCAACGTTCGACGCTGCCAGCGTGGGCATTCATGGCCACATCAGCGGGTCACCCAGCCTGTCGGTGCCACCCGCCATGATGAGGAAGCCCAAGCCGCCTAATGATCACCAAGGCCGCCGCCGAAGTTCCACGGGAATCGGGACATCCTCGCGAGGGCATGGGGTGGCAAGTACGCACCCCATGCACACCGTGGAGCCGCCTCGGGGAATCGAACCCCGGACCTGCTCATTACGAGTGAGCCGCTCTGTCCGACTGAGCTAAGGCGGCGCTGTCTGGCAGCGACGACCAGTGTAACGGCGGCACCGGCACCCGCGGGGTGCGGCCTAACCGCTGTGCAATGCGCTGGTCAGCGCCTCGATGGCGATCCGGGGTTTGACGTTGAGCTCCAACGCCTCGCGGCAGGCGAGCACCGCTTCCAGCCGGCGGAGCAACGCCTCTGGCGGCAGCTGCCCAGCCACCACGGCGATGTCGGCAGCGCGGTCGGGGTGGGTCAAGGGTACTGGCGCCCTCCAGGCGCTGACCAGGGTGTCACGGTAGAAGCCGGCCAGGTCGACCAGGGCGCGGTCCAGCGCGTCACGCTGGGTGCGGGTGGCCCGGGACTTCTGCCGGCGTTCCAGGTCGCGGATCGCGCCCTTGGCACCCCGAAAAGCCGCCGTGGCACCCTTCCCGGTTCCGCCTTTGCCCAGCGCCGTCTCCAGCTCCTCGGTCTCAGCGGCATTGCGCGCCACGGTCAGGCCGCTGGCCTCCGACTCGGCCGCCCCGACCAGCTCGTCAGCCAGTGTGAACACGTCCGCCAGGGAGCGCAGCGCGACCGGCACCCGCAGCACCGCCTCCCGCCGGGTCCGCGCCTCCGGGTCGGTGGCCAACCGGCGCGCCCGGCCGACGTGACCACCGCACACCGAGGCCGCCCACCCCGCGGTACCGGCGTCCACCCCGTCCCGCGCCGCCAGCACCTCGGCAATCGCCGCGACGGGCGGGGTCCGCAGCCCCACCGGCCGGCAGCGTGAGCGTAATGTCACCGCGATGTCATCGGGGTGATCCGAGGGTGCACAGAGCAGGAACACGGTGCGCGGCGGGGGCTCCTCCACGGCTTTGAGCAGGGCGTTGGCCGCGCCCTCGGTGAGCCGGTCGGCGTCCTCGATCAGCAGCACCTGCCAGCGGCCCGCGGAGGGCCGCCGGGAGGCTCCGGCGACCAGCGCGCGCATCTCCGCCACCGAGATGGAAAGACCTTCGGGCACCACCTGACGGACGTCGGGGTGGTTGCCGGCCAGTGTGGTGCGGCACCCCTGGCACTTACCGCAACCGGGACCGGCCTCCGGATCAGTGCACTGCAGTGCGGCGGCGAAGGCCCGCGCTGCGACCGAACGCCCGCTGCCGGGGGGCCCGGTGAACAGCCAGGCGTGGGTCATCGCCCCGCCAAGGCCGGTGCCCGCCGCCGACCGGGCGGCCTCGACCAGGGTCGCGACGGCCGGATCCTGCCCGATCAGGTCAGCCCACACGGTCATGCCTGATCTCCCGGACGAGCCCGGCGTAGGGCGGCCCGCAGATCGGCCAGCAGTGATCCGTCCAGCCGGTCATCCATCTGGCGGTGCGCGACCACGCCGACCAGCGCTGCCAGCAGCCCAGCGCATAGCAGTACCGGGCGGGTGCCGTCGATGGTCATCTGCTCCCCGAACAAGGTGACCGTGCGCTGTTGGACCAGCCCGACGGCGAAGGGCACCAGGGCCATCGCGGCGAGCAGATCGAGCCGGACCAGTGACTGGACGAACGCGATGGTGCGGCCCCGCATCTCGTCGGCGACCTGCGCCCCGATGATGGTCAGGCCGGTGAGGAACGCGATGCCCGCCGCGGTGCCGACCAGGATGACGGCGGCCAGCGCGGCGACCAGGTGCGGCGCCAGGGCGACGGTCACCAACGCCAGCCCGGCCGCCACGATGGCGAGCCCGAACAATCCGCGGTGCCGGATCCGCCGGGCGGCCAGCGGGGCGAGAGCCATGCCGGATCCGAGACCGACGAACAACGACGCGAACAGCAGCCCGTATGCAGCGTCGCCACCGCCCAAGCTGGTGGAGTAGAGCTTCGCGCAGGCGATGACCGCCCCGCCCGCAGCGAAGGCACCGAGGATCCCGGTGACCAGGCCACGGACCAGAGGCGTTCCGCGGACGAACACCACACCGTCACGCAACATCGCGAACAGGCCGGGCTGGGCTGCTCGGTCTGCGGCGCCACAGGTCGCAGCACGGCCGGAGATCTCCGGGATCCGGGTTCCCACCACGAGTGCGCAGAATGCGTACGCGACGCCGTTGATGCTCAACGCCAGGTATGCCGGTCCCGCCACACCAGGGATTATCGGACCGAGCTTGGACAGGGCGCTGAACACCCCCGAGGCGACCAGCACCGCCAGCCCGTAGGTCATGATCAGCGAAAGCTGGTTGGCGGTCTCCACCTGGTCGGGGCGGCGCAGCAGGTTGGGGATCGAGGCGTCCTTGGCCGGGATCCAGAACAGCGCGCACAGCTCGATGAGGAAGGTCGCCGCGAACAGCCAGGCCAGCTCGCCGACCAGCGGGATGGACAGGAACAGGCCCGCTCGCAGGACGTCGCAGACGACCATCACGTGCCTGCGGTCCAGTTTGTCTGCCAGGGCCCCGGCCAGCGGGCCGAGCAGCATCGCGGGTAGCAGTTTGGTAGCAACCACTCCACCCAGCGCGAAGCTCTGCGCCTGGTAGCCACTGGTCAGATGGGTGGCCAGCGCGGAGAGCGCCAGCAGGGACTGCCACTCCGCGACAGCGGTAATGGCCGTGACGCCCCACAGCCGGCGGAACGCCGGGATCGCCAGCACCCCACGCACCCGGTGCGTGGTGGACCCCGCCAGGTCGCGATCGGCTCGGCGGTCCATGCGGCTCCACGGGTCAGCGATGATGACGCACTAGGCGTTATATCCGAATTGAGTCAAGCAGATAGGCGAGGTGCTGCGCGAGTTGAGATCTGCGCGCTCGGCCATCCCGTCCGAGGGGCTCACCGCCCTGATCACCCATCGTGGTAGTCCTCTCACATGCCGTCAACGGCACGCGCAGAGTGAGTGTGCCACAGCCCATCTGCGAGGACCCTGTTCATCACCCCGTCAGTGGTGGCAGGTTGGCGATGACGGTCTCGGTGAACAGCTTTGCCGGGGGGCACGGATCTTCGCGAGCCTGCCGCAGGGAGGTGAACCGGACGATCAGCGTCTGCGTGTCGGCGACCGCGACCCGGAAATAGCAGCTGGTGCCGTCCACATCGTCCTTGGTGCGGACCGCTGGCAGGCCCGCCACCTCGGTCAGCTCGAAAACCGGGATGTTTTCCCGCTGGCTGTAGACATTGCGCAGCACGTCGTTGCCGATGTCCACGAACACCGCGAACTCGCGGGTGTGGGCCTTGTCGCTCCACTCACATCCGGTGTTGCCGAGGACAGATTTGGGTCGGCCGGGCTGGTCGATCCGGTTGGTATCGAGCTGCACCGGTGTGAGCAGCAAGCACGGCTGTATGGCGGTCAGGTTCTTGGGATTGCGGACCGCCGGAATGGGATCGTTCGGCCCCCGATCCGGCGGCGTCTCGGACGACCCCGAGATGGCCTCCGCATCGTCGGGCTGCCCGCTGCCCGACGAACAACCAGCCAGCGCAGCAGCCAGCGCCAGCACAGGGACCATTGCCGACACCGGCAGGTGTGCACGCATCATGTCACAGCTTCCCCGACGCAGGTGAGTAACGCCGCGGAGTCTGCCATGCACCCGCAGAGACCTCTCTCATGGGCCTACCGTCGCCGGTAGGTGACCGGGAGTTCAGTTCGCGCTAGGGGATGAGCCTGGCGAATGCGGCCACGATGCCGGAGACCATGAGGTAGAGCAGGACCACGATTGCGATAGACATGATGGTGAAGAAGACAGTTGCGCCTCCGTCGGAGAGGGTGCGCACCTGCAAGCCACCGCTTGGGCCGCCCGCTTGACGATCGGGCTCACCACGCTGTCCCGGCCGCAGGCGAGACACGGGCACCACCCGCCGGGCGAAACCCAGCGCGCCGAATCTGCGCGGGGGCCCCTGATCGGGCAGGGGCGCCGCCGAGATGACCGGTCGTGTCGGGCGGGCGGGCCCGCCAGCCGAGCTTGGCCCGGGTGGCTGCGGATCGGGCGGCCCGGGCTTTGTGGCGGTGGCCTGCGCGGCGCGCGGCCCGGGCACAGCCGGTGGGGAGGCGGGTGCCGCGACCGGGTGGTGATCCGCCAGCCCGTCGGGATCTTCTCTGCTGAGCGTGGCGGCGATCTCTTCCCGCGTCGTGCCGAACGGGGGGATAGGGGGCATCGGCACCGACGGAATCGGCGCGTCTCCCCGGTCGTCGCCCGATCCCTTTGGCACCGGTGGCGATGGCTCAGTGCCATCTGATGCGAACAAGGCATCCCGCCACAGCTCACTCATGCGACCATGGTCGCACGTCCGGGGGTAACAGTGTTACGCCCGTTACGCACTCGCTGAGGAGCGTGCTTTGGCCCGCTTCTCGGCGAGCAATTCAGCGGCCCGCTCATCGGTGAGGGCCTCCACGCTGTCCCCCTTGCGCAGGGATGCGTTGACGCCTTCTCCGTCGGTGACATAGGCCCCGAAGCGGCCCTCCTTCACCATCATCGGCTTCCCGGTCACCGGGTCTGGGGCCAGTTCTCGCAGCGGCGGCTTGGCGGCGGCTTGGCGGCCCCGCCGTTTCGGCTCGGCGTAGATCTTGCGTGCCTCATCGAGGGTGACGGTGAAGATCTCCTCCTCGCCGGCCAGCGACCGCGAGTCCGTTCCCCTCTTCAGGTAGGGGCCGTAGCGCCCATTCTGGGCTGTGATCTCCTGGTTGGTGTCCGGATCGGTGCCCACCATCCGGGGCAACGAGAGCAGCCGCAACGCATCGTCCAGACCCACCGTCTCCAGGCTCATCGACTTGAACAGCGAGCCGGTCCGCGGCTTCGCCTTCTTGGAGCCACTGCTCTTGGTGTCACTCTCCTCGGGAAGCACCTCGGTGACGTAGGGCCCGTAGCGCCCCTCCTTGGCGACGATCTCATGCCCGGTCACCGGATCGGTGCCCAGCGATCGGCCCTCCACCGGGGTTGCGAAGAGCTTCTCGGCGATCTCCGCGGTTAGCTCGTCAGGCGGCAGGTCATCAGGCAGGTTAGCGCGCTGCTGAGCTCCGTCGACAATCCTTTCCAGGTAGGGGCCGTAGCGCCCGACCCGGACCACCACCCCATGCCCGGCGTCATCGCTGAACAGCGGGATGGAGTTCACCTCACGCGCGTCGATCTCCTCCAGGTTCACGCCCACCAGCTTCTTGAGCCCACCGACGCGAGCTACCGACGTGGCGCCACCCTGCTCTGAGCCGAAGTAGAAGCCGGTCAGCCAGTCCGTGCGGTGCTGGGCACCGGAGGCGATGGAGTCCAGCTCGTCCTCCATGGCCGCGGTGAAGTCGTAGTCGACCAGGCAGCCGAAGTGCCGCTCGAGCAGCCCGACGACGGCGAAGGCGATCCACGACGGGACCAGCGCTGACCCGCGCTTCCACACGTACCCGCGGTCCTGGATGGTGTTGATGATCGAGGCGTAGGTGGACGGGCGGCCGATGCCCAGCTCTTCCAGGGCCTTGACCAGGCTCGCCTCGGTGTAGCGCGGCGGGGCGGTGGTGGAGTGCCCCTCGGGCACCAGCTCGGTAGCGGTGACCCGCTGACCCTCGGTGAGCTGAGGAAGCCGGCGCTCAGCGTCGTCGGCCTCACCGCCGGCCTGCTCGTCCACCGTCTCGACGTAGGCCTTGAGGAACCCGGGGAAGGTGATGGTGCGCCCGGACGCGGCGAACGTGCACTCCTGAGACGTGCCGCCGGCGGAGCCGGCAATCGGGCCCTCAGCATGGCCGGTGATCCGCACGCTCATCGTGGTGCCGCGAGCGTCGGCCATCTGGGAGGCAACGGTGCGTTGCCAGACCAGCTCGTAGAGCCGGAACTCATCGGTGTCCAGGGCCCCGGCCAGCTGACCGGGTGTGGCGAAGGTCTCACCGGCGGGCCGGATGGCCTCGTGCGCCTCCTGGGCGTTTTTGACCTTGCGGGTGTACTGCCGCGGCCCGTCGTGCAGGAATCGCTCACCGTAGAGTTCCCGGGCCTGCTCCCGGGCGGCCGCGATCGCCGTCTCCGAGAGCGTGGTGGAGTCGGTCCGCATGTAGGTGATGTAGCCGTTCTCGTAGAGCCGCTGCGCGGTGCGCATCGTGCGCTCCGCGGAGAAGCGCAACTTCCGGCTCGCCTCCTGCTGCAACGTGGAGGTCATGAACGGCGCGTAAGGCCGCCGAGTGTAGGGCTTCTCTTCGACCCGGGATACGATCAGCGAGGCGTCCGCGAGCGCCGCGGCCAGGCGTCCGGCGTAGACCTCGTCGACGATCAGCAGGTCGGCATCGGAACGCTTGGGCCGGCCGTCGGAGCCGAAGTCGCGCCCGGTGGCGACCCGGTGGCCGTCGACGTCGACCAGCCGAGCCGCGAACGCCCGCGGGCTCGCCTGCGCACCCGCATCGAGCATGGCGGCAAGATCCCAGTAGGACGCGGACACGAAGGACATCCGCTCGCGCTCGCGCCGCACGATGATGCGCGTGGCCACCGACTGCACCCGCCCGGCGGAGAGCTTGGGCATCACCTTGCGCCACAGCACCGGGGATACTTCGTACCCGTAGAGCCGGTCCAGAATGCGCCGGGTTTCCTGCGCGTCGACCAGGTCCTGGTCCAGGTCGCGGGGGTTGGCCGCGGCCGCGCGGATCGCCGGCTCGGTGATCTCGTGAAAGACCATCCGGCGCACCGGCACCTTGGGTTTGAGGGTCTCCATCAGATGCCAGGCGATGGCCTCACCCTCACGGTCACCATCGGTGGCGAGGTAGACCTCGTCGACGCCCTTGAGCGCGTTTCGCAGTTCGGTGACCGTGGAGCGCTTGTCCGGGGTGATGATGTACAGCGGCTCGAAGGAGTGATCGACGTCCACACCCAGCCGGGCCCAGGATTCGCCTTTGTACTTGGCGGGCACATCGGCCGCGCCCCGAGGGAGGTCCCGGATGTGGCCGCGCGAGGACTCCACGATGTAGCCCGATCCGAGGTAGGAAGCGATCTTACGAGCCTTGGCCGGCGATTCCACGATCACCAGGCGACGGCCGGAGCCGCCACCCGCCGCACCGTTGGAAGGGGCGCTGCGAGCACCGGAAGGGGACCCACCCGCGGTGCTGGTGCGCCTGCCCCGCCCGGACGCGCCGCCCGAACCTGCCGTCGTTTTCGATCGTGCCACGCTCAACTCACCTCGGTGTGCGACTCCTGATGCCCCGACCCTCGCGCCCCTAGCCACAGTGTGCACAGCTCGGCAACCCGGGGGGCAGTCAGCGTCGCACAACCAGCCACGAACAACCAGCGCTATCGCCTGACGCCACGCGGGTCATCAGTGCGCTTACTTCTGACCCGCGGTAGCGGAGAGTTGCTTGCACTCCGGCGCGGTGCGGAACGCGGGCGCCAGCTCCTGGTTGCTGGTCAGGCCCTGCATCTGGGAGCTGGCCGCACTGAGATCGGGACCAGCGAGGTGACTCGCCTTGTTGACGAAGTCCGGGTCTTTCGCGTCCAACGCGGCAAGTTTGGTTCGCTGGTCGCTGACTGTCCCCGCCGCGGTGGTGAAGAAGCCCACCGCGGTGTCCTGGATCTTCTTACCGTCTGTGATCTTCGGCGGACCGAGCTTTTCGAGTTTCTGGGCGGTGTTGGAGAACGCATGCTGGGCGATATCGGAGAACTCCAGCAGGCCATCCTTCTGGCCCTGCGGCGTCGAGGCCGACTTCGCGATCGCGGACACTCCGCTGATCACGTCACCGAGACCGCCGCAAAACGCGCCCGTCCAAGCCACCGGGTCAGAACCCTGCACGGGGACGCCCGGTTTCGCCTTGGCCGCATCGGAACCGGAGCCTGAACCGCATCCGGTAAGCACCAGTCCACCCAGGGTCAGGCCGAGGGTCAACAGCACACCGGCACCGCAACGTACTGAGGGCACAACTTCTCCCTTGGTTGGGATCACGAGAGCTCGCCTAATACAACAACCTGGGCCTCACGCGGCGACCTGAGCCGGCTCCGCGTCAACCAGCGAGGTGGAGCGTCGTTTGGACACCACCACGGCAACCACGATAACCGCTGCCGCGACCAAGGCGATGACCGCCCGGAAGGTGGCCGCGTTCGGGAGGGCGGAAATCGTCACGATGGCCGGCGCGATCAGCACCGAGACCAGGTTCATCACCTTGATCAGTGGGTTGATCGCTGGGCCGGCGGTATCCTTGAAGGGGTCTCCTACTGTGTCCCCAATCACAGTGGCGGCGTGCGCGTCGGAGCCCTTACCGCCGTGGTTGCCGTCCTCCACCAGCTTCTTGGCGTTGTCCCAGGCGCCGCCGGAGTTGGCCAGGAAAATCGCCATCAGCGTGCCGGTGATGATCGCACCAGCCAGGTACCCGGCCAGCGGGCCGACACCGAGACCGAAACCCACCGCGATCGGGGCCAGCACGGCGAGCAGACCCGGAGTGGTCAACTCCCGCAGCGAGTCCTTCGTGCAGATGTCGACCACTCGGCCGTACTCGGGCCGCACCGAGCCGTCCATGATCCCAGGGTTGTCCCGGAACTGCCGGCGCACCTCGTAGACCACCGCCCCGGCGGCCCGGGACACGGCGTTGATGGCCAGGCCGGAGAACATGAACACCACGGCGGCCCCGATGGTGAGGCCGACCAGGACGTTGGGCACCGAGACGTTGAACACCGCGTTGAGGTCGATGTTCGCCGCGGCGGAGCGGATGGCGTCGCGGTAGGAGCCGAACAGCGCCGTCGCGGCGAGCACCGCAGTGGCGATCGCGATGCCCTTGGTGATCGCCTTGGTGGTGTTGCCCACCGCGTCGAGCTCGGTGAGGATGGCCACACCCTCGCCCTCGACATCGCCGGACATCTCGGCGATGCCCTGGGCGTTGTCGCTGACCGGGCCGAAGGTGTCCATCGCGACGATGACGCCGACGGTGGTGAGCAGGCCGGTGCCGGCCAGCGCGACCGCGAACAGCGCGACGGTGACCGATGCGGAGAGCAGGTACGCGGCGTACACCGCACCGCCGATCACCAGCGCGGTGTAGACCGCCGACTCGAAACCGATCGAGATCCCGGACAGGATCACCGTGGCAGCACCGGTCAGCGAGCTCGTGCCGACGTCTTTGACGGGCCGGTGCTCGGTGCCGGTGAAGTAGCCGGTGAGCCACAGGATGACGCCGGCCAGCACAATGCCGATGAGGACGGCGACCGCGGCAGTCACCGCGGGACTGCCCGCAACCTCGCCGATCGGCTGACCGTCGATCTGGGTGACACCGACGAGATCGCTGAAGCGGCTGGGCAGGTAGAGGAAGGCGGCCACGGTGCAGGCCACCGCCGAGATCGCTGCGGAGATGTAGAACGACCGGTTGATCGCGCGTAGCCCCGGCTCGCCGGTCCGGGCCCGGAGGATGTAGACGCCGATCACCGCGGTGACCACCCCGATCGCCGGCACGATCAGCGGGAACAGCAGGCCCTTGAGCCCGAACGCCGCGGTGCCCAGGATCAGCGCCGCGACCAAGGTCACCGCGTAGGACTCGAACAGATCCGCGGCCATGCCGGCGCAGTCACCGACGTTGTCACCCACGTTGTCGGCGATGGTGGCGGCGTTGCGCGGGTCGTCCTCGGGAATGCCCGCCTCGACCTTGCCGACCAGGTCACCACCGACGTCAGCGGCCTTGGTGAAGATGCCACCACCGACCCGCATGAACATCGCGAGCAGCGCAGCGCCGAAACCGAAGCCTTCCAGTACCCGGGGTGCGTGACCGGCGTAGACCAGCACCACCAGCGAAGCGCCGAACAGGCCCAGGCCCACGGTGGCCATGCCGACCACACCGCCGGTGCGGAACGCGATCCGCATCGCCTTTTCCCGGCCGCCTGACTCGTTGGACGCCGACGCCACCCGGATGTTCGCCCGGGTGGACAGCCACATGCCCAGATAGCCGATCGACGCCGAGAACAGCGCGCCGGCCAGGAAGAACAGCGAGCGCCCGATCCGCTCGCCGAGGTCCTCGGCGGGCAACGCGAACAGCAGCACGAAGACGATCGCGGCGAACCCGGAGAGCGTCTTGAACTGGCGGTTCAGGTACGCGGAGGCGCCTTCCTGAACCGCCACGCCGATCTCCTGCATCCGCGGGGTACCCGGACTTGCCGCCAGTACCTCTTTCATCAGGACGGCACCGACGGCCAGCGCGGCGAGAGCGACGGCCGCGATCACACCGACCACGGTGTAGTCACTCCCGCTCAGGTCGAGGCCCCCATACTGGGCGAGGATGAACCGGGACATCCGTCCTCCTGGTCTGTGTGCAGTACCCCACGGTGCAGTGCGCCATGTGCAGTACACCCCATGTGCAGTGCATCCCATTGCGCCGCCGCACGGCGTCTCGGCCGGTCAGTCTAGGCGTCCCGTCCCAGCTCACCTCCTCCGGTACCGCCGCTGCCCTCGCCCGATCACGCTCCGTGTGCTGAGCTCACAGCTCTGCTTCTCCCGAACCCAACAGCAGAGCTGCTGGGCCTTGATCAAAAACCTCTGGTGTTGAGTTCGGGAGAAGCAGAGCAAACAGTGGGTGGCGG
>CAXUFG010000164.1:0-11823 GCA_964250265.1 uncultured Pseudonocardiaceae bacterium | reverse complement strand
TTCCCGGGCCAGCAGGTCTAGCGCAGCCCGGGAATTGTGCTGCGCCGGTTCATCGCGGGTATGTGCCTCCAGGCCGGCTCGCAACACACCCACCAAGGCGACGGCCACCACGAACGGCTCGGCTGCCCCGGGGCGGGCAGCGGTCTCCTCGGTCAGCACGCTAGCCAGGGCGGTTTCCCAGCGGGAGAACATCTCGCGGCGGTACACCTGCAGCGCGGGGCTGGCCTCGACCAGCTCGAGGAACTTCCGAGACGGTCGAGGCGGGGACTGACGCTCGGCCCGCTCAGCCCGTCGATCGAAGAAGCTGCCGATCCCCGCCACCACTGGGGATCCGACGGGGCGCTCGCGGATGGTGGCAAGCAACTCATCGAGCAAGTCGTTGCCGGCGTCGAAGACCAGCTCGGCCTTGACCGGGAAGTAATTGTAGACGGTCTTCTCGGCAACCTCGGCCGCCGCTGCGATGTCCGCGACGGTGACCTGCTCGAACCCCCGCTCGAAGAACAGCCTCATCGCAGTGTCCGCGATCATCGCGCGGGTCCGGCGCCGCTTGCGCTCACGTAGTCCTTCTTCCGCCATCCCACCCATCGATACTCTCACTATATAATTATAGTCGACGTAAAAATAGCTCCGTGGGTGGGCTCAAACCCTCCAGAGCCGGCCCAGTTCCGGGGTGGTCACCGAGCCGATCCCTGAGGTGGGTAGCTCGGTGCCCGGCGCCAGCTCACCGGAGCGGATGCGCTGGGCGATCTCGGCGCTGATTTCGAGATATCGGGCCACGATCAACCCTATGACCTGACGTAGGCGCCGACCGGCCTGGCCGGACGCGCTGCGCACGGCTCCAATCCGGTGCTCCGATCAGGAGGAGCACAGACCGGCACAAAGATCATTATACGCGGCGATCGTCTGGACGTGCAGTCTGTGATTGCGGTGTGCATTCCTGTTGACTCCCGAAGATGCGGGAGTCAACCCCGGCCTTGAGCACTGCTCGTCGGCCCTGGCTCACACCGGGTGTCGGCGGGATCGGCTCGGCGAGCTTCCTGGCTGATGTCGGGCACGAAGTGCCGACGGCGCTGATGGCCAGCTTCGTGACCGCCACGCTGGGGGCGCCCGCTGCCGCGTTGGGGTTGATCGAGGGCATCTCGGACGGGCTGGCGGGCGCGGGCAGGCTCGTCGGTGGGGCCCTGGCTGATGATCCGCAGCGGCGGCGCACGGTGGCGGTCGGGGGCTATTCGGCAACCGCAATCCTGTCAGCTCTGATCGGGACGACGACATCAGTTCTGCAGGTCGGGGTGCTGCGCGGGGCGGCCTGGGCTGCCCGGGGACTGCGGGTGCCCGCCCGCAACGCACTGTTGGCCGATGTGGTGCCCGAAAGCGCCTACGGGCGCGCTTATGGCTTCGAGCGCACGATGGACAATCTGGGCGCGATCGTCGGACCGTTGCTCGCGCTTGGGCTGGTGTCACTGTTCAGTGTCCGGACCGCGATCCTCGGGTCGGTGATCCCGGGCCTGTTGGCCGCCGTGGCGATCGTCTATGCGATCCGCCAGGCCAAGCTCCCCAAGGTCACCGAGCGCAAGAAGCTCCGCTTTCAGGTCCGGCCGGTTCTGAGCGGCCAGTTGGGCCGGGTGATGACCGGGTTCATCGCCTTTGAGGTGGGCAACGTCGCCGCCACCCTGCTCATCCTGCGCGCCACCGACGTCCTCATACCCGGGCGTGGAGTGCACGCGGCAACGCAGATCGGCATCGCGCTCTACGTCGTCTACAATATCGCAGCGACGATCACCTCGTTTCCGGCCGGCGGGCTATCCGACAAGCTCGGCCGTCGCGGCCCGCTGCTGGTGACCGCGGCCGGTGTCGCAGCATTCCTGCTGGCGTACGGCCTGTTCGCGATCTCCGGGCCGGTGATCGCGGTGCTCGGGGTGGCATTCGCGCTGGCCGGTGTGGGCATCGGCTGCGCGGAGACCGCCGAACACGCTGCGGTGGCCGCGTTTGCCCCCGACGAGCTGCGCGGCTCGGCGTTCGGGCTCCTGGCCACTGTGCAAGCTGTCGGGAACTTGGCGGCCAGCGGGGTCGCCGGGCTGCTGTACACGGTGGCCTCCCCAGCAGTCGCCTTCGGGTACCTGGCGGTGTGGATGCTCATCGCGCTGGCCACCCTGGGATGGGCCGGCCGGCCACCTCGATGACGTTGGCGGCGAGCCATGCCTGGGTTGGCGCTGCCAGGCCGACAAACCAGAGAGATTCCTTATCACTCGGGTCTAGCCATCACCGAAGCGTCACGGAGGTGACCAGCGGTCGGTTCGTCTGCCGGCGTTGGGTCGGGCCCCGGAGGGATTCCCTCCCCGACTGGGCCGACCGTGATGATCTCGCATGCGATCGGTGCGCCGGAGCGTTCGATCCGAGCATCGGCGGTAAGCAAGGCGGTTCGGTGCCGCTCGGCGGCGGCGACGTAGATTGCGTCGGCGTAGCGCAGCGACCCGGACGCGAGCGTCCATGCGCGGTGTACGTCGATCCATGGTGTCGCTTCGATCAGGACCTCCAACGACGCTGCGTCGTGCAGCGCCTGGCCGAGGTCGGAGGTCCGGAAGGGATGGTTGGGTCGGTTCGTCGCCGCGCAAAGCCCGGACATGACCTCGATAGCGAAGTGCCCCGGCGCGGAAAGGGGCTCGGCGGCCGGCTGGTCGGCCAACGCGTCGCGAGCTGCGATCCCTCGTGGTCCCGGGTCGGCAATGGCGTCGATGATGAGCGATGCATCAACTATCACGGTGCCGGCCGGTCGATCAGCCGGTCGGCACGCTCGGAGTGTCCGTCCGCGATGGCGTCAAGCACTGCTCCCCGCTCTTCGGCCGGCACCTCGGTCTGGCCGCTCAAGCGCTCTGCTGTCCTGGCGAGCGCCGCCTGCCGGCGCAGGTACGCCGCCTGCGAATGAACGGCGTCACGCAGATAGTTTTGCAGCGACGTGCCGCGCATGGCAGCCGCCGACCGGATCTGGTCAAGGTCGTCGTCGGGCACGTCGCGGATAAGGACATTCGGCATCAGTCGATGCTATCAAAAATGATAGCATCGATGCCAGCCGTTCCGAATGGCCGGATCCGGTGCGCTCAGTGCCCCGTTCAGCCGGTGAACGGCCGCGCCGCGGCCTCGGCCACGGTCTGGTCGAGCTCACCGGAACCTCCACTGACCCCCACTGCCCCGACCGCAGGTGGGCGGCACACCCTAAAATAGCTGGCCGCGGATCGCTCCGTCTTTGTGCGCGGTTGTGTGGATGTTGAAATAGTAATCGGATGGATCGTTGATGACGTCCAGGATTTTCCCTCGGGGACTATGGGCGCACCCTGAGGTCGAGTTCCGCGGGCCCTTGAAGTGCCGGTCGTTGAAGAAATCGATCCAATGCGGGCCGTCGTGGTGACGAGGGGCGGCGTGGAGGTGAAATGCGGTCACCGCACCGTCGAGGTTGTCCCAGGTGATGACGTAACAGGCAGTCTCGTGCACTGCGTCGAAATCGAGCCGGGCCATGCCCCACGCTCCGCGATCTCCGCCATCCCGGAGCTCATCACCGGACAGGTAGACCGAGATATGACGGTAACCGTCCTGATAGCCTGGGTAGGCGTCCTGCGCCGCCGCCGAGGTCGGCTGGACGAGGAAGACGATCGACGAAGCGAACGCCAGGCAGGTGCCAGCCCGCCCTATTTTCCGGATGCCTTCACGGTGCTGCATCGGGGACCTTTCATGTCGTTATGAGCCATCCCCGAGTTTCCTTCCGGAAAGATCGGCAGGATGAGCCACATCTCCAGTCACATCGCGTTCTGGCCGCCCTTGCCAGAAGGGCGAAATCAGAAAACCGTACAGCAACTGCTCCCCGACCTGCTTCCAGCTTAAGCAGAAGTC
Organism: uncultured Pseudonocardiaceae bacterium; assembly: GCA_964250265.1. Taxonomy (GTDB): domain Bacteria; phylum Actinomycetota; class Actinomycetes; order Mycobacteriales; family Pseudonocardiaceae. Next base: position 7,941 of record CAXUFG010000164.1, on the reverse strand, counting down.
CCGTCCAGCGAAAGTGAGAATTTCACACCGTGCATTAGTAATTTCACACGTGTTGACGTGTTGTTAGTGGATACGTACCTGAACCGAGGTCAGCGCCTGCGGTCGCTCGATGCGCGGCTGGCACCTATCGCCAGCATCCCGCCAGCCACGACCAACCCGACCAGCGCACCGGTGCCAGCCGCCGTCAGCGGCCGCGGATTTACCGGATCCGGCAGCGAGTAGGGCGGTGTCAGCAGCTGCGCAACTGGTCCCACCTGACCGCTGAGTGTCGCATCGTCGATCCGGGCCTGGATCGCTTTCTCCCGGTCCAAGGACGCAGCGAGCTGCGCCCGAGCATCGTCGAGGGAGGTCTGGGCCGAAGTTCCCGCCAACACCGCAGGCGTGAGCTGCTGCACCCGCGTTTGGAGCTGGGCGGTGTTCAGGCGGGTCTCAGCAAGCTGGGCCTCAAGGTTGCGGGCCACCCCGCTGGGCTTGCCGGCAAGAGCCAGGTAACCAGCCACGAGGGCCTGGAGCGTCTGCATCGCGACCGGCTCAGTGGAAGCATGGGCCTCGACCTGGATGACGTTGCTGTTCTCCAGGATCGAGACCTTGACGTCCTTATCGACGTCGTCGAACTGTCGGGCTTGTTTCTGAGCGATCGGGCCGAGCACGGCCCGGCTCTTCAGCAAAACCAGTTGGGTGGACAGTTGCCGATCCTGCTTGAGGGGATCGCCGCCCTGCTGGGCCTCGCCGACGGCGTAGAGGATCTCCGCGCGCGCTCCGTAGGTTTTCGGCAGGACCAGCGCGCCACCCAGCCCCGCCGCAGTCCCGAGCAGCATGATCGTCAACGCCAGCATTGCCAGGCGAGGCGTCAGCCAACCGCCACGGTGCGTTTCGGTGGGAGGTGTGATCAGACTCGCCGAACCACCCGGCGGCACTCCGTCGGGCCGGATAGACCGCTGCAGTTGCTCGTCGTGACCCATCGTGCGTCCAGGTGACTCGTCGGCCTGTACTGAAGATCTACCAGATAGCCGGGACCGGCACGAGTGGTCTGGCCGTGCTGGAGACAGTCAGCATGGCCAGACCGAGATCGCGCAGAACCTGCGGAGAACTGCTGGTGCTCGCTTACCCCGCCAGTATATGCACACGGCCTGTTCTGTTGATCACCAGCTGCACACGGTCTGTAGTGACTCGGGTAACAGCCTTGACACGAGCCTCAGCGCCACGCGACGACGTGCCGCCGGGCTCACACCGACGCCAGTCCGGTGGGTCATTCATGCACATCGTGAACGGTTCCAGAGGTCATCACCATCCGGACGTTGTGTAATGCATCGAGGGTCGTTAACGGGTCGCCTTCGACGACGAGCAAGTCCGCGACCAGACCCGGGGCGAGTTGCCCCGTGGTGTTGGCGAGCCCGAGGGCCGCGGCGGCGTTGACCGTGGCGAACTCGATGATGCGGTCAGTAGGAAAACCGAGCCAGGAGTAGAGCCCCAGTGCACCGGCCATATTGTCGAACACCGCGCCCGGGAGCCCAGCGTCGGTACCGGCGATGAACGGGACACCGAGAGCGTCCATCCACGCCAGCCGCCCGAAGGTCTCAGCTGCCCGTGTGGGTCCGAGCCGGTCGTATAACGCTGACCAGTTGTGGCTAAGGGCGGCGCAAGCGAAAACCCCGGCCGCGGCCATCTTGCGCGCGGTCGGCTCGCGCCGGTCGTACTCACCTGGTCCGCTCATCCAGGTGCAGTGTTCGACGGTGCGCACGCCTGCCTCGACCGCGGCGGTGATGGCGTCGGCGCCGTGGGCGTGCGCGGCGACCCGAAGCCCCGCCTGCGCCGCCTCAGTGACGACTACTCGAAGCTGCTCGGCAGTGAACTGGGATTGCCACATCTTGGCCCCACCTGGGGTCATGTGCCCACCACTCGCCATCACTTTGATCAGGTCGGCGCCGGCGGCCGCGTTCCGGCGAACCATGGCGCGGATGGAATCGTCGTCATCGACCACGCCGCCGAAAAACCAGCAGTGGCCGCCCGCCACGGTCAGAGGGGGGCCCGATGCCAGGATGCGCGGCCCAGCGCGGGCGCCGGAGGCTATCTCGTCGCGAACCCGGAAGACGAGGCCGTTGTCTCCTAAATCCCTTATCGTCGTGATACCAGCCCGCAGCGCCAGGGAGGCGCGGTGGGCCATGTCCGAACACAGCTGTTCCGGGCAGGAATCCTGGAACGCCCGCACAGGGTCACCGCTGGTATCGAACGCGAGATGGACATGACTGTTGATCAAGCCGGGCATCAGGGTCGATCCGGGGTAACTGAGCACCCGCATGCGGTCGCTGCTGCGGGCTTGTAGCGCTGGTCGGGTCCCAACCGCAGTGATTCGGTCCCCCTCGACGATGACAGCACCATCGGTGAACCCCTCGCCAGCACGTCCGGTCAGCACCCTGTCAGCGCAAAGTAAAGCGTCCATCGGCGAACCCCCAACATAGGTTGATCATGCGCTGACCGCTGCGGTACTGCGCGTCGCTGATTGCAGACGCACTGTATCCCGAGTCGAGTAACACAAACCACGGACCATCTCGGTCATTAATTCGAACTGGCCGCGCAGCAAGCGGCGCGGGTATGACCACATGCCCTGGTCATGAACAGGAACAGCCAATTTCACTCGACCTTCGACAGTGGGGTAGTGACTCCATTGAATTCATCGTCGAGTGTCCTCATCACGTCACCGAGTCCAACGAGTACAAATAACTCGCGAAGCGTGACTGTCCTCGTGCACGGCGCGGCTGCTCCCGATCTGCACACCTCCCCGGACCGTCCGAGGAACTGGGAGTCCGACCTGTAGGGTGCCGCTGCGCGATGGCGCCCGCTCTCGGGTCGATGCTGAGTCCGTCATCCCACCCCGAGCCCGCTGAGGTGGAGGTACGCACGGTGCGTGACCACGATCGACCGGCTGGCAACCGCTGGCTGCGGGTCAGGTATGGGCTCATCATGCGCTGTGTCGCCCTGTTGGCGGCGGTGCTCGCCGCGGTGACGGTGCTGACGAGCACCGGCGCGGTCGCCGCGGCGGCGCGGGTCGTGCCCTTCGAGACCAAGGCGGCCGACGGGACGGCGTTGCGGGGCGATGTCTACCTTCCCGAGAGCGGCGCTCCGATGGCGACGGTGCTCCAGTTGAGCCCCTACTGGAACACCGTCAAGGGTCCCGGCAAGCTGCAGGCCGGCAAGGAGGCGGTGAAGCCCTTCGTCGAGGCGGGTTTCGCGGTGGCGTTGGTGAACCTGCGCGGAACCGGCGCCAGCGATGGCTGCTTCCAGTGGGGTTCGCGCCTGGACTGGAGCGACGCCTCGACTGTCGTGGAGGCGCTCGCCGCGCAGCCGTGGAGCAACGGCAACGTCGGTATGTACGGAACCAGCTATGAGGGGTGGTCGCAGTACATGGCGATGGCGCATCCACCGCCATCACTCAAGGCCGCGGTGCCGATCAGCGGCGTGATCGATGTGTGGAGCCTGTTCACACGCCAAGGGGCACCGATCTCCATCGGGCCGGTGGCCTCGACGGTCTTCGGCGGCGCCACCAGCTTCGCCGGGGCCGAGCCGGCGGTGCTCGGCCATGCCGGCTGCTCCGAGTACTTCACGCACCTGCGCGAGGGCATGGAACTGCTCAACACCGGCGACCGCACGCCCTACTACCAGGAGCGGGACCTGCGTCCGTTCCTCGCGAACTCGCCGGTGCCCGTCCTCATGGCCAACGGCCTGCGCTACCTCGCTGAGGCACACGAGCTGCAATTCGAAGACCTGTGGTCGCTGCTGCGCACCGATCGCACGCGGTTCATGCTCGGGCAATGGGGACACGGCGGGGTGCGCCCGGACTTCACCCGCCTGGCCATCGGCTGGTTCGACCACTACCTGCGCGGCGGCCCGCAGTCCACCGCACCCGGCATCGTCGAATACCAGGACGACACCGGCGCCTGGCACACCTCCCCGAGCTGGCCGCCGGCAGCGGAGTCGGTGCCGCTGTATCTCTCCGGCCAGCAGCTGCTCGCGGCACGCAGCACGGCGCCCCGCTCGCAACGCAGTTTTCAATCACTCGACCTCGACACCCCGACCGCGCTCACCGCCGCCGCCTCCACCAAGGATCTAGGTCTACCGGCACTCAACCTCGCCTGCGGGCCGCACCAGGTCGTCTACGTCTCCCCCCCGTTGGCGCAGGAGATCCGGGTGGCGGGAAATTTCATCGCCGACCTCACCGTGTCCAGCACCCTTCCCGGCGGGAATCTGGTCGCCACCCTGTACCACACCGCAGGCAAGGGATCCTGCGCCGAGCTGGTGAGCGCAGCGCGGGACTCCGGTCGCATCCAGCTCGACCTCAGGCACTGGCAGCAGCCCGGCGCCAGCCGACCCTTCCCGACCGGCACGCCAACCACCGTGAGTGCCAAGAGCCTTCCGCTGGCCACCACGATCCCCGCCGGCGACCGTCTCGTCCTGATCATCGGCTCCACCGCGGCGGAGATCCTTCCCAACCCGCGCAAGCCCAAGCTCACCATCACCACCGGCGAGGGGCTGCCCGGCTCGCTCTCGTTGCCGGTAGTCGCCGGAAAGCTGCAATTCCGCTGAGTCCGGCCAGCGCGTGCCGGCGGACCGGAACACTCACATCGAAGCCTTATCCCCAGATAACGTAGGTTCGTGGTCTTTGATGTCGAACGCGCTCGCCGCGACACGCCGGGCGCAATTCGGGTAGCGCACCTGAACAACGCTGGGGCAGCGTTGCCGCCATCACAGGTCACCGAAGCGGTCATCGCCCACCTACGACTCGAGGCCGAAATGGGCGGGTACGAGGCTGCGGCGGCCGCCGCCGAGCGGATCGACGGGACATACTGCGCGATCGCACGATTGATCGGCTGCGAGATGGACGAGATCGCGATCGTGGAGAACGCAACCCGGGCGTGGGACATGGCTTTCTATGCGATGACGTTCAAGCCGGGCGATCGCATTCTCACCGCCCATGCCGAGTACGCCAGCAACGTCATTGCCTTCCTGCAAGTTGCACGCCGAACCGGCGCGGTCGTCGAAGTCGTCGACGACGACGAGCACGGCCAGATTTGCCTCGCCGACCTGCGCCGTCGCCTCGAGGGCCCCGGCGGTGAGGTGAAGCTCGTCGCTATCACCCACGTGCCGACGCAGGGCGGCCTGGTCAACCCGGCCGAGGAGGTCGGCGCCCTGGCCCGGGAGGCCGGGGTACCGTTCCTCCTCGACGCCTGCCAGTCAGTGGGCCAACTGCCCATCGACGTCCAGCGCCTGAGCGTCGATCTCCTCTCCGCGACCGGGCGTAAATTCTTGCGCGGCCCACGGGGAACCGGTTTCCTTTACGTGCGTCGCTCTATTCTCGACCGCCTCGAGCCACCATTTCTCGATCTGCACGCGGCAACGTGGACCGCACCGGATCGCTACGAGATCCGCACCGACGCACGCCGGTTCGAGAGTTGGGAGACAAACTACGCTGGCAAGATCGGCCTGGGGGTCGCCGCCGACTACGCCCTGGCCTGGGGCCTCGACTCCATCGCGGCCCGCGTCAGCGCCCTCGCCGAGGATCTACGTGAGCGGCTGCGAGCCCTCGACGGAGTGCGTGTGCACGACCAGGGCCTGCGCCGTTGCGGCATCGTCACCTTCACTGTCGACGGGGTTCCCGCCGGAGACGTACAGCGCCGCCTGGCCGAATCGGGAGTGAACACCAGCGTCTCTCTCGCCAGCTCCGCCCGCCTGGATCTGCCCCGCCGAGGCCTACTCGAATTGGTGCGAGCCTCAGTGCACTACTACAACACCGACGACGAGCTGGCTCGGCTTGTCACCGCACTCCCGCTCCCAGCCGGCAACAGATGAGGTCGGTTGATCGAGCGCTACGGGAAACTACCCAGGGGGCGGGCGCCCTCAGGTGTCTGGGAGAGCCCCTCGAGGAGTTGTTCGACGGCAATGGGCACGGTGAAGCCGGTAGGCCCGACGCTGACGCAGGACCAACGGCCATCGCTGACGACAGGCACGCCGGCTTGGGCCATGCTCTCGACGAGGTCGCCGGCGAGGTAGCTATGGCGGGCGTTCCAGACTCGTTGACGGTCAGTGTGATCAAGGCCTGCCCACCACTGATGGGCAAGCTGCAAGGACGTACTCATCGCGTAACCACCTTCTGGGTAGTTGAGGGTGATGGCGGAGCTCGCAGGGGCGTGGATTTACCAGCCCACCTGCGAGTCATCGCTCGCTATTCGCGGGTGTCACATCGGCGCCGATGCCGCTTTCAGGACGGCTGTCTTCGGCGGAGCAGGCCGGTTCGCCCCGTAGTAAGCACACGGTGCACCGGCACGGCAGCACAATTAAGCGCCGCTGCGCGCAAGCCATACCGGCTGGTATGTGGGTGTCCTCCGCCGGAGGTATTACCGGCGGGGGGTGTCGCCAAAGGCGGCAGTGGCATCGACGATTTGTCGTGCGAGTTCACGCTGGGTGGCGACGAGCTCGTCGACCACCTGACGCTGAGCTTCGAGCAATTTCTCAAACGGGTCGTGAGCGAGGGAGAACATCGTGGAGCCTGCCGACGAACTCGCCTCGGTGGAGCCGAATCTGCGGGCCAAGTCTGCCCACACCTGGAGGGATCTGAGTGAGGTGTCCTGTCCTTGGCGCACAAGCTGGGCCATCGAGTCCTGCGCACGCTGGATGGTCGGGTCCGCAGCGATGCGGGTCTGCCCAGTGATGATGTCATCGCGGGCGTCGGTGGCCCATCGATTACCGGTGATCTGCGTGGACATGCTAAGGCTCCCGGGTCTCGGGGGTGCTGGTGATGCCGTCCACCACCCACCGTGCCCACCGTCAGCTCCGCGCGCAACCACCTGCACGATAAATCGAGGTAACGACCTGATTGGCTCAAGCTGCGCCGCCGGTGCGCTCCGCACGCCAAGCCAGTTCCCCTCCCCCGGATGCTTCTGTCGATCATGACTCGCGCCCGCCTGGCTGCGTGTGGTGAGGGCTGCCCTCTAGCCACGATAGCTGCCGGATACTTTACTGAATTGGTACCGAAAAACTTCACTGAACCACGTCCACCCAAGGAGGGATCGATGAGATGACCATTAGTCTGATCATTCTCGCGGTAACCCTTTTGGTCGGCGTGCTGATCGGGTGCACATTCGCTGAACGGCTACTGGAAGTGCGGACCAGGCGACAAGCAGCAGCACAGCGCTTCCTCAACAGCCAACAACAAGCGCTTGTGAGTGAATGGCAGGAACTCGAGGCCGCTCAAAAGAGATTGCGGAGCGGCGAGAAGCAGAACTGCGGCGGCCGACCACATACTGACGCCGTGGCACACCCTCAACAAGACCAACCGCGACCGTAGCTATCGGGCAGCGATGTGGTGCGTTCCAAGCTCCTATGATCCTCGGTATGTCGGCTGAGCATGTGATCGTCACCTCGACCACGGACAACGAGCAAGCCGCCCGCGATCTCGCGGCCGGAGCGATCGACGCCAAGTTGGGGGCCTGCGCCCAGGTCGTCGGGCCGATTACGAGCGTGTTTCGCTGGGAGGGTGGGGTGCAGACCGAGCAGGAGTGGCGAGTGGAGATCAAGACGGCCGCCGATCGAGTTGCGGCGTTGACCGAGCACATCAAAGCCAACCACAGCTACGATGTGCCGGAGATCATCGCAACACCAATCACTGGCGGCAGTGCCGAGTACCTCTCATGGCTGGTGGACGAGACCCGCGGCTAGACGGCTAGGGCCGACGAAGCACGGTCACGGTCCGCCATTCAACCAGGCACGCCTGCGTGGCCCGGGCGCCGCGGCGCACACCGGGGCCCCCGCCCCACCCCCTCCCCCGGCGCCACCCCCCCCGCCACGACCCCGGCCTCGCGTTGCTTCACCGCAAAAGAGGTCAACGGCTCCGGATCCCCGGTCGCGACGACGACGCCGCCCTTGGCTTCCCACTCCACGTCGGCGACC
>CAXUFG010000163.1:3252-11826 GCA_964250265.1 uncultured Pseudonocardiaceae bacterium | reverse complement strand
ACACGAAACAGCGTGTTACTACATGTTCCCACGAGCAGTCGACAACCCTCGGCAACGGTAGTCAGGGGCCGGCACGATGAGCAAATGGCCGGGGAAGAGGGGTACCTGCTGGACAACCAGCAGGCGGAGGCTGGGCAGCGGTTTGACGCGCTGGCGGAACTGTTCAACCCCTCGACCTTCCGCCACCTCGGCGCGGTCGGGCTCGGACCGGGCTGGCGGGTGTGGGAGGTCGGCGCGGGCGGACGGACGGTACCGACCTGGCTGGCCGAGCAGGTCGGCCCGGAGGGGCGCGTGCTCGCGACCGACATCGACACCCGCTGGATGAGCGGCACGACGAGCTATGAGGTGCGCCGCCACGATGTTGGGGTGGACCCGGCTCCCGACGGGCCGTTCGATCTGGTGCACGCCCGTCTGTTGCTTGTACACGTGCCTGGCCGTGACCGAGCGTTGGCCGCGATGGCCTCGGCGCTGAGTCCGGGCGGATGGCTGGTGCTGGAGGAGGCTGACCCGGCGCTGCAGCCGCTGGTCTGCCTCGAGGAAGTCGGACCGGCCGAGCAGCTCGCCAACCGGTTGAAGGCGGGATTCCGCGAGCTGCTCGCCGGCCGCGGCGTCGACCTGTCCTTTGGTCGCACTCTGCCCCGGCGGCTGCGTGAGCTGGGGTTGGTCGATATCGTCGCGGACGCCTACTTCCCGATCAGTGGGCCGACCTGTGTCGAGCTGGAGCGGGCCAGCATCGAGCAGATCCGCGACCGGCTCACCGCCGCCGGGATCACCACTGCCTCCCAGATCGACGAGCACCTCGCCAACGTGGCTGCGGGGACGCTCGACCTCGCGACCTCCCCCATGATCAGCGCTTGGGGGCGCCAACCAACAGAAGACTGACCGGTAGCCGATCGGCTACCTGGGCGCCAGCTGGCCCTCAGCTACTACCTCGTACTCCCGGTGCCGTCCGGCTATATGCCTGGTTGGAGTCGGGTGGCAAGGTCGTCGTGCTGGGCATGCGAGGCCCACTGTGCCGGTGTGGCGTCGTGGGCGCGGTCGCGGATTGCGCGGTCGGCGCCGTGCGTGAGCAGCCACTGGCAAATAGCGGCGGCGCCATCGAGGGCTGCCTGGTGTAGTGCGGTACGACCGTCCGGGCCGGCCGAGTTGCCGTTGAAGCCGACCTCGATCAGCAGCTCCAAGGCCGCAGCGCCGTGATGCTCGGCGGCCACCCGCATCGCGTCCGGCCGTCGGGCAACGGCCCGGGCGTGAAGGGTAGGCGCCGCGTCCGCCACCGCATCCCGGTCGCCGGACAGCGCTGCACACACCAGCCAGTCGACGTCGTCCAACCGGTTGCTGTTCCCGCCTGAGTCGGCTAGCAGCCGAGCAGCGGGTTGCTGCCCGTTACGCACTGCGACTTCGTACGCGGTCTGGTCACCGCGGAGCAGCCCGTCTGCTCGCTCATCCAACCGGCGCCGGTCTGGGTTCGACCCACGGTCAGCCCTTCTTCAGTTCCTCGGCGAGCATCACGATGATGCCGCTGGGGCCGCGGACATAGGTGAGTTTGTAGACGTCTCCGTAGGTCGCAACGCCGCGTAGCGGGTGGCAGCCGTGCCTCGCGGCGATCTCGAGGGCCTCGTCGAGGTCGTCGACCGAGAAAGCGACGCGGTGCATGCCGATCTCGTTAGGCAGGGTTGGCTCCGTCTCGATCGCGTCGGGGTGGATGTACTCGAAGAGCTCCAGGCGGCCGTGGCCGTCTGGCGTCTGGAGCATGGCGATGTTGGCGTGGTTGCCGTCGAGGCCGACGGCCGTGTCGGTCCACTCTCCGCTGACCGTGTCACGGCCGAGGACGGTCAGCCCGAGGTCGGTGAAGAAGTCGATCGTCGCGTCGAGGTCGCGGACGGCGATGCCGACGTTCTCGAGTTTGATGGGCATGCGTTGAACGGTATCGAGTCAGGGAACCTGCCCCGGTCCGTCAAGCTCGCTGCTGCTGTGCCGCGAGGGGAACCCCTACCCGGGACACCCCCCGGCGCGAGCGGCCTCGGAGATCGCCGTTGATCGGCGATTCCCGCAAGACCCGCCGGTGAAATGCCCGATGAAGGGGTGCTAACTGGGACAGCAGCGCACCGCACCGGCGAGCACGCTCTGGACCTCGTTATCCCAGCCTGATTCGGCTGCATTCGGTCACGGATCTTGATGGTCGGATCTTTCGAGGACGTTATCTGGATCATCGAGCCACACAACTTGACTAGTCGTGGTGATGGTGAGCCCGAAGCGTTCCCAGCTGGGCTGTTGCCAGTGCAGCCAGCGTTGATATGCGTGTTCGACCGCTGCCCACAAGGGGGTCGGTCCGCCCTCTCGGACCTGCCGGGTGCCGTCGTCGGCTGTGCTGAGATCGATCTCGGACCAGGATCCGTCCGGCACGGAGAGCGTCGCGGCTTTGGGGGTTCTGGTCGTGGGATCGAGGGTGTAGCCGTAGCGCAGGTGGCCAGCGCTAGGCAAGCTCAGGCAGGCGAGCAGCCACACCTCGCGATGGGTGTTCCAGGGTTGGATCGGTGCGGTGGTGACGCGCTGTTGGCTGGTCTCGGCCTTGGGAGTTCGACTCGGGATGGTGTCGCCTTCGTGGCGCATGCCCATGAATGCCGCCCACCGATTTGTGAACCGGCCCTCCAGGCGATCGTGGTAGCGATGCAGGAGGGCGAGATTCCCGGCGCCAGTGCCGAGCTTGAGGTCGGTGAGCAGTTTGCCGCCGATAGTGAGTTGCGCTGCCCAGGCCCAGGGAATGCGGGGCACGGAGCATGTGGCGATGATCCGTTCGTAAGGGCTGTGTTCTGGCCAGCCCTCGATACCGTCGCGGGCGGCGAGCTGGGGATGGCACCCGATGCTCGCCAGGCGCGTTCTGACGGCCGTGACGAGATCGGCGTCGATGTCGATGGAGAACACATGTCCGGCACCAAGGCGGTGCCAGAGGAGCGCGGCGTTGTAGCCGGTGCCGGTGCCGATCTCCAGCACTCGGTGTCCGTCGTCAATGTCGAGGGTTTCCAGCATCCGCACCATCAGGTCCGGCTTGGTGCTGGATGAGATGGCCCTGCCACTGTCATCGACCTCCGTCACCAGAGTGGCGGCCGAGTACACGAGCTCTAGTCCCGATCCGCTAATGTCGATCTCACGCCATGCGCCGTCGGTCCCCTGCTGGAAGGCGGTGGGCACCAGCAGATGGCGAGGCGTGGCGGCGATCGCGGCCACCCATGCTAGATCGTGCATGTCGCCGGAGTCGATCAGCGTGGCTGCCAGCCTGGCGGCGTAGCCAGCCCAGTCCGTATCGGTGCTGGTCATCGCGATGCTCCGGTGAGCAGATCGGCGAGGTGGGCGGTCAAGGGTGCTCCTGTTGCGCGCTCAATGAATCCGTACTGTCCTGTGGGATTGATTTCCAGTAGTACCCCGTCCTCCGATGGAGTGATCACGAAGTCCAACGCTCCGAATGTCAAACCAAATCCCGACCTGGACGCGGTGGACGACGTCGACTTCGATGCCGAGCCCGTCGCCGCGTGATCCAGGACGGCGAGGGTGCCGCGAGCGCCGTGAAGCCGGTCTGATCTCTCGGACAGTGCTCGAGCCGTTCAACGATCGGAGGTCGCCAGCGTGGGCCCTCACGAGGGCGACCGCGATCGCCATCTTCTGTCGAGGTACCAGGAGAAGTAGCCGCGGTAGCGCTCCTGCAGGTCAGGCCGTTGCCAGTCTCGTCCGTTGAGGTATCCCCGGCATGTCCGTCGACCGCAGTTGCAGTTCATGCCGCCCTCATAGTCGTCGAACAGGGCGTAGTCGGTGGTGAGTTCCTCGCCGGCCTCGATGTCGCGCATGGCCACCAGCACGGTGTTCCCGCCGAATCCCACGTTGGGCTCGCACGAGTGGTTGAGGAACAGCATCACGGGCTCGTACTCGTCGTCGGTCAGGGCGGCCAGGTGCATGCCGTCCGCAATCTGGATCTCGGAGTTCTGCAGGCGCTCGGGCAGCTGCCGCAGAGCGTCGGTGGTGATGATGTGGCCGCCCTTGATGGCCACCACCTCACCCTGCGCGATCGTGGCCACGGCAACCAGGCCACGACCGGCTATCGCGCTGTTCATCCCTTTTCGCGCCTTGGGTGTGATCCAGGAAGCGACCATGGAATCGATCCTCCCCCGCAGAAGGCGCGTGCCGCAGAACCCGGACACTCCGCGCAGGTGGCTGTACACCCGTCATCTAGCGGATGGGTGGTGGCCATCCCCTGTTCCCATCGACGAGACGCGCCTGCCATGTCGGCAAATTACCCATTTGAGGTGACGACGAGTTCATCACCAGCTGGGACCCGACGCGCAGCGATGACGACGCCCCCGTCACTGATGTCCCAGTCGCTGGAGGACCGTGGAACGCTTCGCTGAGCTGGTGCTCCGGCACCGCGCTGCGGTGACCCTGCTCTGGCTCGTGTTGCTGGTGAGCGGGCTGGCAACCGCTGGCCAGCTCAGCGACCGGCTCTCATTCGACTTCTCCTTGCCCGGCCAACCCGGCTATCAGACCGAACTGCAGCTGATCACCACCTATGGCGTGAGCTCGGCAGACACCCTCATCCCCGTACTGACGGTGCCCGAGGGCCAGACGGTGCAGGACCGCCGCGCCGACGTCGCAGCGGTGTTCGACACCGTCCGCAAGCAGGTGCCGCAGCTGCGGGTGGTGGACCTGGGCAGCACTGGAAACGACACGTTCGCCTTCGACGGCGGCCGCCGGACCTTCGCGCTGGTGCAGGGCCCGTTACCCACCGGCTTCGGGTCTGGCGCCGAGGCGGCACTCGCCCCGGTGCTGAAACAGGCCGCGGCGGCGCGGGGTCTGGAGGCCGGGCTGACGTCCTACGCGCTGCTCGCCGCCGGCGGCGACAGTTCTGGACCCAGTTTGTTGGCAGAGACTCTGCTCGGTGCGGTGGGTGCGCTGCTCGTGCTCAGTTTCGTCTTCGCGTCCTTGCTGGCGCTGGTGCCGCTGCTCATCGCGGCGGTCTCCATCCTCACCACATTCCTGCTGGTGCTGGGGCTGACCGCGCTGACCGACGTGAGCTTCGTCGTCCAGTTCCTCATCTCTCTGGTCGGGCTCGGCGTGGCCATTGACTACTCCCTGCTGCTGGTCACCCGCTGGCGGGAGGAGCGGGCGCACGGTCATGACAACCACACCGCGATCGTGATCGCGATGCGCACCGCAGGGCACGCGGTGCTGGCCTCCGGGGTGACGGTCGCGATCAGCCTGCTGGCCCTGCTCGTGGTGCCGGTGCCGTTCCTGCGCAGTATGGGGCTCGGCGGCCTGCTCATCCCGCTGGTCAGCGTCGCGGCGGTGCTCACCCTGCTGCCGGCGCTGCTGTCCAGCATCGGCCCGCGGCTGGACTGGCCGCGTATCCGGCAGGAAGGGACCGCATCCCGCGGCTGGTCGGCGTGGTCGAGCGCCATCGTGCGCAGGCCTTGGCTGGCAGCAGGTGCGGCCGTGGTGGTGTTGGGCCTGCTCATCGCCCCGGTGTTCGACCTGCGCATCGGCCAGTCCGGGGTCGATTCGCTGGCCAGCAGCGGGCCTGCCTTCGACACCATCACCCAGCTGCGCCAGGGCGGGGTGGGCTCCGGCGTGCTCACGCCCATCGAGGTGCTGGTACCCGCTGACCACGCGCAGGCCGCGGCGGCCGCAGCCCGAGGCGTGGCCGGCGTGCACGCCGCCGTGGTGGGCGACGCCGGGGGCGGCAGCGCGCTGGTGGACGTGCTGCCCCGCGCGGAGACCGTGGACAGCGACGGCACCGCAGTGGTCGAGGCCGTGCGCACCGCGGTGCAGGCGGCCACCGGTGGGGAGGTCGGCATCACCGGGGCGGGTGCCGCAGTGCAGGACTACTCCAGTGCGGTCTACGACAACTTCCCCTACGTCCTGCTCATTATCGCGGCGATCACGTTTGTGCTGCTGGCGCGCACGTTCCGCTCGGTGCTGCTGCCGTTGAAGGCGGTACTGCTGAATCTGGTGTCGCTGGCCGCGGTGTTCGGCGCGGTGGTGTTCTTCTGGCAGCAGGGCCACGGCTCGCAGGCGGTGTTCGGCGTTGCACCCACCGGCGCCATCACGTTCTGGCTGCCCGTGATCATCTTTGCGTTCCTGTTCGGGCTGTCCATGGACTACGAGGTGTTCATCCTGACCAGGATGCGCGAGGAGTACGACGCCACCGGCTCGACCCCTGCGGCGGTAGTGGGCGGCCTGGGCCGGACTGGTCGCCTGGTCACCTCGGCCGCGCTGATCCTGTTCTTCGCCTTCGCCGCGCTGGCTTCGGCGCCCGGCACCGACATCAAGGTGTTCGGCACCGCGCTGGGGGTCGGCATCGTCATCGACGCGACGGTGGTGCGGGCGCTGCTGGTGCCCGCGTTGGTGAGCCTGTTCGGCAGGTGGAACTGGTGGCTGCCCGACCGGCTCGCGACGTTGCTGCGGGTCGAACCCTCACCGATGCACCCACCTGACCCCAAGAGCGTCTGGATCGAACCTCTACCAGAGCCCGAGCCGGTGATCAGCGGTGCGGTTGACGGCCTCGAGCCCTGTCCGTTGGTGCCGATTCCGGCCGACTCCGTACCAGAGCCCGAGCCGGTGATCAGCGGCGCAGTTGACGGCCTCGAGCCCAGCCCGTTAGTGGAGACCCCGGTGATGGTCGCTGATTCCTTATCAGACCCCGAGCCCGTGATCAGCGGCTCCGTCCACGGGCACGACCTAGGCGCGTTGGTGGGCGCCCCGGTGACGTTGATCGACACCGGGGGCCGGCAGATCGCCGTGGTCCGCACCGATCCGCAGGGCTCTTACCGGCTGCAGGCACCCACCGCCGGCACCTATCTGCTGGCCGCCTCCGCCAGCGGGCACCACCCGGCTGCATTGCTCGTCACGGTCCTCGACCGCCCGGTGCAGTGCGAGATCGTGCTCGCGAACGTCGCCCCCGCCGACTCCCCGCTTCCCCGAGAACCGGTATACGAACTCGGCGGCAGCCAGGGTGACTACTGGTAGGTCGGTCCCAGTCAACGACTGATGACAGACCAGCGCAGGTCGACGCCCACCGGCAGTCGCGGCGACGGCGCGGGATCGCGGAATTGTCGGGGTGACACTCCATACTGCTGGCCGACCGGTTGGATTTGGAGACGGGAGGGTGCGGTGGCACAACGGAATCGGGCGCGACAGGCTGCCGCGGCGGCGCGCCGACGATCGCGACGCCGCGCGTACCTGGGATCCGTGCGCTCCGGACCGGGGACCGCGGACGCCGGAACCCACAGTGCGGGGACGGCACGGGCCAAGCCGTCGGCGGAAACGATTTCGACGGTGCTGCTCAGCGCCGCGCACGAGCATTGCGCGGGTGATCCGGAGGCCGGACCACGCATCGGCGTCATCGTGGCCGATCGGTGCGCTGAGGCGCCAGGAATCGTCGCGGCGGCGGTCCGCTGCGCGATGGTGCCGCTCGTGACAGCGGCGTGGCAGCGTGGCTGGTCGCCCGAGGACCTGCACGAGATCGCCCGGCGGCGGCTGGACGCCGCCGGTGTCAGCTACCTCCTCGATGGGATCGCCGATCAGATCCAGCGTTACGCCAAGGCCACCATCCCGCCGCGCTGGCTTGAGGATCTCCGGCGGATCGAGGCGCAGGTGTGGTGGGAGCCCGACCAAACCGGAGGTCATTTCCTGCAATGGGCCTGGCGCCACGGCGCCACGATGGCGGACGCCCTCACCACGGTGATCGAGGTGCTGGCGCTGCTGCTGAGCCTGCCTGCGTTGCCCAGAATCGGGCCGCCGCCCGGATTCGCCACCGCCACTACCGCGACGCCGCGCCGGGGCGTGGACCAGAAGATGCTGGCCCGGGTGCGGGCCCTGTTGGCCAAAGCCGAGTCGACCACCTTCCCCGAGGAAGCCGAGGCACTGTCGGCCAAGGCGCAGGAACTGATGAGCCGCTACTCACTGGAGCGGATTGTCGTCGAAACCGCTGAGAACGGCGAGGGTGTCCCGGATCCGTATCCCGCCGCCGCCCGACGGCTGTGGCTGGACAACCCCTATGTGGCGGCGAAAGCGATGCTGGTCGGTGCAGTGGCCGAGGCGAACCGGTGCCGGACCGTGCTGTCGGAAAAGCTCGGGTTCACCACCGTGCTCGGCGACGAGGTCGACCTGGAGATCGTTGAGCTGCTCAGCACGTCGCTGCTGGTGCAGGCGACCCGGGCGATGGTGTCGGCGGGCAGCCAGACCTCCCGCGCCGGGCGTTCTCGCACCCGGTCCTACCGCCAGTCGTTCCTGCTGGCTTACGCGACCCGCATCGGTGAGCGACTGAACACCGCGCGGGACGCGGGCACCGCCGCGGTGGCCGATCCGGCCCGGTTGCTGCCGGTACTGGCCGCACGGGAACGAGTGGTGGACGAACTGTTCGAGTCGATGTTCCCGCAGTCGGTGTCCCGCTCGTTCAGCGTCGGGAACGCCGCCGGGTGGCACGCCGGCCGTGCCGCCGCGGATCTCGCGGTCCTCGATACCCGCCGCGCGGTGGCATCGGGAGGCACCTGAGGGAAGCGCCCGAAAGCTCACCTCTCACTATCCCGT
>CAXUFG010000163.1:0-3152 GCA_964250265.1 uncultured Pseudonocardiaceae bacterium | reverse complement strand
TCGCCGTGGCCTCCGCACTGTTCGGGCTGCTCAGCGCCGAGGACTGGATACCGGCCTACCGGCTCTCCGCCAGCTCGGCGCTTCCGCCCTGGGCTCGGTGCGCTCGATCTGGCGTCCAGTACTCGGCCCGGTGCTGGCTGGAATCACGGGCCTGCGGGTGGACCGCACCGGCGAGCACACACTGGAGCTCGTAGTCCCCGCCTGAACAGCGCGGATATCCGTATCCGAACCGCCAAGGCCGTCGCTGAGCGAAGTGATGAAGCTGATGTCTAGCCGTCCTTTGTGGGGTTAGTAGCAGTCCCCTGTTTGATTAACGGCCTTCTCTTGTCCACTTTTGTGACGCAATGTTCCCGCACGTGATACCCGCATCTTCGGGAGGCTCGTTCGTGAGAATCCGCTTCTGCGGCGCTTCTGCGGCGTCCTTGCAACGCGGACAACGGGTTTTGTGCATCCATGTGCACCGCACAGCGGCGAATGCAGGATGAAGAATGATTGGAGAACCGGGTACATGAACATCCGTCTCGGTAAGGTTTCGCGAAGCTCGGTTGCGCGCGGCTCGGCAGCGGCGATCTCGGTTTTCTCCCTCCTGTGTGCCTGGGCGGCACCGGCTGGCGCGGCGCCGACGGTGATACCGCTGCCGCCGGTCCTACAAGGGCCGGAGTTCAGTGCCACGACGACCTCGATCCCGGTCGGGGGCTCTCCGGAAGCGATCGCGAGCGGTGATCTCAACGGCGACGGTCGCGTTGACATCGCGACCGCCAACGAAGGGACGCGAGATGTCTCGTTGCTGCTCAGCGACGGGGGTGGCCATTTCACGCAGAAGCTGATCGGCCCCACGGGTACGGCTCCCAACGCGATCGCGATCGGCGATCTCAAGGGCGATGGACGAGGCGGCGACGTGGCGGTTACGAACAGCCAGTCGAACACCATGACCCTGTTCCGGCGGGACGCGGGCAGTCCCACCGGCTACCAACAGACGACGCTGCCGGCCGGCCCGGTCCCGCATTCGGTCGCGATCGGCGATCTCAACAGCGACGGCCGTGCGGATCTCGTGGTCACCAACCGTCAGGGCGCGAGCTTGACGCTGTTCCTCAAGAACGCGAACGACGACGGATATACGACGACGACATTGCCGACCCCCGGCGATCCGCTTGCAGGTTCGGGTCCGGTTGCCGCCGTAATCGGTGATCTCAGCGGTCACGGCCCGCACGACATCGCGGTGGCCGACGGCAACAGCGCCACGCTCACCCTGTTCTTGAAGAACACGGGCGACGCCGGCTACACCACGAAGACAGTTCCCTCCGGCCTCGGGACGGTCTCGACGGTGGCGATCGGCGATCTCGGCGGTCAGGGTCCGGGCAGCGATCTCGCTGTGAAGAACGTCCACGACAACTCCCTGACGATCTTCTTGCGCGACATCACCAGCGCCAGCGGTTACACGCCGAAGACGCTCCCGATCGGCACGACAAATAGCTCTGGAACCAAGAACATTGTGATCGGCGACATCCACGGTCGCTGCCTCCCCCTCGGCGTCGCTACCAATCTCCCCGGTTTCGCCCTGCCCGGTCTCGGGGCTGCCAACCAGGTGATCAACACCCTCCGGCACTGCCTGCCTGGGCTGGCGGTCGCCAACAGGCTCGATCAATCTGTGATCGTGTTCACCAAGAATGAGACCGGCAGTGACTTCACCCGGACTACGGTCGCCACCGGCGCCGGTCCGGTCGACCTCGCGATCGGGGACCTGACCGGCAGCGGGAAGCTCGACCTGGCGACAGTCAACGTATTCTCGAACGACGTGACGTTGTTGACGAACACGACGCATAGGATCAGGATCGGTGCGTAAGGACAATCGCTGAGCCAACACTCCGCGCCTGCATTCAATTCAGACGCGAAATCTGGGGTGCCACCCGGGGACGGCGCTACCCCACCCCGCGCTCTAGGACATGCACTCTGAGATTGCACTGGGAGCGACGTCGATTCGGGCGACGTCGTTGGGATTACTGATATCTCGATTGTTGGGCTATTGGTGACGCGACGAGCCAGCAAATAAAGCTGGGTGATCGGGTGGGGCCTGTTGTTCGTGCGCACGGATTCGTTGATGGGCGTGTCCAGGTGGGTCTGTACAACGACCGAATTTAGCTGTCCTTTGTGGGGTTGGTCGCCATCCCTTGGTCGACTGTAGGACTTCTCCCGTTCATCTCTGGAACGCATCGTTCCGCTCATATGAAATTCGTATGTGCGGGAGAAAAGTTCATGAGGATCCGTGTCTGCGGCGCAACGTGGAGATTTCGTCCGACGTCGGCGTGGGCGTCGGAACGTTCGGCATGTCCATGCCGCGCATGCCCACAGGCTTTTTAAACCCGACCGTGCGCTGATCCTTAGGAGTTGCTTGTGCGCATACTTCACTCCCTCCGCCCGCCGTATATGGCTTCCCTCGGCGTGGTGCTCACTGCCAGCACCGCCGCAGCCATGGCGCTGGCCACTCCCGCACCGCCCGTGCTCGCACTCGCGGCCGACCCTGCTCCCTGCGGCGCCACCGGTGTCCTGACCGGCTCGACGACCCTGGTCTGCACCTACACCACAGTCGGGTCCGACACGTTCACCGTGCCGGCGGGGGTGACTGCGTTCGACGTCGACGTCGTCGGCGCCCAGGGTGGCCATTACTTCATTGCGGGCGACGCCGCTCACCCCCCGCCTGCCGGTGACATCACTGGTCGCCCCGGTGGCAAAGGCGGCGAGGCGGCGGGGACGCTGACCAGCCTGAGCCCAGGAGACGTCCTGCAGGTCGATGTGGCCGGTATGGGAGCCAACGGCACCGCCGCGAGCCGGTCCGGGGGCATGATGAACGGCCCCTCCGGTGGGCAGGGCGCGCTGGGCGGCTTCGGCGGCTCCAACGGTGGCGTGATCGGCGGCCCGGGTGACGCCAGCGGGGCTAACGGCGGTACGGCATTCAACGGCGGCAACGGATCGGGTGCCGGCGGCTCCTCGGATGTGCGGATCGCCACTGGCGGCTGCGTGGCGCTGGCCTGTGGCCTGTCTGACCGCGTCTTGGTCGGCCCAGGCGGCGGCGGAGGAGGAGGCACTGGCGGCCAGGGCAACGCGATCGGTGGCGCCGGCGGCGATGGCGGCGGCGCCACGGGCGCCGAGGGCGG
>CAXUFG010000162.1:0-11827 GCA_964250265.1 uncultured Pseudonocardiaceae bacterium | reverse complement strand
TCGAGCGGTTCTTCGAGGCTCGCAAGATGATGCAGCAGATGGCCGGCCGGTTCGGCTTCCCCGGGACCGGCCCTGGGCGACGCAACCGCAAGGGTCGCAAGGGCAAGAAGATCAAGGGCCGGGGCCCGACGCCGCCGAGGACCCGCGGCGGGCTGCCCGGGGGGTTGCCGATGGGTCTGCCAGGAGGGCTGCCTGGGAACATGCCCGAGCTGCCCGATTTATCCAAACTAACCGGCATGGATCAACTGCCGCCCGATTTCGACCCGTCGAAACTGAAGTTCCGCAAGAAATGACGGTGCCCGTTCTTGGGCCCGTTAGCGGGCTTCCTGCTCGGACCCCGGCGATGCATCTGCGAGGAATACTGCTCCCCACCGGCGAACCGGGCGAGCTTTGGGTGGCCGACGGAGTGATCCATACCGAGCCGGTGCCCGGAGCGATCACCGCCTGCGACGGTGGCTACATCCTGCCGGGTCTGGTCGATGCGCATTGCCACGTCGGTATCGGCTCACAGGGGACGGTGAGCCTGGACGAGGCGGCCGAGCAGGCCGCCACCGACCGGGATGCCGGGACGCTGCTCATCCGGGATTGTGGATCCCCGACCGATACCCGGCCCTTGCAAACCCGTCATGACCTACCGCGCATCATCCGCGCCGGCCGGCACCTCGCCCGTCCCAAACGCTACATCCCGACTATCGGCGTGGAGCTGGATGAGCCGGGGCTGCTGCCGCAAGCCGTGCAGGAACAGGCGGCCGCAGGGGATGGCTGGGTCAAGCTGATCGGTGACTGGATCGACCGCTCGAGTGGTGACCTCGCCCCACTGTGGCCTGACGGCGTGCTCGCAGAGGCGGTCGCCGCCGCGCACGCCGCCGGGGCCAGGGTCACCGCTCACGTCTTCGGCGCCGATGCGCTGCCAGGCCTGATCGCCGCCGGCATCGATTGCATCGAGCACGGCACCGGCTTGACCGCCGACGCCATCACCGAGATGGCGGCCCGCGGTACCTCCCTGGTACCCACACTGATCAACATCGAGATGTTCCCAGCGATCGCCGAGCGCGCCGGCAAGTACCCGCGCTATGCCGCGCACATGCGTGTGCTGCACGCCAGAGCCCACGACACCGTCGCTGCGGCCATCGAGGCAGGAATTCCGGTCTACGCCGGCAGCGACGCGGGGGGAGGGATCCGGCACGGTCGCCTGGTGGACGAGATCGTCGCGCTGCGCGCCGCCGGCCTCACCGGCGCACAGGCGCTAGGGGCAGCGAGCTGGGCGGCCCGCGACTGGCTCGAGGTTCCCGGCCTGCTGCCCGGTGCGCCGGCGGACCTGCTGGTCACCCGTACCGACCCGAGGCTGGACCCGGACACCCTCCGGCACCCGGTATTGCTGCTCCTGCGTGGCCGGCCGTGGTGACCGCCGTCGTGCCGGAGACTCGCCGTGGCTGGCGCCTGCTCGCCTGCTTCGTCATCGCGGAGATCGCATTCGTCCTCGCCTCGGTGCTGGCGGTGCTCCCCTTCGCGCTGGACTCCGCGCACCGTGGCCCGGGCTCACGACTCCCCGGTGCGGCGCTGGTCGCCGCGCTCGTCGTGCCTACCGTGGCGGCCGGTCTGGTCGCGGTGATCGGCGCCGGGCTCCTCGGTCAGGGAGATCTGCTCGAACGCGTGCGCAGCCAGCTGTCGGTGCGGTGGCGACTGGCCGATGCCGGCATCGGGCTGGGACTGGGCTTGCTGGGCCTAGCCGTCACAGTGCCGGCCTCCCTGCTGTGGGCGCACCTGGTCGGCGAGAATCAGGCGAACTCGGCGGTGGGGGAGGTGTTCAACGGTCAGCGGCTGCCTCTCGGCTTGGGGCTCACGCTGTTCTTCGCGGTGTGGCTGGTCGCGCCGTTGTCCGAGGAGCTGCTCTACCGTGGCCTGCTGTGGCGGGCGATGGAGTACTGGCGGTGGAACCGCTGGGTGATCTTCGGGATAACCACCGTGCTGTTCGCCATGGCCCACGCGCTGTTCTCGTGGTCTCACGCCGAGCTGCTGCGCACCCCGCTGCTGGTGATTATCTCGTTACCGCTTGCACTCGCGCGGTTGCTCACCGGCAACCTGCTGGCCAGCATCGTCGCCCACCAAGCGAACAACTTCCTGCCTGCGATCGGGCTGCTCCTGATCACGCAGGGTGCCGTCCCTGCCTGACCCGGCTCCCGGCGTGTCGCGATGTACTTCCCGGTGTGTCGGACTCTGGTGGGCGGCGCGATGGGCCTAGAGTGCCCGCGGCACCCGCCGATCGTGGATGCGGTGATACAGCGCGACGGGATGGTCTGGCACAATAGGTCGCTGTTGCCGCGGCGGTCCTCTCATTACGTCGCGACCACTGACCTTGCGAGCATCGTCGGTCTATGTCCCCACCATGGGCCGTGCGCGCTCACCGTGAGCATTTGCGCGTTGACAGGAGTAGCTCGACCCGTGGCTGTCAAGATCAAGCTCATGCGGCTCGGCAGGATTCGCCAGCCGTACTACCGGATCGTCGTCGCCGACGCTCGCACCCGCCGCAACGGCAAGGCGATCGAGACGATCGGCAAGTACCACCCCAAGGAGCAACCCAGCCTCATCGAGGTTGACTCGGAACGGGTGCAGTACTGGCTCGGTGTCGGGGCCCAACCCACCGAGCCGGTCCAACATATCCTCCAGATCACGGGGGATTGGCAGCGGTTCAAGGGCCTGCCGGGCCTTGAGGGCACGTTACAGCGTGCCGAGCCGAAGCCAGACAAGGCCGAACTGTTCAATCGAGCGTTGGCGCAGGCCGGGGAGGCGCCGACCACCGAGGCCACCACGCCCCGGAAGAAGGCTGCGCGTCAGTCGGACACCAGCGCGGCTCCTGCTCCTGCCAAGGAACCCGCCTCAGCCAAGAACCCCGCCCCCGGGACGGGTACGGCGGAAACGTCAACCGGACCTGAGGACCGGGAGGACACTGCGACGGTCGCGGACGGCCAGGTGTGAGCATGCTGGCGGACGCGCTTGAACATCTCGTGCGGGGGATCGTCGATAATCCCGACGAGGTCCGCGTCCAGCTGGTGACCACGCGGCGGGGTCGCACCCTTGAGGTGCACGTGCACCCCGATGACCTCGGCAAAGTGATCGGCCGTGGTGGACGCACCGCCACGGCGTTACGCACGGTGATGGGCGGTATCGGCGGGCGTGGGGTTCGCGTCGACGTCGTCGACACCGACCGCTGAGCCTGATGGCTGAAGGCGTCGACCGTGCAGCCGAGCAGTAGTACGCCGAGCAGTGACACCACCGGCGGGGATACCCAGCGGGTCGTCGGCAGGATCGGCCGGCCACACGGGCTGCGCGGGGAGGCCACGGTCCAGGTGCGCACCGACTTCCCCGAACTGCGATTCGTGGTTGGCGCGCACCTGAGCAGTGACGCTGGTCGCACGCTCATTGTCGAGACGGTCCGTCCCCATCGAGGCGCCCTGCTCGTGCGATTCGCCGGGATAGCCGATCGAGAAGCGGCGGCGGAACTGTGCGGCTGCACCTTGAGCATCGACGCCGCTGAGCTGCCGGATCTGGAAGACCCCGACGAGTTTTACGACCACCAGCTCGAGGGTTTGGTTGCGGTGGGGCCTGATGGCACCGCGCTGGGCACCGTCCGGGAGGTCGTGCACGCCCCGGCCAGCGACCTGCTGGTGCTGGACACCGACCACGGCCAGGTGCTGGTGCCGTTTGTCCGGGCCATCGTGCCCCAAGTGGACCTCTCTGGTGGCCGGCTGGTGCTCGACCCACCTGCCGGCTTGCTCGGCTGAGGCGTGCTGAATTGTGCTAATGCAGGTAGTGACGATCTTCCCGGAGTACCTCACCCCGGCCAGGGAGGCCCTGCTCGGCCGGGCCATCGAGCGGAATTTGATCGAGTTCACCGTGCACGACCTGCGTGACTGGACCCACGACGTGCACCGATCGGTGGATGACGCGCCCTACGGCGGTGGACCCGGCATGGTGATGCGCCCCGACGTCTGGGGTGAGGCGCTCGACGACGTGCTCGCCGGTGAGCCACCGCCCCGGTTGGTCGTGCCCAGCCCCGCCGGTCGCCCCTTCACCCAGCAACTCGCCGCCGAGCTGGCGGGGCAACCCCGGCTGGTTTTCGCCTGTGGTCGTTACGAGGGAATCGACCAGCGGGTGATCGACGATGCGGCGGCACGGGTGGCCGTCGATGAGATCTCGATCGGGGACTACGTACTCGTCGGGGGGGAAGCGGCCGTCCTGGTGATGGTCGAGGCCATCGCCCGGTTGCTGCCCGGTGTGCTGGGCAACCCCGTCTCGGCAATGCAGGACTCATTCTCCGACGGGCTGCTGGAGGGACCTTGCTACACCCGTCCTGAGGTATGGCGTGGCAGGGAGGTTCCCGATGTGCTGCGCTCGGGCAACCACGGGGCGATCGCCCGCTGGCGCCGGGACCGCGCAGTGGAGCGCACCGCTGTTCGGCGTCCCGATCTGCTGGCGGCACTGCCGCCTGGCGCACTGGATGGTGCAGACCGCGCCCTCCTCGAGGATCTGACCACTCCGCCCGGCTGAGACCGCCCAGTTTCATCGTGCGCGGCCGCGTCTGGCACACTGACCCGGTTACCACAGCGGAGCAACGTTGGGGACTGCCCCCAGGGCGGAAGTCCCGAGTGTCGCCCAAACCCGCCGTTCGCGTCCATCAGGGGCGCTCCCGACCGTGCACGGCACCCGAAGACGAGGATGGACCCGATGAACACCCTGGACGCCCTGGACGCGAAGTCGCTGCGGACCGATATCCCCGATTTCCGGCCCGGTGACACGCTCAAGGTGCATGTCCGTGTCATCGAGGGTTCCCGCCAGCGGGTACAGATATTCCAAGGCGCGGTCATCCGCCGTCAGGGCGGTGGAGCGCGGGAAACCTTCACCGTGCGCAAGGTGTCTTTCGGCGTGGGTGTGGAGCGCACCTTTCCGGTGCACACCCCGAACATCGCCAAGATAGAGGTGGTCACCCGCGGCGATGTCCGGCGCGCCAAGCTGTACTACCTTCGTGATCTCCGCGGCAAGGCAGCGAAGATCAAGGAGAAGCGTGAGACCCCGTCGGCGTCCTGATCCACCGGCACCGGCCGTGTGTCGATAGCCTGAGGACGTGGCCCACCTGGCTCGCTCGACCGAACCCGCTCGCGGCGACGATCCCAGCGATTCCCGGGGCCGCCGTGTGCACCGGCATCGCCTATCCAAGCGCAAGAAGGGATCGTTCTGGCGCGAGCTGCCTGTCCTGGTGCTCACCGCGCTGGTGCTGACGTTTCTGATTCAGACATTCTTGGCCCGGGTCTATGTCATCCCCTCGGCATCGATGGAACCCACCCTGCACGGCTGTCCGGGCTGCACCAACGATCGGGTGTTGGTCGACAAGCTGTCCTACCGGTTCGGTGGTCCCAGACCGGGTGACGTGGTGGTGTTCCGCGGTACCGACTCATGGGGCAGTGAGTTCATCAGCCAGCGTTCGGATAACGTGCTGGTGCGAGGGCTCCAGCAGGCCGGCTCGGTGATCGGCTTGGCTCCGCCGGACGAGCGCGACTTCGTCAAGCGGGTGATCGCTGTCGGAGGCCAGACCGTGAAGTGCTGCGATAAGCAAAACCGCGTCATGGTCGACGGCACCTCGCTCACCGAGCCTTACGCGGTCTTTATCGGGCAGGAGCCTCAGGAGGAGTTCGGCCCGGTCACGGTGCCCCCAGGCAACCTGTGGATGATGGGGGACAACCGGAACAACAGCGCGGACTCCAGACGGCACGTCGCTGACCAGCGCACGGGCACCGTGCCGGCGAGCAATGTCATCGGTAAGGCGCGTCTGATCGTGCTGCCGGTAAAGCGGTGGCAAGGCATCGGAGATCCTGATCCGCAGCCTGCCAAGCCGATCGGAGCGCTCCGGGCTCCCACGCCTTTCTGGCCGGCTGGCCTGCCTCTGGGCGCTGGCCTGCTGCTGAGCTGGCCGGTGTTGCGAGGCGGCCAAGCCTTGCGGGAGCGGGTGGTAGCCCGCAGGCGAGGCTGACGGGAGTGCCGGCCATGACGGGCAGCACCCCTCAAGCCCTGCCGCGGCCGCCGAGGGCGCTGGTGCGCAGGGATGGCGGTACGTGGACTCTGCAGGCTGTTTTGCACCGCAAGGGCCTGGGTCCGGTCGCCGGGGTGGATGAGGCTGGTCGAGGAGCGTGCGCGGGCCCGTTGGTGGTTGCGGCCTGCGTGTTGCGGCCGGCCGACGCAGCGGCGCTGGCTGGGCTCGCCGATTCCAAGCTGCTCACGGCCACGCGCCGGGATCATTACCACGATCTGATTGTCGCCAGGGCGCTGTCCCTGAGCGTCGTGGTCATCCCACCCGATGACATCGACGCGTTGGGCGTGCACGTTGCCAACCTGGAAGGTATGCGGCGCGCCGTTGCTGGTCTGGCCATGCACCCCGGCTATGTGCTCACGGACGGGTTCCGGGTGCCCGGCCTGACCGCCCCGAACATGGCGGTGATCGGGGGGGACCGCGCCGCGGCCTGTGTGTCGGCGGCATCGGTGCTGGCCAAAGTGACCCGCGACCGCATCATGGGTGAGCTGCATGGCCGGATGCCGTGGTACGGATTCGGTGAGCACAAGGGTTATTGCACACCGGAGCACAACGCGTCCCTGCTGGCGCATGGTCCCTGTGTCGAACACCGGTTCAGCTACGTCAACGTGGTGCGGGCGGCGCGCCTGCACCACATGACCGCCCCTGCGGGGAGACGCGTGAGTAAGCCCCGAGCGGATACTGGTCCAGAATGGGGGATCGCCGACCACGACGACGGCACGAGCGGGAGGAACCAGCACAGGATGAAGCGACCGACGCAGCAATCGATGGGCCCCCGATGAGCACCGAGGATCTCGAGAAATACGAGACCGAGATGGAGCTGTCGCTCTACAAGGAGTACCGCGACGTCGTCGGTCAATTCGCCTATGTCGTGGAGACCGAGCGGCGCTTCTATCTGGCCAACGCGGTGGATGTGCAGCCTCGCAACGCCGAGGGCGAGGTGTATTTCGAGGTACGGATGTCCGATGCCTGGGTGTGGGACATGTACCGACCGGCCCGGTTCGTTAAGAATGTCCGAGTGCTCACCTTCAAGGACGTCAACATCGAAGAAGTGGATAAACCCGACTTAAGGCTGCCCGAGCCCGGTCCGTTCGGCGGCTGACCGCTGTATCGCCCATCGCCCGTGCGCCATGACTGCGGCGGGCCGGGTCAGGGCCCCAATATCGCTCAGCAGATCGCCATCAACAAGGATCAGGTCGGCGTCATAACCTGTGCGAAGGCGGCCCTTGGAGCTGCCGAGGCCGCACACCTGCGCCGCGATGGACGTAGCAGTTGCCAGTGCGTCGGCGGTTGAAAAGCCGCTGGCTACCAGCATCGAGATTCCGGTGGACACGATTCCGTGTGGTTTTGCGGTTGAGATACCGCCGTCGGTGCCAGTGACGATCTTGACACCGGCGCGGTGCATCCGCCCGACGTGCTTGCGCACCGCGTCCCGGGACAGGCCGAAACGTTGGGTAAAAGCCAACTCGCTCTCGGACGGTCTGGCCTGGGCGACTCTGGCCACCACGGTGGGACAGACGGCGATGCCTCGCTCGGTGAGACGTAGCAGCAGGCTGTCTTGGGTTTTCACGCCGGTGGGCGTCAGGCAGTTGCAGTGCTCGATCCCATTGACGCCAGCCTCGATAGCCTGCTCGATGGCCGGGAGTCCGTGCGCGTGGGCGGTCACCGGTAACCCGGCCGTGTGCGCCTCATCGACCAGTAGACGAAGATCGCGGGGAGAGAATTGGCAGCTCATGACGTCCGTTCCGGATGTGTGCACGCCCCCGCTGGCCATGATCTTGACGACGTCCACCCGGCGCTCGGCGCGTTCCCTGATGGCCTCGCGCAGGGCAGCCGAACCTTGCGCCTCGCCTCCCATGTACCAGCAGTGACCATGGATGCTGGTGATGGGTGGCCCGGATGCCAGGATTGTTGGACGCACCCCGCCTTCCCGGCTGCCGGTCGCGCGGTCCCGCCGTTGCACCACCGACCAGCGACGATCACCCAGATCCCGTACCGTCGTCACACCCGCCGCGAGGTGACGGTGTAGCGCCGCCTCGATCACCTCGGTCAGTTCGGCGCCGGGGTAGTCAGCCAGCCGGTGGAGCGCGCCGTCACGGCCATCGCCCCCAAGATGCACGTGGGTGTCGATGAGCCCCGGCAAGACGGTGGCATGGGGAAACTCGGTGACTGTGCAGCCATCGGGCAGCGGTGCTGCCGCCGGTGTTACCCCCGCGATGCGGTCGTCGTCGATCAGCACGGTAGCGCCGCCGGGTAGCTGTTGCTCACCGTCGAACGCGCGGGCTGCCTTGATTGCGAACATCTCGGCTCCTCAGTTGCTGGCCGGCGACGCCACCCTTCAGCGCAGGATCACGGATAGTGCGGTGAGGCCGTTCATCAGCACGCCTGGTCGGTAAGTCAGCTGCTCGGCGGGCGGGGCCAACCGCAGCTGAGGGAAGCGGCTGAGCAGGGTGCCCAGCGCGCTCGCTGCCAGCTGGGCGTACTGGGCGTGGCGCAGCGGTCCGGCAGTGACGGTGAACGGCGCCTGCGCCAGTGTCTCGGTCATGGCTGCCGTTCTTGCTGGTAGCACACCCTCGACGTCGGCGGCGTACCGAGCTGAAATGGGGACCGGTCGATGCGTTGACGATGGCACGTTCATAACGAGTCGGCGTTCACCCATCCTGATACCGCTACGGAGTGCGTCCTCAGGCGTGGGTGGTAGACGCAGCCACCGACCCGCTGTGCTGCTGCGCCAACGCCACAGCTTCCAGCTGCGAGGAGACTTCAAGTTTAGCCAGGATCGAGCGGATCTGGGTCCGCACGGTGGCCAGCGAGACAGTGTATTTCTCGGCGATGGCTCTCGCCCGCAGCCCGGTGACCAGGCAGTCGAGGATTTCTCGCTCCCGAGGGGTGAGTTGCTGCCACCGGCGTCGGAGATGCTCGCTGGCTCTGTGGGCTCGTGCCGCGATCTCTTGTATGCGCTGCCGTTGCGCTTCGGTCAGCATCAATCGTCCCTGCGCCGCCCGCACAGCGTGCTCAAGGAGGTCATCAAACGGTGCAGTCTTGGGTACCCAGCCGACCGCACCAGCCGTTATGGCTGCGGCGATGTGCGGCTCGTCGCGGCTACCGGTGATCACCAGTACTCGCCAGCCAGCACGGCGCAGCGGGCTGACCAGATGGGCACCGTCGATGTCGTCCCCAAGGTCGAGATCGAGCAGCACGAGCCCCCCCGATGGGGCCGGCTGATCGAGCTGGGTGAGCAGCTCTTGCGGTGTGAGGTGCCGGGCACTCAATCCCTGCGTACCGAGCGCAATTACCAGCGCGGCGCTGAGCAGCTCGTGGTCATCGACGATCAACACCGTGGCGCTGGTCATACTGCGACTGTATCCAGCGACCGAGTGGTCGCTGCGGGTAGCTCTACGAGCGCGGTGCAACCGCCACCACCGGTGATTGTGGGCACCAGCCGGATGTGGCCGCCGTACCTGCCTAACAGGTCGGCGCTGACTGACAGCCCCAGACCCGTCCCGGTCGACGACGGGCCCCGTGTCCCGGGCCGCAGCAGTTCCGCAGGGAGGCCGGGCGGCAACCCGGGTCCGTCGTCGGTGACCTCGATGACGATGTGCTCGCCACGGCGGCAGGCAGTCATCCACACGTGCGCGCCGGGCGCGTGCCGCGCGCAGTTGACGAGCAGGTTGGTCACGACGTGGGCGAGGCAATCCGGTGCCACCACAGCGTGCGGTTCACCGGTCACGGTCACCTCGATGGCCGAATCAGGAGCACTGTGCAGCGCCGCCAGGTCACTCAGGATTGGACCCACAGCGACTGAGGACGGCCCCGGCTGCACCTGCGTCAGAACCTGGCCACCGACGCGTTGGTCGCTGGCGAGGATTCTGCGGAGTCGTTCCAGTTCCGTACGAGCGGCCGCACCGAGTTGGCTGTGGTCAGCCCTCTCGCCGGTAGTGAGAACGTTCACCGCTCCGCACAAACCGGCGACCAGGTTGCGCATTTCGTGCTCACGCACCGCTGTGACGGCGATCGCCTGCTCCGCCGCGTGTATCCGGGACTGGGACTCGGCTTGCTCAGACCACATGGCGCGCAGAGCGCGCACCACGAATGGCACCGCGGTAACCAGCAGCATGGCAACTCCAGCAAGCCCCAGTGCACTCCCAACCGGCGACTGCTGGGCGGACAGCATCAGTAGTGCGAGCCCGGTTGGCCGAAGAACCAGCTGTGTGCTGCACAGGCCGCACAACACCAAGGCAAGCCCGATGGTCCCAGTCACCACTCCGGCGCCGACGTCGATTGCAGATCGGGTCGGAGCAGCCAGCGCCTCAGCGGGGATCAGAGACATGACCGCGCAGCCGGCGAGGAGGGCGGTGACGACCAGGGTCGAGGTGCGCCAGACGCGATCGACCACGTCGACTCCCCGCAACGCCAACCCACAGAGCACCGCCGTCCCGAGCATCGCGAAGTCACGGGCGAGCAGCCCATCGGCCGTGGGGTCGGGGCCAACCGCTTTCACCAGCAGGAACATGCCGTACGCAGCGACTGCAAACGCGACTCGGACGGCCGGCCCATTTGCGCTCAGCCAGCCGCCTAGCGCTAGCAGAATCGCCGCAGCACTCCAACGAGATAGCACAAGCCGGCCGGACTGATCAGGAATTCGCGCAGCGAGCCGGCTAGGGGCACCGAGTACCAGAGCACGCCGCGGACGTCTGTGGCCGCTGTCGGTCTCTGATCCGGTGTGTTGTTGGCGTCTCCCTTGGTGCGGAACATCAGCCCGCTCGGTCCCTGTTCCACCGCGACGACGCGGTGCGTGACGATCCTCGGCGCCTTCAGATCCGGATCGCGGTCGGTGAACGTGATCACATCACCAGGCTTGATCTGGTCGCTTGGTCGGGGCCGCACCACGGCGACCGATCCGACCGGCAGCGTCGGCGTCATGCTGCCGGACAGCACGGTCATCGCGGTCGCGCCGGTCAGCGCCGGTATCAGGCTTACCGCGGCGGCGCCGCCGACTGCGACGACTACTGTCACGATGGCGAGCCCTCCTGCTATCCGACGTATCGGGTGCGGGCGCTTGGCGTTGGCATCAGGCTGTTGGGCCCGGTCGATGACGTCCACCTTGTCCTCCTTGAGTAGTAGTGATCGGCCATACTCCTGTAAAGCCGTTAGACCCGTCCTACCCAAGATTAGGTATGCGGTTTTCTCTGGTCGGTGCGGCGTTTACCTCAAGTTGGGTATGTGCGTTCCGTCATCCTCCGGCACAGTTCGGTCCGAACGCGGTCGAGGTGGCCGCGAACAACAACAAGAACACCACGACCAATCGGAGGGAACCATCATGAGCGCCGTCCAGCAGAACAAGAAGAAGCTCGGTATCGGAGTGGCGGCGGTGGCCGCGGCGGCTATCACTCTCGGCGCCGGCACCTATGCCTTCTTCTCTTCAACCGGGAAGCCGACCGATACTAGCGGGACAGCCGGAACGCTACAGCTAAACGAAAGCTCTTCTGATAGTGTCGACGTGGGGACGTTCGTCCCCGGTGGCGACCACCATTCAAGGGAGTTGAAGTTCACTAATGGCGGGTCCATCAACGGAAAACTGACTTTTGCAATCGCTGTCAAAGACACTGAAGATGGCTGCACCGGTGACGAAAAGCTAGCCGGCGATTCCACGTGCCCGGCTGGCCCAGACGGTGAGCTCTCCCAGAAACTCAAGGTGAAGGTGCTCAGAGACGGGACGGAAGTCTACAACGGCCTGGTTTCGAA
>CAXUFG010000161.1:0-11944 GCA_964250265.1 uncultured Pseudonocardiaceae bacterium | reverse complement strand
CCCGACATGTCTCCATATCGGAGCGGAAGCCCGGTGCCGGTGGGGGCGCTTCAGGGGGCGTTGGCGGCTGAACATGCCGCGATGTGGGTTTATGGGGTGGCGGGGGCATTTGTGCCGAGTGGATTGGCAGGTCGGCTCGACGAGGCCGCGACCGCGCATCAAGCTCGGCGCGACGCCACCGAGCGGGTGCTGATCGACGCGGGAGTGCCGCCCGTTCCACCTGAACCCGGATACCTCACGCCGGAACCGGTCACCGACGCTGCGTCGGCACTCCGGCTGGTGATCACTGCAGAGACCGACGCGGCGGCGGCGTGGCGCTCGGTGGTGGAACGCAGCCCGGCCGATCCCAACCTGCGTGGATCCGCGCTGGAGGCGCTGACCGCGGCAGCCGTGCGGGCCGCCCGCTGGCGGGTAACAGCCGGCACGACTCCGGTGACAGTGCCCTTTCCCGGGGCGCAGTAGAGAAGGCCAGCGATTACCGTACGGCCGTGCACACCGAGCAGATTCGCATCCAGACCGGCTCGCAGGAACGGGTACACGACATCACCGAGCAGTGCCGTGCCTTTCTGGACCAGGTCGAGGCGGGTGATGGCCTGCTGCATGTCTGGGTGCCCCATGCGACCGCCGGACTCGCGGTGATCGAGACCGGGGCGGGCAGCGACACCGACCTGCTCGCCGCGCTGCGCGAACTTTTGCCCGTCGACGACCGGTGGCACCACCGGCATGGTTCCCCGGGGCACGGCAGGGATCAC
This sequence comes from uncultured Pseudonocardiaceae bacterium, assembly GCA_964250265.1. Classification (GTDB taxonomy): domain Bacteria; phylum Actinomycetota; class Actinomycetes; order Mycobacteriales; family Pseudonocardiaceae. The sequence goes on along the minus strand of CAXUFG010000161.1, from coordinate 11,192 downwards.
CTGCTGCCTGCGCTCCTGCCGCCCTACGCCAGCGTCCCAGTGCTCGATGGGCGGCTCATGTTGGGCACCTGGCAGTCGATCTGCCTGGTGGACACCAACATCGACAACCCAGTCCGCACCGTCCGGTTGAGCTTCCTGACCGGCTGATTCGCCTACTTGCTACACAGCTCCTGCAGGTGCGCGACCGCGCCGTCCACCGGCACCTCGGTGCGCTCCCCGGTGGCCCGATCCTTGATCTCCACGACTCCTGCGGACAGGCCGCGGCCCACCACGAGGATGGTCGGCACGCCGATCAGCTCGGCGTCGGCGAACTTCACTCCGGGGGTGGCCGGGCGGTCATCGAGGATCACCCGCAGACCGGACGCATCCAGTTCGGCGGCCAGCCGTTCGCCAGCGGCACCGATCGAGTCGTCCTTACCCGCCAGCACGACGTGCACGTCGGCCGGCGCGACCTCGCGGGGCCAGACCAGCCCGTGCCGATCGTGGCTCTGCTCTGCGATGGCGCCGACCAGCCGGGAGACCCCGATCCCGTAGCAACCCATGGTGATCCGGATCGGCTTGGCGTCGGGTCCCAACGCGTCCAACGTGAACGCGTCGGCGTACTTGCGGCCGAGTTGGAAGATGTGCCCGATCTCGATGCCGCGGGCCGCGACCAGAGTGCCGGCCCCATCCGGTGAGGGATCACCGGCGCGCACCTCGGCTGCCTCGATGGTGCCATCGGGGGTGAAGTCACGCCCGCACACCAGGTCGACGACGTGGTGGTCGGGGCGGTCGGCGCCGGTGGCCCATGCGGTTCCCCGGACCACCCGGGGATCGACGAGGTAGCGCACTCCATGCTCCGCGAGCGCTCCCGGCCCGATATAGCCCTTCGCCAGGAACGGGTACGCGGCGAAGTCGTCGAGCAGCGCGACCTCGGCTGGCGCCAGCGCCGCCTCCAGCCGTTTCATGTCAATCTCGCGGTCGCCGGGGACCCCGACACCGAGCGCTTCCCAGTCTTGCGCGCCGGGTTGGCGGGTCTTGATCAGGACATTCTTGAGGGTGTCCGCGGCGGTGAAGGTGCGGTCCAGACCTGCCCTGTTGAGGTGGTCGACCAGCGTGTCGATCGTGGGTGTGCCGGGGGTATGTAGCACCCGAGCCGGGGGCAGACCGTCGATGGGCAGCTCTGGTGGCGCCGGAGTGATCACCGCCTCCACGTTGGCCGCGTACCCGGACTCGGTGCTGCGCACGAAGGTGTCCTCGCCGGTCTCGGCTTCGGCGAGGAACTCCTCGCTGGCCGAGCCGCCCATCGCGCCGGACATTGCGGACACGATCACGTAACGCAGCCCGAGCCGGTCGAAGATCTTGATGTAGGCATCCCGGTGCAGCTGGTAGGAGCGCGCCAGCCCGTCCTGCGACAGGTCGAAGGAGTACGAGTCCTTCATCAGGAACTCGCGGCCACGCAGGATCCCGGCGCGGGGACGCTCCTCGTCGCGGTATTTGGTCTGCACCTGGTAGAGGATCACCGGGTAGTCCTTGTAGGAGCTGAACTCGCCCTTGACGGTGAGGGTGAACAGCTCCTCGTGGGTGGGGCCGAGCAGGTAGTCGGTCCCCTTGCGGTCGCGTAGCCGGAACACGTTCGGGCCGTACTCGGTCCAGCGCCCGGTGGTCTGGTAGGGCTCCCGGGGCAACAAGGCAGGGAACAGGATCTCCTGCCCGCCGATCGCGTCCATTTCCCGGCGCACCACCGCCTCGATGTTGCGCAGGACCCGCAGGCCCAGCGGCAGCCAGGAGTAGATCCCCGGGGCGACGCGGCGGACGTACCCGGCGCGGACCAGCAGTCTGTGGCTGGGCACCTCGGCGTCCGCGGGATCCTCGCGCAGGGTACGCAGGAACAGCGTCGACAACCTGGTGATCATGCTGTGGGCACTCCTCGAATGGCCGGATTGCGAAGCTCGCAGCGTATCTGGCCGCGAGGCTGTCGGTCCTGCCGGTTACCGTCCCACAGCATGGGTCTGTCAATTGGCATGGTGACCATCGACTGCTCGGATCCGCAGTCGCTCGGCAAATTCTGGACCGCAGCGCTGGGTACCACGGTGGCCGGCGACTACGGCGAATTCGTGCTGCTGACCGGGACGCCGGCGCTCGGCCTCCAGAAGGTGCCCGAACCACGAGCTGGCAAGAACCGTGTGCATGTGGACCTCTTTACCGACGATCGTACGGCGGAGGTGGCCCGGCTCACCGGGCTGGGCGCGTCAGTGCTGGCCGAGGGCAGCGCGCCAGGGTTGTGGTGGACGGTGCTGGCTGATCCAGAGGGCAACGAGTTCTGTGTCGGCAGCCAGCAGGGGTAGTCGGCCCGCATCAGCTGCCGGCGCATTGCTGCTCGTCGTGATCGCGGTGCTCACGCTGCTGTCCGGCCGGCCGCCGAGCCCACTGGCCGCATCGGCACCAGCTCAGCAGTTCAGCGCGCAGCGAGCGCTGGGTCAGCTACAGGAGTTCGCCACCGAGCCTCGCCCGATGGGCAGCGCAGCCAGCGATCGCGCCCGTGACTATCTGGCCGATGCCCTGCGCTCGGCCGGATTCTCGGTGCAGATCAGCCGAGCGGTCGGCGGGTTCACCACGGCGGGAGTGGCGGCGTTTGGCCGGGTGGACAACATCGTGGCCACCCTGCCCGGCCGGGAGTCGACGGGCAGCGTGGTGCTCGCGGCGCACTATGACTCGGCCGTGGCCGGCCCCGGTGCCTCGGACGACGGTGCCGCGATCGCCGCGATGCTGGAGACGGTGCGTGCGCTACGGACCGGGGACCGGCTGCGCAACGATCTGGTGCTGCTGATCACCGATGGGGAGGAACGCGGCCTGCTCGGCGCCGCCGCATTCGCCCGGCAGCACCCGCCGCTCGGGAAGCACCCGGTTGTGCTCAACTGGGAGGCCCGCGGTGTCAGCGGTCCCTCGCTGATGTTCGAGACCTCACCTCGAAACGCCGCGCTGATCACGCTGTTCGCCACCGCCGCGCCGTATCCGAACGGCGACTCGTCGCTGGTGGAGCTGTACCGGTCGATGCCCAACAACACCGACTTCACCGAGCTCGCCGGAGCCGGGCTGCCCGGCCTGAACTTCGCCTACGTCGAGGGCGCGGCGCGCTACCACACACCGGGCGACACCATCGCCAACCTCAATCCGGCCAGCCTGCAGCATCATGGCGCCAACATGCTCGGGCTCACTCGAGCGCTCGGCAACAGCGACCTGGCCACGCTGACCGCCGATCACGACGCGACCTATTTCCGCCTTTTTGGCTCCGTCATCAGTTATCCGATCGCGCTGGTGTGGCCGCTGGCGCTGGTCGCCCTGCTCGCGGTTGCCGCGCTCATGGCACTGGCCCGGCGTCGAGGGCTGCTGAGCATCCCCCGACTGGCACTCGCCACCGCATGGGTGGTGCTGCCGCTGGTCACCGCCGTGGCGCTGGCCCAAGGTCTGTGGTGGGTGCTGCTGGTGGTGCGCCCCGACTACGCGCAGAACCCGTTCGGCTACCGGCCGCAGCTCTACCAGGTGGCCACCGCCGTGCTGGCCGCACTCGCGTTGCTGGCTTGGTATCTTCCGCTGCGCCGCCGGCTCGGACCGGCCGCGCTGGCCGGCGGCGGGTTGGTCTGGCTGGTGTCGCTCGGCGCACTCGCCGCGGCTCTCGCACCCGGCACGTCCCACCTGTTCACGCTGCCCGCGCTGGGCTGCGCGGTCGGTGGGCTGGTTGCGCTGCTGGCGGCGCAGTTGGCCGCCGCGTGGCCGGCTATCGCGATCACGCTGGGCACCATCCCGGCCGTGGTAGTGCTGATGCCACTGGGTGTGGGCAACTTTGACCTCGCGGGGCTGGAGGCGGGTGGGGTGGCCGCAGCGCCGCTAGCCCTGTTCGGGCTCGCCCTGCTGCCGCTGGTCGAGCACGTCCTTCCGGCGACAGGGCCACCCCGCGTCAGACGTAGAGCGACGCTGTTTGCCGTTGCCGGTGCGACGCTGGTGGCCGCGCTGGTCGGTGCCGGCCTCACCGTGGATCGACTCGACGCGGCGCATCCTCCTCGCGCTGACCTGACCTACCTGCTGGACGCTGATACCGGACGGGCCGCCTGGCTAAGCCGCGACACCGAACCAACCGAATGGGTCCGCAGGTACGTGACGACGCGGTCCGATGATCCGGAACGCGCTGCCGGTTTAGCCGACGGTCCGGTGTGGTGGGGTCCGGCTCCCGCGGTGGGGGCACCCGCTCCTGAGGTGACGCTGCGATCCCGTCAGAGCGACCGAGCGAGCTGGCGCATCGAGCTGCACGTCTCCTCGCCACGCTCCGCCCCCACTATGGTGCTGCGGATCGATCAGCACATCGACGAGGTCACCGTCACCGCCCCGGAACTAACGCCCACCATTCTGAGACTCACGGGCGTATTGCCAGGTCGATGGCCGACTGAGGTTCGCTTCGGTGACCTACCCGCCGACGGCATCGACGTCACCTTACGCATCCCGCAGCAGGGACCGTTGCGGATCGCGGTGTATGACATGACACCGGGGCTGTCCGGCGTGCCCGGATTCGTACCCCGGTCAGCAGGGTTGGAACGGTCACCACGCGCTTCCGGCGACGCCGTCGTCGTGGCACGAACCTACGAGTTCTGAACTCGGTGGCCCTCGATGGTGCGGTCGATCCGGCTCAGCGCCTCGCGCAGCAAGGGCAATGAGGTGCCGTGGTTGAGCCGGACCCGCCCGTTGCCCTGCGCGGCCGGCAGCGCGAATGCGTGTCCTGGGCTCACTGCGAGGCGCCCCCGCTCCAGCAGCACCGCGGCCGGGTCGTCGCCCAGCCGGGCTTCGCGCAGATCGAGCCACGCCAGGTAGCCGGCCTGGCCGGGATGCGCCTGCACGCCCGGGGTACGCCGGATCCAGTCGGCGAGTGCGGTGCGGGTCCGATCCAGGTGGACCCGCAGCTCGTCGAGCCAGCCGCCATCGTCAGTCCAGGCTGCGATGCTGGCGGCCACCCCGGGCACCGATGGGCGCAACCGCTCGTACTGCGGCACCGCGGCGGTGACCTGCGCGGTAGCCGGCTGTGCCTGCAGCAACGCGCATTTGAGCCCGGGTACGTTCCAACCCTTCGAGATGCTGGTGACGGTGACACAGTGGGTCGCGGCGCGGGACCCACTCGCGGCGTACGGAGTGAAGCTGTTGCCGGTGGCCAACAGCGGAGCGTGCACCTCATCGGAGATCACCTTGCCGCCTCGCGCGTCGACGATCTCCGAGATAGCGGCAAGCTCCTCGAGCGTGAACACCCGGCCGGTGGGGTTGTGTGGGTGGCACAGCAGCACCGCGCGGGCCCCATCGCACAGTGCATCGTCCAGCCGCTGCACATCGACGGTCCACCCCTGGGGCCCCTCTAGTAGCGGCCACGGCACCGCTGCCCGATCCAGTTGCTTGAGAAGGACGAAGAACGGTGGATACGCAGGGGTGAGTAGCACTACACCATCGCCGGGCTCAGTCAGCGCCCGCAGGGCTGCCTCCACCCCGGCCATGACGTCACCGACCGGGCAGGCCAGCGCGGGATCGGGCCGCCAAGCCTGATACCGGGCCGCCCAGTTGGCGAACGCCTCGGCGAGCCCGCCCGGTTCGCAGTAGCCCAGGTCCTGCGCGTCGATCACCCTGCGGGCTGCGTCGCGCACCGCGGGGGCCAGCGGGAAGTCCATCTCCGCGACCCAGGCGGGCAGCACGTCGGGCGGGTACCGGGACCACTTCATCGTCCGGCGCGCCCGGAGCACGTCGATGTCCAGTGCATCGAATCCCACCAGCAGTGCTTACCTGGATCCACGCGGCGCCCGCCACTGCACAGCGGAACCTTGGCCCCGGCTCAGTCCCGCCCGATCACCCGTGAGACGTCGAGCACCACCGGTCCGCCGGATGTCCGGCTCTGTTCCAATGCCTCATGCAGAGCATCGACGAGCCGCTGGCTGTCGTCGGTACCGAGGACTCGGCTCCCGACCAGCATGCCCTCTGGGTCCTCGGTATCGAGGGTGACCAGCCGGGTGGCCAGATCGGTCCGCACGACGAGCGTCCATCCGTTCAAGGCGCGAATCCGGACGCCGGAGTCGCCTGGGGGTTCACTCGACTCGGGAGGAAACTCCTGATCATCGTCCACGCACCCATCCTCGCTCACGGCCATGGTCGAGTCCCTACCAGGTGGCACCAGCGGCGCGGACCTGCAAGCCGAAATCGGTTGCCAGCTAATCGCGTGGTGGACATGCTGCATCTGACCGCGGCTGCCAGCTCGCTCGTGAGTGGCATTAAGTGCCATGACACTGTTACGCGCTCACGAGGCCGGCTACCGGCCCTATTACCACGATCGCGGGCGGGCGGATCCCGGCAGAGGCAACCTTGCCAGCCGATTCGCGCAGGGTGCAGCGAACCACCTGCTCGCCGGGCAGGGTGCCGTTGGCGATCACCGCGACCGGGGTGTCCGGGGACCTGCCGTGGCCGATCAGGGCGTCGGCGAATACGCCGATCCGCTCCACTGCCATGAGCAGCACCAGGGTGCCGCGCAGCCGCCCGAGCGCCGGCCAGTCCACCAACGACGTCGGGTCGTCCGGCGCCACGTGCCCGGATACGACCACGAACTCATGGGTCACGCCACGGTGTGTCACCGGGATCCCGGCCGCCGCCGGTACCGAGATCGCGCTGGTGATGCCGGGGACCACGGTCACCGGTACCCCGGCGGCCGTGCAAGCCAGCAACTCCTCGAATCCGCGCCCGAAGACGTAGGGGTCACCGCCCTTGAGGCGCACCACGAACCGGCCGGCTCTGGCGTGTTCGATCAGCGCCGCGTTGATGTGTTCCTGGGCCATGGCGCGGCCGTAAGGGACTTTTGCGGCGTCGATCACCGTGACGTGCGCGCCGAGCTCGTCGAGGAGCTCCCGGGGTGCGAGCCGGTCGGCCAGCACCACGTCGGCCCGGGCCAGCAGCCGCCGCCCGCGCACCGTGATCAGATCGGGGTCCCCGGGTCCCGCGCCGACCAGGGCGACCCCTGGAGTCGGGACGTGGTCCTCGGCGTCGGGGGCGTCGTCCACCACTCCGGTGCGCAGCGCCTCGAGCAACGCATCCCGGACCGCGGCGGAGCGGCGCGGGCGGCGCCCGGCCAGCACTCCGATGAGCAACCCGTCGTGCTCAGCGGCAGCGGCGGTGACTGCGCTGCCGCCGGTGGCATCATCGGCGCGGACGCAGAACACCCTTCGGCGCTGGGCCTCTGCAGCCACCGCGGCGTTGACCGCGGGCTCGGAGCTGCAGGCCAGGGCATACCAGGCGCCGTCGAGGTCCCCGTCGGCGTAACCCCGGACCGCCCAGTTCAACTCGCCCGCGGTAGCCATCGCCTCCACGGCGGGGGTGGCCGCAGGCGCGACGAGCAGCACCTCGGCGCCGGCGGCGATCAAGCGTGGCAACCGCCGCTGGGCGACGGTGCCGGCGCCGACCACGACGACCCGGCGACCGGCCACATCAAGCCCGACCAGGTAAGGCTTCACGGCACCGGATGCCAGCACAGCAGCGCGTTGACCGCCGCGGCGGCGACCGCGGTGCCACCCTTGGCACTGCGATTGGACAGGGCGGGCAAACCCGAGTCCCGCAGCGCCGCCTTCGCGGCGGCGGCATCGACGAACCCTACCGGCAGCCCGATCACCAGGGCCGGACGCAACAGGCCTGCCACGGTCAACCGGATCAGTTCCCGTAACGCCGTCGGCGCGTTACCCACCGCCCACACTGCACCCTCGGGATGCTCGGCCGCTGCCGCCCGGATCCCCGCCGCGGTTCGCGTCAGCGCCGGCTCAGGCATTGGTGCCAGTGCTAGGTCGAGCGCCACCAGACACCTCCGGGAGGTAATGCCAGCGGCGAGCATCCGGACATCGACGACTAATGGTGCCCCCGTGGCCAGCGCCCGCGCACCCGCGTGCAGCGCATCCTCCTCGCACATCAGATCAGCGGCGTACTCGAGATCCGCGCTGGCGTGGATCACCCGCTCGGTCACCGCACGGGTGATCGGCGGCAACCCCGCGGTGTCCACCTGGGAGCGGAGAATGCGGTATGACTCTATCTCGATAGAATGCGCAGCCCGCGTCATGAGGCCTCCTCTAGCGGTCCTGGCACGATGGTCAATGGCGACCCCTCGGCACGGCGTACACCGTGCCGTCACAATGTTCTGCACCGTAGGTGGCGGGCTGAACGGAGACCGCGGATGCCCATCGACGACCACGATGACGAGCTTGCCACCCAGTACGTGCTCGCCCGGCGCCTGCGTCCAGATCTTGAGGGAGAAGAGCTCGCTCGACTGATCGTCTCCAGACTCGACGAGGATCAGCTACTGAACCTCGCTGGGGACGCGCTCGCCTGGGCTCCTCATCCGACCGATCGCCAAGAATTGGCAGTGCAGTACGTACAGAACTTCGTCCTCGCTATGGAAAGTGACCCAGACGGTAAGTAAGTTTCCTCCTCGCAGTGATTTGGAGGGGCACAATACCCCTCATGAGGGGGATGCCCAGGAGTGACCGATCTCACGACGTGTGGCGACGGTCGACGCTGGCCGGGATCGGTGCCGTCCTGGTCCTCATACCGATCGGTGGCGCGTATCGCGGCCCCGGCACGACCACGCTGGCCGCCTGGGACGACAGTTTGAGGTCAACCGTCGTGTTCGGCAGCGGCACGCTCACCACGCCGAGCTCTAGGTCGAAAGCCATCAGCTACAACCCTGACCTGGCGCCGATCGGCGCTGCGATGACGGCCACTGTGATCCCGACGTCGGAAGGGTCTACGGCGGAACTCACGGTCTTCGGGCTGCTGCCCAACCATGCCTATGTGGCGTACGCGTACACCAAGGCCTGTGGTGCCACCGCTGATGCGGCCGGCCGGCGCTTTCAAGATCACCTTGATCCCGCGGTGAGCGCCCGGGCACCATCAACCAACCCCACATACGCGAACCGAGACAACGAAATCTGGCTGGACGTGCGCACTGACGTCACCGGAACAGGCAGTTCGCGCACCACAGTCCCGTTCACCTTGTCTGACCGGACACCGGGCTCGTTCGTGGTGCACGACGCAGCGCTGAGCCCAACGGATCAGGACCAGGCGAGCAGAGCGGGCGCTCGCGTCGCCTGTCTCACCTTGTCCAGGAGGTAAACGCCAGGGCGTTACCCTGCTTCAGGCAGGAGGTGTGGCCACCTGGAAGCACGCAGATCGGATGGCCTGATGCGACCGGCCTCGGGGTTGATGGGCACTGGACTGATCTCGTTCGTGGGCGCTGGACCCGGCGCACCGGACCTGCTCACCCTGCGTGGCGCGCACCGGCTCGCCACCGCTGACCTCGTGGTGTGGGCGTCGTCGCTGGTGCCCGCCGCGGTACTGGAGCACTGCCGTAATGGCGTCGAGGTCCACGATTCGGCGGGCATGACGCTGGAGGATGTACTCACCCTGTACTCGGCACACCCAGACGCCGCGATTGTGCGGTTGCACTCCGGAGATGTCTCGCTGTACTCGGCACTGACCGAGCAGCTGTCCTGGTGCGCCGAACATGACCGGGCCTTCGAGATCGTGCCTGGGGTCGGCTCGCTGGCCGCCGCCGCGGCCACCGCCGGGATAGAACTCACCGTGCCGGGGGTAGCGCAAAGCGCCGTGCTGACCCGGCTCGGCGGCGGCCGCACCGCAGTGTCGATTCCTGCCGGGGAGAGCGTCGCCGGATTCGCCCGGCATGGCGTCACGATGGCGATCTACCTCTCCGCGGCTCGACCGGCGGCCCTACGCGCAGAGCTGCTGGCCGGCTACCCGCCGCACACCCCCGCCGTCGTCGTCGCAAGAGCCAGCTGGCCGGACGAGATCGTGATCACCACCACGGTGGACGGCCTCGCCGACGCGCTCGCCGGATCCGGAATCCGTACCGCCGCGCTGGTGCTGGTAGGACCGGCACTGTCCGGTGCGGGAGCCCGCAGCCGGCTCTACGATCCCACCTACTCGCACGGCTGCCGCCGGCGCTCCACACCGGGCAGCACCTCGGGGCGGCCCATCCCTCCGGCAAAGCGCAGGTTGCCATGACCGGCGCACTCACCGTCGTCGGCCTGGGACCAGGCGGTCCCGCACATCGCACCCGGGCCGCTGAAGACGCCATCCGGCATGCACAGGTCGTCCTGGGGTACCGGGCCTACCTCTGCGCGTGCGCGGACCTCACCGGCCCGAACCAGCGCCTGCTACCCAGCGACATCGGCGCGGAGCAGCAACGCGCCGATGATGCAGTGCGCACCGCGGCCGGAGGTGCGCGGGTGGCGCTGGTCTCCTCCGGTGACGCCGGGATCTACGGGATGGCTTCGCTGGCGCTCACCGCCGCCGCCGCGCTGCCGCCGCCGCAACGCCCGGCGGTGCGGGTGATCCCGGGCATCACGGCGGCCATCGCAGCCGCCGCGCTGCTCGGAGCCCCACTAGCGCGCGACTTCGCCTGCCTGACACTGTCCGATGTGCTAGCCCCCTGGGATGCGGTGGAGATGCGGCTGCGCGCGGTGGCCGCCGCGGACCTGGTGCTGGCGTTGTACAACCCACGCTCCCGCGACCGGTCGTGGCAGCTGAGCCGGGCCCGCGATGTTCTCGCCGAGTACCGGCCCGGCGCCACCCCGGTCGGGCTGGTTACCGACGCCGGGCGCCGCGATGAGCAGGTGGAACTGACCACGCTCGCCACGCTGGACCCAGCCCGGGCCGGGATGCACACGGTGGTGATAGTCGGCGGCGCAAGCACCAGCCGGCTCGGCGAATGGCTGGTGACCGCGCGATCACTCGGTGCGCAACCATGACCGTTCACCTGGTGGGCGCGGGGCCCGGGGACCCGCAGTTGCTCACCCGGCGCGGCGCGGCGTTGCTGGCCGCAGCCGAGCACGTGGTGTACGACCGTCCTTCGATGGCGGAGATCCTGGCGCTCGCGCCCCGCGCCACCCGGCACTGCGTCGGCAAGCAGGGTGCCATTCCGGCTCCACCACAGCACGAGATCAACACGCTGCTCATCGAGCGCGGCCGGACCGGAGCGTGCGTGGTCCGGCTCAAGGCCGGTGACCCATTCGTGGTGTCCCGCGGGGGTGAGGAGGCGGTAGCACTAGCCAGCGCGGGGGTGGACGTCAACGTGGTGCCCGGGGTATCCGCCGCACTGGCCGCGCCGGCCGCGGCCGGGATCCCGGGCATGGTCC
>CAXUFG010000160.1:0-11964 GCA_964250265.1 uncultured Pseudonocardiaceae bacterium | reverse complement strand
CCCCCCGCGCCGCGGCGCGGGTGCGTGACGCGGGCGCACCGGTCTCGGTGGTGCGCACCGTGCACCACGTCGATGACTTCACCACCCCGGTGCTGGTCGACTGCCAGCGTAAGGCGATCCTGGAACCCGACCGGGTACTCGTGGTCAGCGAGCAGTGGCGCCGGATCCTGCGCGCGGACTACGGCGTGGAGCCGGTGGTGGTACCCAACGGGGTGGACCTAGGGCGCTTCCCGCGGATGCCGCCGGCCTCCCGCGCCGAGCTGCGGGCCCAGATCGGCATCACCGACGAGCGCACGTTCCTGTTCCTCGCAGTCGGCGGCGTGGAGCCACGTAAGGGCAGCGTGTATCTCTTCAGGGCGCTGGGACAGCTCCAGCGCGAGCTGGACACACCGGTCGTGCTCGCGGTCGTAGGCGGGCACTCCTTCCAGGACTACGCCGCCTACCGGGACGCCGCTCTGGAGTCGCTTTCCGGGCTCGGGCTCGCTCTCGGGCGCGACGTGGTGCTGCTGGGCACCATCGACGACGAGGAGCTCGCCGGGTGGTACCAGGCCGCCGACGCGCTGGCCTTCCCGTCGGTCAAGGAGGGCTGGGGGCTGGCCGTATTGGAGGCGATGAGCCAGGACCTGCCGGTGATCGCCACGGATCTGCCGGTCTTCCGCGAATACCTCACCGACCACGTCGACGCGCTGCTGCCCACGGTCGGCGACGCCGCAAGCCTGGCCGGCGCGCTCCGTGAGCTGGTCACCGACCCGGTGCTGCGGGATCGGCTGCGAGCCGGCGGCCGGGCTCTGCTGCCGCGGTTCACCTGGGAAGCCAGCGCCCACCGCCATCTGAAGATCTACGCCGACCTCCGCGCCGCGTACGTGACCTAGCTGTCCCCGATCAACTCACCCACTCCCGAACTTAACAGGAGAGCTTTTGATCGATCTTGAACAGCTCTCCTGTTAAGTTCGGGAGGCTGAGCGCTCGGCAGGTTCTCACCAACGGGTCGCCTCCACCTAGCCCTTATATCTGACCCGTCGCGTGCGTAGCGCACCTCAGGTTACCGAGTGGGCTATTTTTGGGCTAACTTGTGGTCTTTTTCTGGGCAACCTGCTTGACTTGCCCCATGCCCACAATAAGCCCAGACCTGGAGGTAGTGGCCCGCGCGCTGGCACGGTTTCTCCGGCGCGGTCTTCCGGCCACAGGGGCAGTCATAGATCCCGTCTTGCTCGATCTGCGGGGCGTCATCGCACGGGCGGTGGATCCAGATGACGAGGCCAGCCGGAAAGCCGCCTTGGACGGCGTGTTAAGGGGCCTGTTGGCTCGTTTTCCTGATGCCCGCTACGCCGCGGCGGCACGCACGTTGTTCGGACTACCGCCCGCCGATCCCGGGCAGAACCTGACCGTGCGGCGTCAGCTCGCCGCTCGCGCCGCCGATCACGAGGTGCACCATTTTCGCAAGAGGGTGGAGCCGCGACTGATCAACCAGCTTGCCTGCACACTGCTGGCCGATGCCGACAGGTTCACCCGTTCCCGCCTGGTTGCACCCCGGCTGGCGCCGACCACAGACCGCAGGCCGGTTCCGGCCGATCCGTTCGCGTGGGAGGTCATCGAGCATGAGGAGACGTTGTCCCGGTTGTGGGCCACGATTTACGCACTGCACGCCGAGCTGTTGTCCGTCGCGCGTCTGCTGAGCCTGGGCGCGGACCGGCAGCAGGTGAGCCATCAGGCACTGACTGCGGCATGGCGATGGGGCCTGGCAAGTGTGGAGGCAGCCGGCTACGCCGCCGCCTTCGGCGCGGATGGCACCAACGACGAGGTGTCCGCCTACGACCTGGTCGCGCTCGCCGGGTGGACACCGCGATTACTTCCCGAACAGCAAGCCCGGCTCAGGACCGCAGCGGCGGTAGAGGCTGATCGTGATCAGTTCGTCGCGGCGCTGCACGCCGAGACCGAACTGGCCGATGCCTGGATCGACGGCTTCCTTGCCCCGGTTGGATTGGAAAGGCCGCAGAAAGACATCGCGAGACAAGCCTCGTGACCCACACCAACATCACGCTCGCCGAGGCTCTAGACGCTGCTTCCCTCGGCGATCCCCGGCGCTATGTGATCACCGGTGGCCCATCCTCCGGTAAGGAGGACCTGATCGAGGCCATCAGAGCGGCGGGTATCCCGTGCATGGCGGCGGAACCAGGCCGGGAGATCTACCGCAAGCATCGCGAGCGGCTGGGTCGCCACCTGCGCCGGGAGGACCGGCAGGAGTACTCCCTTGAGGTGCTGGCCGCGTTCATCGCCGAATACACTGCGCACAAGCATGGTATCCGCTTTTACAACCGCGGCATCCCCGACGGCTACGGCTGGGACGCCTTCTTCGGCCTCGGTCCCACCCCGCAATTGGAGCAGGCCAGCCGCCTGTACCGATACGATGCGATCTTCGTGCTCGATCCCCTGGACACCTTCGAGGATCCCGACGACATTGTCTGGGGCAAAGACCGCGAGATCCGGCGGGTGCACGAATTGATCGTGCAGGGCTACTACGACGCCGGCTACGAGCCAGTGTTCGTTGCCCCCAACTCTGCCGCTGCTCGGCTGGATTTCATCTGCGCAAACCTCCGCCTGGCCAAGCCAGCCAGGTACCGGTGACGGCCCGTGTCAAGCTTGCCGACCGTGCCGTTGCTGATCTCGCCCAACAGCGTGTTGGCAAACGCGCTGTTGCGTTCAATTGACGTACTGCGGCCTCGGGTGCATGCCGCGCGACCGTCCCGGATCGAGTTCGTGGTCGGCACCCAGATCAACGGCGCCCCGCATTTGGGTACCAATCTGGTGCAGACCGCGGCATTCCTGCTCGCCAAGATCGCCCGTCGGGAGTTCTCCATCGACACCTGTGTGCGGTTCGGCGCTCTGGACAATGCCCCACACGAGGTCGTCCTGGATCCGGAAACTCACCACGCCTACCAACAGACCTACTTCCACGCTCTGGGTAAAAACCAGATCAGCAAGCTGATCGAGGGCTACTACCGGGCGTTTTTCCACTCCATGTCGGAAGCCACCGACACCGATTACGTGGTAGAGACCTACACCGACCAGCAAGCCACGCCCGGGTTTCGAGCGGAGTTTCTGCGCAGCCTGGAACTGCTAGAGGCCATCCGCTGGTGGATGGCGCCCTCCCACGGGGTCGTGCATATCCGGCTTCCCTGTCTGAAGTGCGGGTGGGCGGAAAAACGCGCCGACCGCACCAAACTCGTCCGTCTCGATGAGGATGGCGCGCTATTCACAGGGGTGTGCTTCGACCACGGACGCTATGACGTCCACATCGATCCCGAAGACGGTATGCCGTACCTCGATCTCGCCACGCTGTACCGCAACCTAGTTAAGGAGCGAGCGCTGGGCCGCCATGCCGACACCTTGCATGTGATGATGAAGGGCGGCGACTGGGCATTCGGCTGCCAGCTGGTCGACGGCGCCTTAGGCGCGCTGGGCACCCCGGCTAAGCAGATGCCAGTCCGGATCTTTACCCCACAGGTGCTGGCCCACACCGGGGCGAAGCTGTCGAAGTCCCTGCTCCGCGAGCAAGGCAAAGGGACACTCCCCGCCGATGTGGAGCCGTGGATGCTCGACACCACTGCTTGGCCAGGATCGATCGATGACTATGTCGACGTCCTGGTTTGGCTTGTTGGTGAGTTACTGAGCGACCCCAAGCACTTCTTCCGCTCGTTTACCGTCAAAGAGCTGGGTCGCCTCATCACCGCACGACCCGCCGACCTGCATATCCGCCCACGCGCCCACGAAATGGGCATCTACAAACGCTACTTCGACCTCATCACCGCTGGCACCAAGACCACCGAGATCCGGGTTAACGATTCCAGCCGTCGAAAAATCAAAGAAGGCTCCCTGATCAGGTTCCGCTGCCGCGACGAGCAAGTCCTCACCCGAGTTACTCGGTTGGCCCGTTACGCCACTTTTGAGGATATGTTCAACCACGAGTCCGTCGCCTCAGTGAATCCGACCGCCACTCGCGAGGAGCAGCTAGCCAATATCCGCCAGATCTACCCACCTGAGCGTGAGGCCCTCGGCGTGGTGGCTATCGGCATTGAGCTGGTCGACCCCCCATGCAAGAGGCCACTCAGTTGAGATGTTTGTGGTCGTGACCAGCGGGGCGGGCGGCCAGCGCGGCGGCCCGGTCCGTGACGTCGTTCGGGCCGACCATGCCGGTTTGCACGAGCACTGACTCCAGCGCGGCGAGCCAGCAGCGGTAGTAGCTGAAGCCTGCCCGTGCCGGGTGCTCGCGCTCCCATGCGGCGATCTGGGTGATCAGCGCGGCCTGGAACTGCGACCATTCGAAGGCGCCGGCGTCGTAGAGGGTGACGGCCAGCCCGAACGCCCGGCTTTCCCACGGCTCGGCGAACACCAGCTCGCCATTGCTGCGCGGCGGTGCGGCCGACCCGTCGATGTCCAGCGGGGCGGCTGCGGTCACGGCGCGCCGACCTTCGCCACCCCGACCATGGCATCGCGGGTGACCAGCCCGGCCAGTTGCTCCTCCGACATGTCCTCGGTGCCGGCCGGCCGCTCGGGCAGCACCAGCCAGCGCACCTCCGAGCAGGAGTCCCGGACCACGATCTCGGTCTCGGCAGGCAACTCAAGGCCCATCTCAGCCAGCACGGCGCGCGGCTCGCGCACCACCCGGGCGCGATAGGCCGGATCCTTGTACCAGCTCGGCGGCAACCCCAGCACCGGCCACGGGTAGCACGAGCACAGCGTGCAGACGATCACGTTGTGTGTGTTCGCAGTGTTTTCTATGACCACGATGTGCTCGCCCTGCGGGCCTTTGAAGCCGAGTTCGGCGATCGCGGCGGTGCCGTCGGCCAGCAGCCGGTCGCGGTAGTCCGGGTCGGTCCAGGCCTTGGCGATCACCTTGGCGCCGTTCATCGGCCCGACCGAGGTCTCGTAGGTCTGGATGAACTTGTCCATCACCGACGGGTCGACCAGGCCCCGCTCGGTGAGCAACTGCTCCAGCGCCTCGGTGCGCAGCTCGACCGGCAGCCGCGCCGCCGACGACGACGTTGTCTCACTCATCACACCGGCTCCAGGTAACTCTCGAACATCTCGGCGGTCACCCCGAAGGGCTCGGCATCAGCCCCCCACAGCTCCCGGGACTCGAAGCGCACGGTGTAGACGTGCTGCGGGTTCTCCCCCAGGAAGTGGGCGTGGGTGTCGGGCAGCAGCGCGGCGGGCTGGACCATCTCGACCACGCCACGGTGCCCGCGCAGGTACCGCGACAGCTTGGTGTGCCCCTCGGGCTCGAGGTCCTTGGTGCGCACCTGGTCGCCGACGGAGAAGCGGGCCGGCTCGTCCACGGTGCGCAGCGAGCCGGCAGCGGTAGGGGCATAGTCGGGCTTGTCCGGTTCCGGCGCGGGTGGCTCCTCGACATCCTCGCCCTGCAGCCGGCGGGTCCGCGCCTCGACCGTTCCGGGAGCCAGGATCGCGCTGTCCACGAGCATCAGCTCAGCCGCATTGCGCCAGCGCCCGTAATAGCCGTCGGCGAAGTAGTCGTCGCGGTCCAGCCGCTCCAGCGCGTGCCGGAAGGCGTCGAGGTTGCGGCCGGAGACCCGGCCCATGGACAGCAGGGCCAACGCGAACGCCCGGCCTTCCCACCGATCAGCGAAAACCGGCTCGTCCACGGTCGGTGTCTTGACCCGGCCCCAACCCTCGGTACCGCCCAGGTCCGCGGTCCATTCCATCAGTGCACCTCCGGTGCCGGTGAGTGCGTAACAGTGGTGCGGACACCGTTACGCACTCACGGCCGTTCAGACGGTCCAGGTCTGCATGATCAGCGCGTTCTGCCGGCGGGCCGTCAGCACCGAGTCCAGGACGTCGAGTGGGTTGATGGGCTTGACGCCCTCCATCATGTCGATCTCTCGCATGCCGTAGAGCATGGCTGCGGAGAACCGGCAGGCGTAGACGTGGCCGCCCTCGTTCATGAACGTCTGCAGCTGCTTGTTGTAGGACAGCGCGCCGGGGAAGGCCTCGTCGCCCACCTTCGGGTAGCCGCGGGCGGCCGAGGCCATCAGCGAGCCAGGGCCGTAGAGGACCAGGTGAGTGTCGAACCCTTTACGGTTGATCCGGGTTGCGGTCAGCATGTTGACCAGGCCCACCGAGCCCTCAAACGGCACGGTGTGCATGAGGATGTAGGCCTTCTCGCCGGGCTCAGCCTGGATGTCCTCGAAAACCTTGTCCTCGTAGTCGACGATCGCGTCGCCCTTCTGGACCCTCTCGCCCACGATTTGTGCCACCGTCGGTTTCCTTTCGTTGATGGGTTGGTTTCTTTCGGGCGGATCTCGCGATCACACCGCGGGGTTTCGCGGCCGGGGAGCCGGCGCCCACTGCTGGCGGTGACTGCCCGGCATCCACTGCATGATCCGGTGCCGCAACGGCCACGGCAGGGCCCGGTAAACGGGGGCGAACAGCCGCAGCCAGAACAGCGCCGTGAGACCGCGAGGCGGGCGTGGGGGCCGGATCCCGTGGCGCCGCGCCACCTGCTCGTGCGCAGCGATCATCAGGTAGTGCTCGGAATTGCGGCGCAGCCACTGGTGCAAGGGCATGTCAGCGCTTCTTGAGCGAGTTGAGGCCGTTCTGGGCGGCTAGGGCGATAGGCTCGTTGAGCGCTCCGATGGCCGGTGAGTAGACGTTCTCCATCGTCGCGAGGTCCTCCAGGGTGAAGCCGAACTTAACCGCCATCGCGAGGAAGTCGGCCCGTTCCTTGATCCCTTCTTGGCCGACCATCTGAGCGCCGATCAGCCGCAAGCTGCCCGGCTCGGCGAGCACCTTGACCTTCACCGGCTTGACGCCCGGGTAGTACCGGGCCCGCGAGATGCCTTGGGCGATCCCCACCACGTACGGGATGCCCAGCGCGGTGGCAGTGGTCTCACCGAAGGACGCCCCGCCGATCACCCACTTCCCGGCCGGGGTACCCCACGGCACGTACACCGCGCGGTAGGCGCGGTTACCGCCACCGGCGTTGGTGCCGGCGACCTTGCCCTGGGCGTAGGCGTGGCTGCCGGTCAGCCCTTGCAGCGGGACCCGGGTCAGCCCATGCGGAATCTCGGCACAGTCGCCGGCGGCGAACACATCCGGTGCCGAGGTAGACATCCGCGCGTCGACGATCACACCTCCGGTCGAGCCGAGCTTCAGACCGGCCTTCGCCGCGAGGGTGTTGTTCGGCTCCTTGTGGGTGCACACCACGACGATGTCGGCATCCAGCTCACCTTCTGAGGTCTGCACCGCCCGGACTTGACCGGCCGGGCCACCGAGGAACGCCTGCAAGGTGGTGTTGTAGTGTGGGATGACGCCGAGCTCCCCCCACGATTCCTGCACCGGCGCCATGATGTCCGGGTCGACCATCTCGGCCAGTGGCCACGGGTGCGGGTCGACCAGGTGGGTCTCGATACCACGGTGCGCCAGCGAGGTGACCATCTCCACACCCAGCGGCGAGGCCTCGACCACGACGGCCTTTTTCACCGTGTCGAGGACCTTGTCCCACTCCATCGCCTTGCGGATGTTCTTGACGTAGTACAGGCCGTCGAGATCGCCACCGGGTACTCCGGGATCGGCGTAGTTGAAGCCGGTGGCCACCACCAGGGTGTCGTAGCGAACCTCACCCTCAGTGGCCAGCGCGACCATCTTGAGCGCGGTGTCCAGCCCGGTGACCGCGGTGTTGTAGTGCACGTCGATGCCGGCATCGACGTAGGCCTGCTTGCCGGCCAGGAACAGCCGCTCGAAGTCGGGGATCTCCTTGCCGTGCACATAGGGGATGCCGCAGGGGCTGTAGGCAACGTCCTCGTACTCGGTGTAGACAACGACCTCGGTTCCCGGATCGGCCGCCTTCACGCCGCCGGCGGCGCCGATACCGGCGGCCCCGCCACCGATGATCACCGTCCTGCGCGGCACGGATAACCCTTCTTCCGGCGTTTACGATGAGGCTCACCCAAGCGGCATGTTATACACAATAAGTAATGTGCATTTATCATACTGAACGCAGTGTGACTGTCAAGGAGATCACTCATGGCGAGGTCGGCGACCGCGGGCGCCCCCGATTCCGCGGGCGGCGACCGCGTCTACAACGGGCCGCAGCCCGGCGGCGCGCCGGAGTGGGAGCCGATCGTCGGGGCCATCGGCCCCAAGGTGCGCGAGCTCCGGCTCCAGCTTGGCTTCTCGCTGCAGCAGTTGGCCAGCCGGGCCGGCGTGTCGGCCGCAGCGATCCACAAAGTCGAGCGCAACGACATGGTGCCGACGATCACCACGCTGCTCAAGCTGGCCACCGCGTTGGGTCGTTCCATCGGGCACTTCGTCGACGCCGCGCCCGGGCTGGAGCAGGTGGCCGCGCACACTCCGGCCACCGAGCGTCCGATGCTGCCCGCGCCGACTCCGGGCGTAGAGCTGGCCCGCATCAGTGGACCACCGGAGCGTTTCCGGGCCGTCGGGGAGCTGGCCACGCTGGCGCCAGGCGCCGAATTGGGGGAGGTGGTGCCTCGCGCCGGGGAGGAACTGCTGCTGGTACTCGATGGCACGCTCGCCGTCGAGGTTGACGGCGAGCGCTACACGCTGCGCCGGGGCGACGCACTGCACTACCCGACCGACCACCGTCGCCGCTGGTCCAACCCGGGCCGCCGACCAGCCCGGGTGGCCAGGTACTCGCTGCGCGGCACCTAGCGCGGTCAGTGGGCCGCAGCTGTATGTATGGCGTCTCAGCGGTCTAAGCGGGCGGCCAGGGCGGCCAGCGCCTCGGTGAAGCACGGCAGCGGCGCGGTGGCCACCCCGGCGCCGATCTGCCCGGCGCCCGAGGACGAGTGCAGGATGCCGGTGGTGATCTGCGGGGTGATCCCCAGCTCCACCACGCGGCGCACGTCCACACCGACCGGGGTGCCACTGAAGTCCAGCGGCGGCAAGGTGAAGCGGCTGCTGGTACCGGCGCAGATCTGCTCGAACGCCTCGGTGGCCCGCCTGGCGTCCGCCATCGAGCCGCCGAGGAACGCCGCCACGGCCGGTGAACCCGCGGCCGCCGGGCCACCGAGACCGACCAACTCCAGCACCGCGGAGTCGCCGATGTCCGGGGCGGCGTCCTGCTGCCCGTAACCGGAGTAGTACAGCGCGTCGGTGATCGGCGGGGCACCGGTGATATGCCACTCCGGCGAGCCGGCAAGCTTGATCCCGAACGTGGTCCCGTTGCGGGACATGGTCGTGACGATGCTCGACCCGCTCACCTGCTCGGCCCACAGGGTGAGCGCCTTGGCCGCGGCCATCGCCAGCGTCAGGAAGAAGAGATGATTGCCGGACAGGAAGCGGGCCATCGCGCCGCGCTGCTGCTCCGGCAGCTCGGCAAGCTGCGGCAGCCAGCTGCGGATGAGCAGGTTGGTCGCGGCCTGGGTGCGCATGTGCAGGTCGTCACCCATGGAGACGCCCTGCGCGGCCAGGCTGAGGATGTCCAGCGGGCCGGCCGAGCTCAGGATCTGGCTCAGCGCCGGACCGGCGACGTCGCGCAGGAACCGCAGCCGCTCGATAGCCGCGTTGGTGTCCCGGCCGAACCAGGCCACCTCGCCCGGTCCCTGGCTGACCGGCGCGTAGGACCGGGTGCCGCTCTCGCGGTCGGCCACTACGAAGACCGGCGCCGTCGGGCCGATCGCGCTGGCCATCGGCACCACAGCCTGGTGGTGGTTGGCCGGCTCCAGCGTCACATCACCGTCGGCCAGCAGCCGCTGCGCCTCCTCGACGTCGGCCACCCACCCCTCGGCGACCACGGCGGCCCGCATCGAGCGGCGCAGCGGGTCGCACACCTGGTCAAAGTCGATCGCGGGCCCGCAGTGCAGCAGGGTGCGACCGGCCACCCCTGGTACGGCCTGCGCCACCGTGGAGACCTCGATGAGCTGCGGCACACCGGAGTCCAGCCGCCGCACCGCCTCGGCGTTTGCTGCATCCACGGCGGCCCCGTGGTCGCCGTAGAGCCGGCTCAGCGTCGCCACCGCGGCCAGATCTCCGCCAGCGGGGATCCGCCAGTCGAGATGCTGCACCGCCACGCCCTGCGCGCGTAGCGCGTCGGCGAACATCGGCAGCCCCATGTTGACCACAGTGAGCTCGTCCGGTAGCGCGCTCACGACCCAGCCGCTTTCTCGACGGCGGCCCTGGCCGCCTCCAGCAGCGCCCGTTCTGCCCGGTCGTAGGCCGCGGAGCGCTCGCCGACGGCGCCGTCCAGCTCGTGCAGCGTTGCTCGCAGGTTCCCGACCATGTGACGCAACGCCGAGGGCGCGGCACCACCCTGGGCACGCCGGGACAGCACGATCTGCCATGGATCGAGCACCTCGGACAGGTCCGCACCGGTCAGGCCCCAGGACCGTCCGGTGCACTCGCGGGCGGCCTCGTCGATCATCTCTCCGGTGATCTTCATGCCGGGGATGCCGGCCCGACTGGCCGCCCGCACGGTGCGCCCGACGACGACGTAAGCAGTGCGGTAGTCCACCGCGCAGGACTGCACCAGGTGCTCGGCGAGGTCGGTGGCCTGGGTATAACCGGCGCGCAGCTCCTCGGCCATCCGCTCGGTGTTGACCCGCGTCGTGCGCACCACCCCGGCGATCAGCCGGGTGATCCGCAGGCACAGGTCGAGCGCCCGCGGCACCTCGCCGTAGGCGAAAATCAGGTTGTCACTGCGAGCGGACGGGCTCTTGGCCACCGCGAGGAACCCGGTCAGCCGGCCGATGACGACCCCGGAGGCGCCCCGGACGATGGCCAGCGAATATGGGTTGCGCTTCTGCGGCATGAGCACGCTGGCCCTGGTGTAGGCGTCGGCCAGGTCGATGAAGTCGAACTCGCTGCTCGACCAGATCTCCAGGTCCTCGGCCAGCTTGCTGAACCCGGACAGCAGGCTGGCCGCCGTAGCTAGTACGTGGATCAGTCCATCGATCTGCCACATCGCGTCGCGGGTGTGCTCGATCACACCGGCGAACCCGAGCGCGTCAGCCACGAAACCGCGGTCGGAGAGCAGCCGGGTGCCGTTGACACAACCGGCGCCGCCCGGGCTGCAGTCGACCCAGTCCAGCTCCTCCAGCAGCCGGCGGGCGTCCCGCACGCAGGTGTACACAAAGGACAGCAGGTAGTGCCCGAACGTCGAAGGCTGGGCCTGCTGGAGGTAGGTCTGGTCGGGCATCAGGGTCTCGGCGTGCTCCTCGGCCCGGTCGACGGCCACCCGGGCGAACGCTGCGGCCTCGGCGACCAGCTCGACAAGCTGGCGGCGCAGATGCAGCCGCAGCGCGATCCGGGCCGCCTCCCGCCGGGGCCGCCCGGCGTGCAGCCACCCGGCGACGTCACCGATTCGGGAGACGAAGTAGTGCTCGCGGGAGTTGTACGGCTCGCCGTAGGAGGGGTCGTAGGGAAACTGCTCGGCGGGCACCTCGTACACCTCGAGCAGCAGCGCCAGCAGCTCGCGCTGAGCCGGCACCGGCACGAGGCCGCGCCGGGCCAGGTCGAGCACGTGCGCCAGGTCCGCCAGGTTCAGCCCCTTGTGCAGGAATGAGGCGTCCGCGTTCTCCAGCGTGAAACCGGAGTCGACGAGCTCCGGCGCCGCCCCGGTCTGCGGCGGACCCTCCTTCCGTCTGGTTGTCATTTCCACCCTCCCAGCGCTGTCACGGCCGGCAGCAGACCTCCGGTATGCCAGAACACCACGGGTCCTCCAGCGCTGCGGACCCTCTGGGTCAGTACCGCGAACGCCTTGGCACCGTAGGTGTCGTCGAGCAGCAGGCCCTCGGTGTGCAGCGCGAGCCGGGCAGCGGCCCGGTCGGCTGGCGACGCGACGCCGAAGCCAGGCCCGCGGGCGTCGACGATCTCCAGCCGCTCATCGCAGGGCGGCGGGTTGCCCAGCAGCCGGGCGCACCCTTGCGCCAGCTCGTGCACATTGTCGGTGATTTCCTGCAGCGGCCGGCTGACCGACACCCCCAGCAC
>CAXUFG010000159.1:0-12142 GCA_964250265.1 uncultured Pseudonocardiaceae bacterium | reverse complement strand
CGGGGGAGAAGGCGTGCACGTAGGGGTGCATGTCGGTGCTGGACAGGTCGTGCTTTTCATACCAAGTGGCGGCGGGCAGCACGATGTCGGAGAACAGGGTGGTACTGGTCATCCGGAAATCCAGCGACAGCAGCAGGTCCAGTTTGCCTACCGGCGCCTCATCCCGCCAGGTGAGCTCGGCGGGGCGCACCCCGTCGTGGTCGGTGGCCTGCAGGTTGGAGGCGGTACCCAGTAGGTGGCGCAGGAAATACTCGTTGCCCTTGGCGGAGGAGCCGAGCAGGTTGGCCCGCCACACGGTCAAGCAGCGCGGGAAGTTCTCCGGCGCGTCCGGGTCCTCGCAGGCGAATTGCAGGTGCCCGGTGGTCAGGCCGTCGACGACGTGCTCGGCGGCGTCCTTGCCCAGCCGGTTCGCCTCGTCGGCCAGATCCAGCGGGTTGCGGTTGAACGTCGGGTAGCTCGGCATCCAGCCCAACCGGGTGGCCAGCGCGATGTTGTCCGCCGCGGTGCGCCCCGCGAAGCGTCCTCTCGCCAGCGGTGAGGCCATCACCTCGGCGGTGAACGGGTCATAACGCCACTGGTCGGTGGCCAGGTACCAGTAGATGGTGCCCTGCATCTGCCGTGGTGGGCGCTGCCAGTCCAGGCCGAAGGCCAGCGTCGACCAGCCGGTGATCGGCCGGCACTTCTCCTGGCCGACGTAATGCGCCCAGCCGCCGCCGTTGACGCCCTGGCAGCCGGTGAGTATCACCAGTGCGAGGAACGATCGGTAGGTCTGGTCGGAGTGGAACCAGTGGTTGGTGCCTGCGCCCATCAGGATCATGGACCGACCACCAGAACGTTCGGCATTGTCGGCGAACTCGCGGCCGATCCGCTCCGCGGCCGCCGCCGGTACCCCGGTGATCGACTCCTGCCAGGCGGGGGTGTACGGCGCTTCGGCGTCGTCGTAGCCGGTGGGCCAGCTGCCCGGCAGACCTGGGCGATGCACCCCGTACTGGGCCAGCAGCAGATCGAACACCGTGGTGACGAGCCTGCCGGCGATCCTGCGGGTCGGCACGCCGCGGCGCAGCACACCGGGCTCGGCGGTGTCGTATCGGGGGAGGTGGACCTCGGCCACCTCGCCGCCGCCGTGCATGGTCAGCAGGGGGTCCACATCCTGCAGATCGAGGTTCCAGTGACCTTCCCCGCTGTGGGTGAAGCGGTGACCCAGCGAACCATTCGGGACCGCCGCTGTGCCGGTGACTGCGTCTAGCAGCACCGTCTTGGACTCCGCGCCTTCGCCGGTATCGCCCAGATCGGCCGCGGTGAGGAACTTGCCGGGCAGGTACTCCTCGCCGCGCTCGTCCAGGATGACCAGGAATGGCAGGTCGGTGAATTGCTTGACGTAGTCGGTGAATCGCGGGGTCTGCGCCTCGACGAAGAACTCCTTGAGAATCACATGACCCATCGCCATTGCCAGCGCCGCGTCGGTGCCCGGCCGCGCGGGGAGCCACTCATCGGCGAATTTCGTGTGGTCGCCGTAGTCCGGTGACACGACCACCGTTTTCTGGCCCCGGTATCGCGCCTCGGTCATGTAATGCGCGTCCGGGGTGCGGGTGACCGGGACGTTCGAGCCCCACATGATCAGGTAACCGGCGTCGAACCAGTCAGCGGACTCGGGCACATCAGTCTGGTCGCCGAAGACCTGCGGGGAGGCCTCGGGAAGGTCGGCGTACCAGTCGTAGAACGACAACATGGCTCCGCCGATGAGCGAGATGAACCGGGCTCCAGCGGCGTGGCTGACCATGGACATCGCGGGGATCGGTGAGAATCCGGCGACGCGGTCGGGACCGTAGCGTTTGATGGTGTGCACGTGTGCGGCCGCGGCGATCTCGGCCGCTTCCCACCATTCGGCACGCACGAAGCCACCCATGCCGCGCGCCGCCTTGTACCGGCGGGCCTTCTCGGGGTCGTCGGCCACGTCGGCCCACGCCAGCACCGGATCCTTGAGTCTCTCCTTTGCTTCCCGGTACAGCTCCAGCAGCGTGCCGCGCACATACGGGTAACGCACCCTGGCCGGCGAGTAGGTGTACCAGGAGAACGATGCGCCTCGTGGGCAACCGCGGGGTTCATACTCCGGCTTGTCCGGCCCGATCGATGGGTAGTCGGTCTGCTGCGCCTCCCAGGTGATGATCCCGTCTTTGACGTAAATTTTCCACGAACACGAGCCAGTGCAGTTCACTCCGTGGGTAGAGCGCACCACTTTGTCGTAGGCCCAGCGGTCCCGGTAGAACTCATCGGCCGACCGGCCGCCGATCTGGTGCACCGTGCGCAGATCCCCCGACGCCTCCCCGCGCTGGAAATGTCTGCCGAAGCGCAGAAGCGAATCAGCCCAGGCGGTATCCATGCCAACACTCGGGGCGCTATCGAGCGTACCGGTCACGGAGGCCACCTCTTCGGGGAATGTTCACGTTCAGGGCTATCACGCTCACCCTAGACGGTGGTTTCATACCCTTCAAGAAGGGCGGCCAATACTCACATTGTCGCCGAGATGGCAGTGCGAAGTATGTAACACGCCGTTCATATTTTCAGAGTCCTTGGACTCATTGAATCATCATGTTTCCGCGGATGACGTGTCCGGATATGGCGCGCAGCGCATGAAGTTTCCGTTTCGTTACTTCCGTTACGTCCTAGTTACTTCTCAGCTCGCTGCGAGGCTACGTTTTTGTGACTGCTGACCAACCGTTTTTTTGCATCGTGACGCCTCGGCGTTTTGGGCCAGCCCGAGCAGCCGCGCCGCTGGTCATGCTGGTCGCGCTCGTCGCAGGGTGCGGGTCGGCCCCGCCAGCTGGCTTGAACCGAACCCATCCGGATCGTTTTCGCCCTGAGGTCACGCAACGCTTCCAGCAGGTAGTCGATATCGCACGCCAGGCCGGCGTGCCCGGGGTGGTGGCGGCGATCAGCGTCCCCCGGGCCGGGGAGCAGGCAGACAGCGACGGGTACGGCTAATACCTCGACCAACCAGCTTGTGCGCGCGAATAGTAAGTTCTCGATAGGCAGCACTACCAAGACCTTCACGGCCACGGCTGTTCTCCAACTGGTCGACGAAGGAAAGCTTCGCCTCAGTGATCCACTGTCGAAGTGGGAACCCGCTGTCCAGAACTCCTCGCAGATCACGGTGAAGATGCTGTTGAACATGACCAGCGGGATCTTCGACGAGGGCGGCCAGGGCTCGACGCTCAGCCAGCAGCTCCCTGCCAACCGGCCCAGGCCTTTACTCCGCGGCATCGTTGATATGGCGATAGCGCAGGATCCGCACTCGCCGCCCGGCCAGATCTACTATTCAGACACCAACTATGTGATCCTGAAAATGATAGTCCGCGACCTGACGGGTCAGCCGATCGGAAAAGTCCTCGTTAACGATTGGATTGCTCAGAGACAGACGAAGTCTGTTCGTTCGCACATAGGACGACCGGCGCGCGGTAGCGGCGCATCCGGACCCGCCCCCCGTCGGCCAGCACACCTTCGGCGCGCAGGCGGCCGAGTTGCTCCGCGGCGAGATGCGGCGCTGGGGTGCCGTCGGCCCGCAGAACCCGGTGCCACGGCAGGTCGTGGCTGTCCTCGGCGAGGATCCGGCCCACCAGCCGGGCGCGTCCCGGTAGCCCCGCGCGCGCCGCCACCTCGCCGTAGGCGAGTACCGCGCCCGCGGGAATTGCGGCGACCACGTCGCGCACCCGGTCCAGACTCTCGAGGTCCATCGCTGCCATCCTCCCGCGCCGCGGGCTGTCGGAGCACCGTGATTGCATGCGCAGCGTGCCCATCCTGGTTCGTTCCGTGACCGCCGTAGCCCCCACCCCCGCCTGGGGGCCCGACGCTCGCTGTGTGCTGGAGCACGCCGGTGGCCCGTTGCGGGTGTTGGGCGGTCCGGGTACCGGCAAAACCACGCTCGTGCTCCACACCGTTGCCGAACGGGCGCTTCGCGGGGTGGACCCCGAGCGGATGCTGGTGCTCACCTCCAGCCGCCGCGCTGCAGCCGAGTTGCGGGAACGCATTGTCGGGCGGCTCGTGGCAGGTGGTGTCACGCCCACCGTGCGGGAGCCCCTGGTGCGCACCGTGCACTCCTACGCCTTCTCCGTGCTCCGGCTGCAGGCGTCACTGCACGATGAACCGCCGCCTCGGCTACTGTCTGGCCCCGAGCAGGACGTGGTGATCCGGGAACTGCTGGCCGGCGAGCTCCAGACCGGTGGGCGCGGTTGGCCGCTGCGGCTGCGTCCGGCACTGGGTTTGCCGGCCTTCGCCACGCAGCTGCGGGACCTCTTGATGCGCGCCGCGGAACGTGGGCTGGCACCGGAGGACCTCATCGCCCTGGGCCGCCGCAGCGGGCGCGACGAGTGGGTGGCCGCCGGGCGCTTGTTCCGCAGTTACGAGCAGGTGATGCTGCTCCGCGGATCGGTAGGCACCGCCACCCCGCAAGCTACCGCGCCTGCGCTGGACGCCGCCGAGCTGGTGTCCGCGGCACTGCTGGTGCTCGACACCGATGCGGAGGTGTTGCGGCGGGAGTCCGAGCGGGTGCGCCACCTGATCGTCGACGACGCCCAGCACCTCGACCCGCTGCAAGCCAAACTGGTCACCAGGCTCGGCGCGAGCACTCACGAACTGCTGATGTTCGGCGATCCGGATCAGACGATCTTCTCCTTCCGTGGCGCCGACCCCGGCCTGCTCACCACCGGCGAGTCATCAGTGGTGCGGCTGTGCACCGACCACCGGATGGCTCCGGCGGTGCGCACCGCCGTAGCCAGGCTGGCCAGCCGCTTGCCCGGCCCGCGCGCTGGCCAGCACGGGTCAGCGGAGGAGCCGCCGGGTGGGCAGGTCACCGTCCGGGTGTTCGGTTCCGTCGCGGCCGAGGCGTCCTGGGTGGCCGATCAGCTTCGCCGCGCACACCTGCTGGATGGGGTGGCCTGGGCGGACATGGCGGTGCTGGTGCGTTCCACCACACGGGCGCTGCCGGTGCTGCGCCGGGCGCTGCTCGCCGTGGGGGTGCCGGTGGCGGTGCCGCGCGAAGAGCTGCCAGTGGCCCAGGAGGGTGCGGTCCAGCCGTTACTGGGAGTATTGCGCTGCGCGGCGCACCGGGCGTCCCTTGATGAGGAGACCGCGGCCGCACTGCTCACCTCCCCCCTGGTGGGGGCCGATCCAGTGGGGTTGCGCAGGTTGTGCCGGGAGCTGCGCCGCCGCGAGCTAGCTGCCGGGGGTAGGCGGACCAGCGGCGCGCTGCTGGTCGACGTGCTGGACCGCGACGATGAGCTGGACGGGCTTGACTACCGGACTGCCGCACCGGCCAGGAGGCTCGCCGGCATGCTGAGCACCGCCGCAGCTGCGGCCCGGAGCGGCAAGACCGCCGAGGAGGTGCTGTGGCAGGTATGGCAGGCCAGTGGGCTCGCGCGCCGCTGGGGCGCTACCGCGGCGCGCGGCGGACCTGTCGGTGCGCAGGCCGACCGGGACCTCGATGCCGTCGTTGCGCTCTTCGATGCCGCCGCTCGGTATGCGGATCGGCTACCCGGCGCCGACGGTGGCCTCTCCGGCGTGCTCGGCTTCTGCAACTATCTCAGTGAGCAGCAGATACCCGGTGACTCGCTGGCCGCGCGATCACCTCAGGGGCAGGCTGTGGCCGTGCTCACCGTGCACGCCGCAGCCGGCCGGGAGTGGTCTCTCGTCGCGGTGCCCGGAGTGCAGGAGGGCAACTGGCCGGACTTGCGGCTGCGCGGCTCCCTGCTCGGCGTGGAGCACCTGGTCGACACAATCGCGGGGATAGATTCCAGCACGGTTTCGCGTACCGCGCCGCTGCTGGCCGAAGAGCGGCGACTGCTGCTCGTGGCCCTCAGCCGCGCCCGGCACCGGTTGCTGGTCAGCGCGGTACGTGGCGAAGACGAGCAGCCTTCCCGGTTCCTTGATGAGCTGGAGGGCACCGATGCGTCGGCGCACGAGCGGCCGGTGGCCCCTCGCGAGCGGGGGCTGTGCCTACCCGAACTGCTCGCCGAATTGCGCCGGGTGTGCTGCGATCCCGCCGAGAGTGATGTGCGACGACGTGCCGCCGCGGCGGGTCTGGCACAGCTAGCAGACTCCGGAGTGCCCGGCGCGCACCCCGATTCCTGGTACGGGCTGGGGCCGCTGTCGAGCCAATCCCCGCTGCGGGAGTCGGGCGAGCCGGCCAGGGTGTCCCCATCGCTGGTGGAGCTGGTGTCGAGCTGCCCGCTGCGCTGGTTGCTCACCCGGCACGGGGGCGAGGACACCCGGGCGCTGGCCGCGGTCACCGGGTCGCTGGTGCACAGCTTGGTTCAGGCGGTGGCGGCCGGCGCCACCGACGAGCAACTCGATCAAGCTCTGGCGCAAGCCTGGGCGGGTGTCGACGCCGGTGCCCCGTGGTATTCCCGCGCGGAACAGCAGCGCGTCCGCCAGATGGTCGAGATGTTCCGCCGCTGGTGGCGCGACAGCCGCGGCGAGCTCACCGAGGTCGGCTGCGAGCAGGACATCGAGGTGCAGCTTCCCCCCGATGACCACCCCGCAGACGGTGCCGCAGACAGCAATGCCGTCATGCTGCGCGGGCGGGTGGACCGCCTGGAGCGTGACTGTCACGGCCGTCCCGTGATCGTCGATGTGAAGACCAGCAAGACGCCGATCAGCAAGCAGGCCGCCGAGGATCACGCGCAACTGGCCATCTACCAGCTTGCCGCGGCCCACGGTGCGTTCACCGAACACGGCTTACCCGCGCAACCCGGTGGAGCGTGCATCGTTCAGGTGTCCGCCCGCACCACCGCCGGTCTGCAGCGCAATCAACAGCCGCTGGACCCGCCGGCCCTGACGCGCTGGCACGGTGTCGTACGCGAGGCGGCCCGGCGCACCGCAGGCCCGGAGTTCATTGCTATCGACAACGGCGACTGCACGCGATGCCCCTCGAAGATCGCCTGTCCGCTGCATGAAGCCGGGCGGCAGGTGACGGAATGACGGTGGTGCCGGCTGATTGCGCAAGTGCCGCGGGTCGCATCGGGCCCGTCGAGCTCGCCGCGGAACTCGGAACCCCACCCCCTACCGCGGAACAGGCCGCCGTCATCGGCGCCGACCCTCGCCGGCCTACGCTCGTGGTCGCCGGTGCTGGTTCTGGCAAGACCGAGACTATGGCGGCCCGGGTGGTCTGGCTGGTCGCCAACGGGTACGTCACCCCCGAGGGAGTGCTCGGTCTGACGTTCACCCGCAAGGCAGCCCAGCAGCTCGCCGATCGGATCCGGGCGCGGTTGCGCCGGCTCGCCGGCGCTCCGGTGCTGGAGCGGCTTGACCCGACCGGACAGCGTAGGGAGGCGGTGGTGGCCGGCGAAGCCACCGTGCTGACCTACCACGCCTATGCCGGCCGCCTGGTCGCCGAGCACGCACTGCGGCTACCCACCGACCCAGGTGCCCGGCTGCTCACCGAGACCGGCGCGTGGCAGCTCGCGCACCGGGTTACCGCCGGCTGGGAACCGGATCTCGACCTGGGCGGCAAGGTGCCTCGGACGGTCACCGGTTGGCTGCTCGGGCTGGCCGGGCAGCTGGCCGAGCATCTGTGCGAGCCAGCCCAGCTGCGCACGTACACCGAGAACTTGATCGCCGCGTTGGTCACGGCTGCGCCCAGTGCTCGCCAACGTGGCCCGCTGCGTGGCGACCTCAAGCCGGTGGTGGAGGCGCAACAGTCCCGCCTGGCGATGTTGCCGCTGGTGGAGCGCCACATCGCGCTCAAGAGACGCGAGGGGGTGCTCGACTTCGGTGACCAAATGAGCGTCGCGGCCAGGTTGGCACGCGATCATCCGGAGGTCGCAGTTGCGCAGCGGGCCTGTTTCGGGGCTGTGCTGCTTGATGAGTACCAGGACACCGGGCACAGCCAGCGGGTGCTGCTGCAGTCGTTGTTCGGTGCTGCCGCTATCCCGGTGACCGCGGTGGGCGATCCCTGCCAGTCGATCTACGGCTGGCGTGGTGCGTCGGCGGCCAACCTGCCGCGCTTCACCACAGACTTCCCCAATCCGGATGGGACGCCCGCGGTGACCCGTGGGTTGCTCACCAGCTTCCGCAACCCTCCTGAGGTGCTCGCGGTGGCGAACGCCGTCTCCGGCGAGCTTCGCGACGCAGGCGTACAGGTGGACGAGCTACGCAGCCGGGACGGTGCCGAACCCGGCGAGGTCCGCTGCGCGCTACTGCCCGATGTCCGGGCTGAGATCAGCTGGGTGGCTGCCGCCATCGCGGACCGATGGCACTCGGCGGTGGCCGACCGCGGTGTCCCGCCCAGCGCCGCGGTGCTGGTGCGCCGCCGCGCGGACATGGCGGCGCTGGCCACCGCGTTGCGCTCCCGGGACGTCCCGGTCGAGGTGGTCGGGCTGGGCGGGCTGCTGGACACGCCAGAGGTCCGCGATCTGGTGAGCGTGCTGCGGTTGCTTGTCGATCCATTGGCGGGCACCGCTGCGGTGCGGTTGCTGACCGGTGCACGGTGGCGGATCGGTGCCGCCGACCTGGCCGCGCTGTGGGGACGTGCCCGGGAACTGGCGATCGATCACCGGATCCCTGGCCGAAGTCACGATGGCCCACATCGCGATGACGCAGGTCAGGGCGTCACTGCGGCGGAGGTGTTGGCGGCATTGCCGGGGGAGTTGCCCGGGGAGGCTGCCGAGGCCGCGGGGCTGGTGGATGCGCTCGATTCGCCCGGCGACCCGATGGTTTACTCCGAGCTGGGCTACCGCCGGTTACGCACGCTGGCTGCCGAGTTGGGGGCGTTGCGGCGCCGGATCACTCAGCCGCTGACCGATCTGGTGGCCGACGCTGAGCGCACCCTGCTGCTGGACACCGAGTCGCTGGTCCGTCCCGGACCTGCCGGCCGGGCCCACCTCGACACCTTCGCTGACGTGGTCGCGGACTTCGCCGCGGCCAGCCCACTGGCTGGCCTGCCGGCGCTGCTGGACTACTTGAATACCGCCGAGGACACCGAAGACGGTCTCGAGCCGGGCGAGGTCGAGGTCGCCGCTGACCGGGTGCAGATCCTCACCGTGCACGCCGCCAAGGGCCTGGAATGGCAGCTGGTGGCCGTCCCACACCTGGTCGATGGGGTGTTCCCGGCGGCCAAGAAGAGCTCATCGTGGCTGAGAACGGTCACTGAGCTGCCGGTAACGCTGCGCGGCGACCGCGCCGACCTGCCCGATCTCACACTGCCGCCCGGCGCTGACCAGAAGGAGCTCGCCGAGGCGCTCTCGGCGCATGAGGCCGCTTTCGAGCGCCGCAGGCTGACGGAGGAACGCCGGCTGCTGTACGTCGCACTCACCCGGGCCGAACAGATCCTGCTGGTCAGCGGCCACCATTGGGGCGAGGCTGGGAGCGCGCCCCGATCGCCTTCTGAGTTTCTGCGGGAGGTTCGCGACGTGGCGCACAGTGTGATCGATCAGTGGGCTGCGACGCCCGGCGAGGGCGAGCCCAACCCGCTGGACACTGCGCCTCGGCAGGTGCCCTGGCCAGTCGACTCGCTCGGCCCGCGCCGTGATGCGGTAGCAGAGGGAGGCCAGCTGGTGCGCGACGTGCTGGCAGCGGACCACGAACCGGCCCCCAGCGCAGCGGATTGGCAGCGCGAGATCGATGTGCTCCTCGCGGAGCGGGACGCTCGACGCGCTGAACAACAGATTGTGCTGCCCGCGCATCTGTCGGTGAGCCAGCTCGTGGAGCTCGCCGATAACCCATCGGCGCTGGCCGCACGGCTGCGTAGACCACTACCGTTCTCCCCGAACCCGATGGCGCGTCGCGGTACCGCGTTTCACGCATGGCTGGAGCGTCGATTCGGTTCCACCCGGCTGATCGATTACGATGACTTGCCCGGCGCAGCAGACGCGGCGGCCGCCCCGAATACCGAACTCGGATCGCTGCGGACAGCTTTCCTTGCCAGCGAGTGGGCGCTGCGTTGCCCGCACGATGTCGAGGTCCCCTTTGAGACCGTGTTCGACGGGGTGGGCGTGCGAGGCCGGATGGATGCGGTGTTCGCAGATCCTGATGGCGGCTGGACGGTGGTCGACTGGAAGACCGGGACAGTGCCTGACGACGTTGTGCTTCGCGCGGTGAGTGTGCAACTCGCTGCTTACCGGCTCGCCTGGTCGGCGCTCTCCGGCGCCCCGCTGGACCATGTCCGCGCGGCATTTCACTATGTTCGTGACAACCGCACGGTGCGACCCGCTGACCTTCTCGACGCCGATGGACTGCGGGATCTGCTCCGTGCTATCCCCATCGCCTGATCACGAGCCTTGGATGTGGTGACCTGCTGTTTCGTACCTGGTGTCCCGAAATCTCCGTAGAATATCGCGGCTTGCTAGGTATTTAAAAAGTGACGTGACTGCTAGGTAGTTGGCCTGTGGACTTACGTGCGACTACCAATTGCCGCATGGCCTTGTTTCTCGGCAGGGTATGTGGTGCCGAATCGGCAATGCCACCGATGAGGTGACTTTCTGTGCCCGGGACCACCGGGACTCAACCTTCCTAGGAGGACTCGTGTCTGATGAACTGAGTTTTGCGGAGGTCGATAGGCAGCACGTGGAGCTGCTGCCGGCACGCACCGTCCTGTCCCTGTTCAGCACCGGCGCTGCCGGCAGCGGCCCGCAGGGTGGCGACACCGGCAACGGCGGGATGGGCGGCACCGGTGGTGCCGCCGGTGCGAGCAGCGGTAAGGCGTTTTTCTGGTACCCCGTCTTCTACACCGAGGGCGACGTGAACAACACCCTCACCGGTGGTGTCGGCGGCGCTAGCAGTGCCGACGGTGGTGCTACTACTGGCGGTGCCGCGAGTGCCGCTGCACCCGCTGCTGGACCCGCTGCTGCTCCCGCTGGCTGATCGGTCCTGCGCGAGATTGACTCCAGCGATCACGTTATCGCGTGGCGTGAGAGTACAGAACGGGAGGGGTGGCCGCGGCCACCCCTCCCGTTCTGTCGCATGTGGAGTAAGTACTCCTCGCGGTAGGTACCGGGCAGGATGGAATACGCGGCTCAGTGTCGCCATCTACGTATTTGAAAAGCACGCTCACCGCCGGAATCTAAGCATAAGTAGTCGATCAGAACGAATTACGTGTGACTACTGATTGCCTCGTGACTCTAATATCGGCAATGTATGTGGTGCCGAATCGGTATGCCGCCGATGAAGCGTTTCGTCCCGGTGGCCACCGGGACTACCTTTCCTAGGAGGATTTGATGTCTGACGCATTGAGCTTTGCCGAGGTCGACGGCCAGCACGTCGAGCTGCTGCCGGCTCGGACCGTGATGTCGCTGTTCAGCATGGGCGGCGACGCCGGCCGTGGCGGCAACGGCGGCGAGGGTGGCGCCGGTGGTACGGGCCGGGGTGGCCTCGGTATCAACCTGATCAACCTCAACCTGTTCGGTGACCAGACCAACAGCGCCGGTGACGGATTCGGTGGCGCGGGCGGCAGCGCCGATGGTGGCAAGGGTGGAGCTGTCCTCAGCTGATTCTCCGCTGATGCCGCTAGCGATCAACTGATCGCGGCATGCCGTTTATAAGGGAGGGATGGCCACATCGTGGCCATCCCTCCCTTCCCTTTTTATGGGATTCTCGGGCCGGCATGAAAAAATCCTGGTCGCTACGTGGTCCAGTCAGGAATTTACGTGCGACTACCAATTGCCGTGTGGCTCCAATGGCAGGCAATGTATGTGATGCCAAATCGGTAATGCCGCCGACGAGGTGATGTGCAGCCCCGGATACCGCCGGGGCAATAGTCCCTAGGAGGATTGATGTCTGACGCATTGAGCTTTGGTGAGATCGACGGTCAGCAGGTCGAGTTGCTGCCGGCTCGGACCGTGCTGTCGCTGTTCAGCATGGGTGGTGACGCCGGCCGTGGTGGCAACGGTGGCATTGGCGGCGCGGGCGGCGTCGGGCGCGGTGGCCTGGGCCTGAACGTTTTGAACATCGATGCGTTCGGTGACCAGATCAACAGCGCCGGTGACGGAATCGGTGGCGCGGGCGGCAGTGCGAATGGCGGTCCCGGCGGGAATATCTTCAGCTGAACTGAGCTGGCGTCGCCCGACGATGAACTGATCGTCCGCGGTATGGTCTAGCTGAGGGGGGTGGCGGGGCACGGCCCCCCCGGCGCGGAAGGAGTGGGACCGGGGGGTTG
>CAXUFG010000158.1:0-12224 GCA_964250265.1 uncultured Pseudonocardiaceae bacterium | reverse complement strand
GCGCCTGGCACGCGTTCGACCTCTACAGCTCCACCCGCGCCCGGGCCGCGGCCCCGGCCCCGGGCTGGCCCGGCGGCGCAGGCGCCGCCGGCGGGGTTCGATCCCGGACACCCAGTCCCGCCACGGCCGCCCGAGTCCACCCGGGTAGCTCCGATCGACCGCGGCCCGGACGTCCTTGGGCATTGCGGCGACGAGTCCCGCGAGGCGCTCCCCCAGGACGCGCTGCTGATCGGTCGGGTCGCTGGTCGCATTGCGGGTGACCACGACGAAGGTGAACGCGACAGCCCGGCACTCATCAGCTGTTGCGGCGCCGCCGTGGCGGGGCCACCTGCCTTTCAGTGCCTCATAAATCGTGATCGCGAGGAGTTCCGAGCAGTTCCCGAGAAAAGCGAGCGCGGTATCGCGGGGTTCCCTCTCAAGCACCGCGCAGAGTTTCGACCCAACCCCGGTAGAGGGCGTCCGGCCGCTGTTCACCAGAGCCGCGAAGAAGGTCACCGCTTCGGCCAGATCCGGTATTCGCGCGCCGAAAAGAATGTCCCAGGACAGCGTGCTGGGGTGGGTCTCGCCCACCATCCGCGCGAATGCCCACTCCTGGACATCCCGCACCAGCTGATCCCGCTTCGCGCCCTCCAG
This sequence comes from uncultured Pseudonocardiaceae bacterium, assembly GCA_964250265.1. Taxonomy (GTDB): domain Bacteria; phylum Actinomycetota; class Actinomycetes; order Mycobacteriales; family Pseudonocardiaceae. The sequence goes on along the minus strand of CAXUFG010000158.1, from coordinate 11,591 downwards.
GTGCTGGTAGGCCAGGAACATCAGCTGTTTGTCGAGTTCGTCGCTCGGATCACAGGCCTCTGGCCACAGTGAGCGCCACCAGCGCGCCCGGAGGGCCTCCACGGCGTAGGGGTAGTGCGGGCCAGCTGCCAACCAGTCCCGCAGGACGTCACGCACCCAGTCAAGCGCCTCAGTCGGGGCAAGCCAGCGCTCCGGCGCAAGATCGGGATCCCGTTGCCGCACCCACCACGCGGCGAACCCGTACGCGGCGTCGCGGAACGCCGCGGTCACGGGCACCACGGCGTGCCGGCGGGCCACGGTGAGCAACAGGGGAACCTGGTCCGGCCGAGCCCCGCGCAAGGCCTGTTCGATCTCGACCCGGCCACGCTCGCGGTCCTCGTCCGGCCAGCCTTCCTCCGGCCCCTCCAGCGGCGGTAGCGGCTCGCGCGCGGTGAACATGCGCAGCGCGGCGACCCCGTCGGGGGAGGTGAGTGCCTCACTGATCTCGGCGCTGCGCAGTGCCCGCCGGATCTGGACGGCGGCGCAGGCCCACCCGCGCGCTGGGGCAGCGGCGGCCAGCGTGCGCAGCACCGCCGCCTGCGGGGCCGCGTCCAGCACCGCCCCCAACACCGGGTCGCGGGCGATCCGCATCGCGTCCTCGGGGGCGGTCAACAACCAGTCGGCTGCCTCCTCGACCCAGCCTGGCGCCGGCACCCGCTCACCTGCGGCAGCGATGACCGCGGCGAGTCGGTCGGCACCGGTCGGCACGCTGGCACCATCAGTGCGGGCCCGGGCGAACTGGCCCGCAAGTTCGACGGCGTCCACCACGTCGTAGGGATCCTCGGCCAGCAAGCGGGGGACCCAGAAGCCGGCGGCGGCGGTGGCCTGCACGGCGGTGTGGTCGCCCCGGTCGAGGTCGAAGACAGCCAGACCGCTGCCGGATCCGGTGTCGGCCCACCGCCCGGCCCACTCCGGGTGCAGCGCGATGATGTCGTGCCGGCCGTACTGGCCGTCCGCTAGGAAGATCTTGAAGCTGACCCGCAGCGCATCTGGTGCGGGCAGCAGCAGGGTTGCCGCCGCGATCCAGCAGGCGGCCGCCTCGGGGTCGGCGCTGACCAGCACCACGGTGCGCCGGTGCTCGGGGTCGGCGAGGTGATGGATCGCCGAGAGCAGCGCGGTGAGCCGGGCTTCGCCGCCCGCGGTGGCCCGCACCCGATCGCGGACGGTCTCCACGTCGAGCGGTCCCGGTGCCGGGCGCGCCGCCAGCTCGTCGAGCACGGTAGCCGGGTCGGGCCCGGCGGCCCACCATGGTGCGCCCCACAGCTGCGCGGGCCGGACCGACCCGTAGTCCGCGGGATCGCGGGTGACGACTGCGTGGGTGAACTGGTTACCCTCCCGCGTGCCGTTCGCCTCCCGGCCGAGGTAGCACCCCGCGGCGGTGGCGAACAGGTCTCCGTCTGCGGTGTGCGCCAGCGACGGTGGGTAGTCCGCGACCGGCCGGCGCTCCCGCATCCACCGCACCGGAGGCTCGTAGAGCGCCGTGCGCTGCACCAGCGGCATGGCCTTGAAAGCGATCCCGGGCGAAGCCGCCTGGAACTGGAAGCCCGCGCCGCCCTGCAGGCCCTGCCCGGGGCGGCAGTCGGTGTAGTACAGCGAGCCGAACCCGCCGCTCACGCCCGGCTCCGGTCGATCACGCCGAAACCCTCGAGCAGCCACAGCAGCGGCTCCTCCACGCGGAAGGGCTGCACGCCACCCGGGTCGACCGCCTTAGCCGCGTAGTCGGGGGCCGCACCCAGGGCCGACACCGCGAAGTAACGGAAGGTCGCGTAGTTGTGCATGAGGTGGGCGTCGATATCGTCCGCGCCGTAGTCGTGCAGCATGCTCCGCACGTGCTCGTGGGTATTCTGGCCCGCTGTCTCGTCGTAGCCTGCCAGCTTGCCGTCATGTGCCAGCGCCGCGGGCTTGACCAGCAGCGGGTGGCTGCCGCCGAGCACCGGAAAGAACGCGTCCATTTTCGCGAACACGACGGCCAGCGGCACCTTCACCCGCCGGCTCGCCTTCACCTCGTGGGACACCCGCAGCAGCTCGGTGATCCGGTTGAGCACCTCCAGTGGGGGTTCGGCCTCCCGGACGGCGGCGGCGGGCACGTCGATGCGGTCCATCGCCCCGGGCAGCTGCCACGGGTCGAGCAGCAGGATCAGCCCGTTCGCCACGCCGAGGTAGGCCTGGGTATGCACGCGGTCCTGGCTGGTGAGGTCCTCACCCGCAGCGTCGTAGAAGGAGAGCACCGTCGTGCACAATCTCCGCAGTCCCAGCCACCGCCTGGGCTGCCGCCACTCGATGACGACCGGCGCGCGCAGCCCGTCAAGTGACTCGGCAGTCTGCTCGAACAGCCTCCGGTGCGTGAAGAGCTGCTCGACGTAGTTCTCCAGCCATTGCCGGGGCGACCCGGCACCACCCTGCTGATCCCCGGTCAGCCGGATGTCAGCCAGGAACCGGCGGCGCACCGTCGTGCACAGTTCGTGGTAGAGCACCGAGAGGTAGACCGTCTTGCCGGCGCCCTTGCCGCCGACCATGCCGACGAGCGGGCTGCGGCTCTCCGCGAAGATCGACGACAGCGGTGTGTGGCAGGCAGGGCAGGCCCGCAGGCCGGTGCGTCCGCCACAGTGCGGGCACGCCGATTTGCCACTCCCGCCTTTGCCAACACCGCCGAGCAACCGGCGCGAGGGCGGCACGAAGGTCGGGTACGCGGCCGTCCGGACGTTGGTCAGTTGCTGGCGGAGCTCATCCTCACGTTTGGCGCACCTCGCGCCGCCCGGTACACCCCGCCCGAGGCACTGGTAGGCCAGCTTGCCCTGGTTGATGGGGTGATAGCAGTACGGGCACGCGACGGTGGCCATCTCATGACACCTTCAACTGGCTCAGCGGTGGGTCGAGCAGCTGGACGTGTGCAGGTTCGGCGAGGAAGCACCGCAACCAGTACGGCTTGGGTAATCGCGGAACCGCCGCCTCCAGCACGACCGGCGCCGCGGGATCGATCACCACACGCTGCCGGAGCAGCTCAACCCCTGCCTCGGGCGAGGGCGGCATGGCGTGCCCCGGCGCGGCCACGATGATGATCGTAACCCCGACAACGGGCTGCGCGCCCGACAGCGTCACCACGCACCACACGCCGCCGGTGAGGCGAGTGCCACGGCGGCGCAGCTGGTAGCTCAGCTGTGGCGACCGCGGTTCGACCAGCACCGACGTCGTGGGCGAGTGGCATTCTCCGCTGTCGCCGAGCATGACCGCGCCCACTTCGACGCGGGACACCGTCGGGACGCCGCGCAGCTGGCAGCCGCCTTCGTCGCGGTACTGCGCCACGGTGATCCGGCGGCTGCCGCCCGCCCACCGCACCTCCGCCGCGCTCACTGCTTCGGGCCAGCACCAGGTGATGCGGACATCGTCGCCGAAGCGCTGAGCGCGCAGCCGGTGCACCGGATCGGCCAGATCCACCACGGCGTCCTGCCCGCGGATCGCGCCGTCGATGTCGAGGGTGAACGGCACGCAGTAGGAGCGACCAGGGGGTACTTGCGCGAGCAGTGTCATCGACCCGCCCTTCGTGGTGACCGTGCCCTCGAGCTCGTCCCCGTAGCCCGCCAGCTCAGTGAGCGCCACTAGCTGGCCGTACTCCCAGGGGCACGGACGGGGCGAGCGGCGGATGACGATCTCGCTGCCCGGGCTCTGGGACCAGGACAGCCGCACCGCGAGATCCGCGCCAGGGGCCGCAGTGGCGGTCAGCGCGGCCACCGGTCGGGCTTCCGGGCGGGTGGCGCCGCGCACGACGACTGCCGACGACCGGAGCGCGCCTGCACCGTTCGGGTGCGGGTAGCAGGCGATGAGCGTGTAGAAGTACGCAACGCCCTCGGCCGCCGTCTCGTCGCAGAATCCCCGGTTGCGCTGCACGGTCATGTCTTTCGGTGGCACCGGTTCGCCCCGGCCGTCGGGGACGGCGGTGACACTGGAGCGGTGCACTTCGACCACCGCGACGTCGGGGTGGATCCGCCAGCGCCCGGTGATCAGGTCCCGGCCGCCCTCGATCACCACGTCGGTCACCGGCGGGACCACCCGTACCGCGGCGCAGGCCGGCAGTGACCACGGCCCAGCTTGTGCTGACCCGGCCTGTGCTGACCCGGCTTGTGCTGACACCGTGCGGGCGAACACCGCGTAGTGCACCGGCCGACCCACCGGGGGCGCGTCGTCGTTGATCGAGTACCCGTTGATCGAGTACCCAGAGCCGGCCGGAATCTCGCAGCCGTCGTCGATGCCGGCGGGCGGGCGCTCCTCCCGGCGAACCACCCGGAATGTGGTCACCTCGTCGTGGTCGGGCGCTGGGCGCCAGGCGATGCGGACGCCGGCGCCGTCGGGGTTCGCGGTGACGGACGCGACGGGCGCAGCCGGCAGCGTCGCGAGCTCGGCGGCCAGCTCGGGCAGGTCGCGGGCCAGCCGCAGCGCCTCGCGCAGCCGCCGGCGGGCCTGCTCGTCGCGGCCGGTGCGCAGGTCCTCCGCGGCGTCCCGGCGCAGGGTGTGCACCTCCTCGCGCTGGCGCCGCACGGCGTCGCGGACCTTCTCGCCCACCGGGCCGGCCAGCGTGGTCGCGAGCTGGTGAGCGGCGAGGAGCTTGCCCCCTGCCAGGAGGTCGGTGATGGCCGTGAGCGGGTCGGGTCGCGCGGCGGATTCCGCGAGCACGCTCACAACGATCCGGCCCGCGTCGTCGCTGCGCACCCCGCGGCGGGTCAGCAGGGTGAACAGGGTGCGGGGCTGGGCGCCCTCGGTGTGCTTTTCCCGCACCTGGCCCAGCAGGTGGAACAGGGCGAGCGTGGTGAGGTCGGTGCCGCCCTTCGCCGCATTGACCAGCATGCCCACCGCCTCCCGCTGCGCGCGGGTGGTCGGGCTGTCCGGCATCGTGTCCAGGTGCACCGCGCGCTTCTCGGCGACGCGCAGGGACAGCGCCGCGTCACCGCCGCCGGGACGGGGGATCACCGTGCAGCCACCGAGCAGGCCGAAACTGGACAGCTCGGGGAACAGCAGCCGCGGGATGCTGTCGGCGCCCGCGGCGAGCAGTTTGGTGGTGAGGCTCTCGAACCGGCCGCTCATCCCGGCCTCGGTCGGGAGCTCGACGGGTTCGACGATCCGCAGTCCCGCGGCCTTGCCGGCCGATTCGACCTCGGTGTCGCCGAGGGCGGGATGGGCGGCGGCAGCCGCCCGCAGCTGGTTGTGCGTGATCACGCCGAGTTCGCCGTGGCTTGCCCTCAGCAGCGCGGCCAGCTCCGCGATGTCCGAGTCGAGCTGCTGGTGGCGGGTTGCCGCCCAGCGCTGCCACCACTGTGGGTTGCTCAGGGGGCTGCCGCCTCCGGCGCCCCCGCTGCGCTCGAGCTCGTCGTGCTCTCGGAGCAACTGCTGGCACACCAGGCCGGTCGGCCCGGCCTTGAGCGCCGCCTTGTTCCACAACCGGACCACGCTGGCGATCCGCTCGCGTAGTGCGGTGGGATCCATGGTCAGTTCGACCGCGTAGCGCGTGAGCAGGTCCTCGGGAAGGTGCGGCAGCCGCCTGCGCAGCGGTTTGAGCACCTGATCCTCATAGGACCGGGGATCGAAGCCGGCCATCTGGCGTCAACTCGAGATCGAGATCTTGGAGACGGCGTCGATGGCAAGCCCGAGCCGCTCCGCGGACAGCCCGACCGCGACCTTGATGACCAGGTCGTTCCCGGTGCTGCGCTCGGTGGCCCGCAGTTGCAGCAGCCCGTCTTCGTCGATGGACATCACGATGTCGATCGACGCGTACTGCCCGACGGGCTGCCGCGGGATACCGGTGATCAGGCCGCGGCCCTCGTTGATCGGATTGTTGGCCGACAACTCCTCGCTGAGCACCGCACCGGCCTGCTCGTAGAGCTGGATGAGAACCTCAGTCTGGGCGTGGTGGGTGGTCTTGGCCGCGAGTGGGCGCTCACCGGTGGGCAGCGGATCGTTGGCGAACGCGAGGTGCTTGACGTAGTCGCGGGTGATTTCTCGATCGGTGACCCCCACCCCGAACGCCTTCGGCAGGACGCTCTGAGTCTTCTTGGCGGAGAGCTGCTCGACCATCTGCTCCGACATGCCGTACTGCCGGGCGACCTCCGTGACGACCTTCGCGGCCTCACGCTCTGCCGCATCGGCACTGCCGGCGCTCTGCTTGGCCTCCTGCTGCATCCGGTACACGACGCGGGAGAGCGCGAAGATCGCCGCGCCCTTGGCCACCGCCAGCTCCGGGTCGTGCAGCTTGGGTTCCCACCCGAACTCCTTGGCCAGCCGGGTGGCCACCATCGGCATGCGGGTGGACCCGCCCACGAGCAGCACCTCATCGATCGTCGCTGCTGGGGAGCGCTGCTCCAGAGTGTTCAGCGTCCGCCGCACGATCTCGATGGTGCGGTCCAGCAGGTCCGCGGTCATCGTCTCGAACTCGGCCCGGGTGAGCACGATTCGCGCCGCGGCACCGGCGAAGCGCAGCTGCACTGGCCGGCTTTCCTGGCTCGACAGGTGCTTTTTCAGCTCTTCGGCCTTGTTCGCCACCTCCTGGAGGAACTCCGCGTCGTCCTCCGGCGGTTCGGCGGGTGCAGCCTGCGCGACGAAGGCCGCCAGGAGATGATCACGCAGTCGGGCATCCCAGTCCGCGCCGCCCAGGTTGGTGTCCCCATCGGTGCAGACGACGGTGATCTCGCTGTCACCGACCCGGATTACGGTGGTGTCGAACGTGCCGCCGCCCAGGTCGTAGACGAGCACCGTCTTGTCGGTCCCGCCTCTGGTCAGGTCGTAATGCACGGCAGCGGCCACCGGCTCGGGCAGGATGCCGACGACGTCGAGCCCAGCGATCAGACCAGCCTTGTTGGTTGCCTCCTTCTGCCGCGCACCGAAGTAGGCCGGAACACTGATCACCACCTGCTCGACGGGGCCGTCCGTGTAGTGCGCGGCGTCGGTGGCCAGCCGGCGCAGGATCAGCGCCGAGATCGACTCAGGTGTGTGGAGCTCGCCATGGAATTCGTACTCCCGGTCCTCGCCCATCTGCCGTTTGATCAGGCTCACGACGCTGTCGGCGTCGATGAACGCCGATTGCTTCGCCGACTCACCGACCACGACATTCGTCGGCGTCTCGAACTGCACGACCGAGGGCGTGATCTCGGAGTTGTTGTCATTGCGGCACACGGTCGGGCGCCCGGTCTCGTCGATGTAGGCGATCGCCGAGTAAGTGGTGCCCAGGTCGATGCCGAAGACTCGGCCCGTACCGTTAGCGCGCCCACCCGCGGGCCCATTAACAGGTTCAGCCATCCGCCTTCTCCTTAGTCAGATAAATAACGGTGCAGCCTGATCCGGGCCGGAACGACGACCTTCCCCCCGTCGATCTCCGCGTAGCCATCCTGGAGCACCTCGGCCACCGTGCCGTCCCGCTCCGGGTTGTCGATCTCTACGACGCCGACGATCTGGTGGCACTTCGGTGCGAAGGCAGCGCCCACTGCGCACGGCAGCACAGCGATGCCGCAGCGCTCCAACGTCTCGTCCACCGTCGCGGCGAACGAATCGAGCAGGTTCGCGACCTGCGAGCCGGTCATCTCGGCCGGGACCGTCCCGGCTTGGCGCAGCAGGTCGTTGCGCAGCCGGCCCAGGTCGGTGACCACCGGTCGCAGCTGCCCGGCTCGCTCGATCGACCTCAGCCGCTCGATCTCCTCATGCTGGCGGTCGATCACCCGTTCCCTGGCGAGCGCCCGGTCACTCTCGCCGGCGAAACGCTGGGTGACCTCGAGGAGTGCCGCCTCAATCGCGGCCAGCCGCAGTGCCAGCTCGGCCGGGCCGTGACCGTTACCGTCGAGACGGACCGGCTGGTCCCCCGGTGCCGCCGGCTGTGCCTCCACGAGCTGTGACTTGCGCTCGACCGCGTCGTCAGCGCTGTCCGGTGGGCACATGTCATCTCTGCAATCGATTCTCGGGGAGGAGCTCCGGGACGAGGGTCACCGACCACCCGGACGCCATGATACTAAGATCAGTGGCCTGCTAAGCCGGTTTGCTTTGTTCAGTGCTGCGGCGCGACGCCCGCACCCGCCGTGGAAGGCTCCGCAGCCGAACAGCGGTAACTCGGCGCAGTCACCCCCTTGAACCAGTGTCGTCCATGTGACGGGTCTCTCTCGTCGAGAGTAGCCCCAGACCCGGCGACGTCCCATACCGTCTGCCGAAGGGCAGTCACCGGAAGGCGTTCGACGCCATGGGCAGCACGTCGAACGCCTTCCGGTGACGGAATCGCTAAAGTCTTCAGACGGTCATCGGTATTCGGTCAGGGGCGCTTGCGGGCAACGCTAGCGACGGGGGCGGTCCTGTTAGTGCTCGACGCATTGTCGTCCGACGTATTGTTGTCGGCGGAGGATCTATGGTGCTCCGCCGCGCCATCGTCGCTGTAACGCTCGTTTTTCCGCGACCTGTTCGAGGTGTCGCGGTGTTGGTCACTCCTGGCATCCAGCTGGTTCGTCGACCTGCCCTCATCGGCGTCCGAGGACATGACGTCCCTCGCGACGTCGAACATCGGCCCGGCGGCGGCCAGCATGCTGTGGAAGAACTGTCGCTGAGCCTTCAGCACCTGCTCAGCGTAGTCGTAGCTGGCGGCGGTCCATGCGGACATCACATTGCCGGCTGTGGCCACGCTCGCGCGCTGCTGGTGACCGTCCCACTGGTGGTGGTCGCGATCGTCGTAGTTGGTTCCCGTGGACCGCTTTTCAAACGTAGTCATACTGCTCCCAAATTAATGTTTCTTGGAGTAAGTCTCGGAGTGATCACGCGAACATGCCTCGCGAATCTAAATTCGAGACTACCCTCGCATTTTAAATATGTCAAACGAATGATCTTAATATTTCAATCATCTCCGAAATTTCTGCAAATCCGTTCCTCAATCCCGCTGCGGGCTGCGCGGCGAGGTTGGCACCGCCTTTGGCCTACTCACCTGGCATCTGGCTCAGAGCTCCTCGGCGGTGTTTACGCAGGTTGATGGGCCACCGGATTTGCTGAGTTGCGCGAGTCCGGCTACTATCCGTGACACGCCCCAGACCCCGGCGTCGGTGTCACAAGAGTTCGGCGATCATGTGATGTTTGCGCGGTGTTACGGAGGTCTCCGGAAGACCGGCTCCGAGCGTTTTCGGCGTACAGCGGGCACTCACGGTTGATCCCACACTCCGGCTGGCTACGGCCTAGCCGGATTTCGCGGCCGGCAGCCGGAATCCGGATCGGGGGTTCGGGATGAGTACAGCTGCCGGTCCCGGCGGTGGCGCTGCCCATGACGGAGGGGTATGGGCAGCGCCATCGCTTTGCTCGATGTGTATCGACGTACGATCGGAGTACCGAACGGCTGGTGCGGACGGCTCCTGCGGATCGTGGTCGTCGTCACGGCACGAGGTCGGTACGAGGAGGGCTCGGTATGCCTAATGGGCCATTTGGTTCCGGCGGTTCCGGATTTGATCCGCTGGAAGACTTCGTGAGCCGGTTGGTCGGTGGCATTGAGTCGCTTGGCGGCCTAACCAGGCCGGGCGCGCCATCGCAGCGGCTGGACCGCCACGGCCGGGATCTCACGGCCGCGGCCCGCGCGGGACGCCTTGACCCCGTCATCGGGCGGGAGAACGAGGTGGAGCAGGTCCTGGAGGTGCTGTCCCGGCGGACCAAGAACAACGCGGTGCTGATCGGGGACCCCGGGGTTGGCAAGACCGCGATCGTCGAGGGCATCGCCCAGCGGATCGCCAGCGGATCGGTCCCCGAACCGCTGCGCAACCGGAAGCTGATCGCGCTCGACCTGGCGGGGATGGTAGCCGGCACCAAGTACCGGGGCGAGTTCGAGGAACGGCTGACCGCGGTGATCGACGAGGTGACCGCCGCTAACCGGACGGTGGTGCTGTTCCTCGACGAGTTGCACACGGTGATCGGCGCCGGCTCGGGCGAAGGCAGCGCGATGGACGCCGGCAGCATGCTCAAGCCCGCGCTGGCCCGGGGGGACCTGCAGGTGATCGGGGCCACCACCGTCGAGGAGTACCGCCGCTACATCGAGCGGGATCCGGCGCTGGAACGGCGCTTTGCGCCCATCCTGGTCGCCGAGCCGAGTGTGGCGGACACCGTCGCCATCGTCCGTGGTATCCGTAAGCGCTACGAAACCCACCACCGGGTCCGCATCACCGACGAGGCTGCTGAGGCTGCCGCGCGCCTATCCGACCGCTACATCACCGATCGCTTCCTGCCCGACAAGGCGATCGACCTGATCGACCGGGCCAGCGCGCGGGTGCGGATGCGAGCCGGCGCCCCGAGCGAGCACACCCAGGGTCTCAACCAGCGCGTCGAGCAGCTCACCCGGGCCAAGGACATCGCGGTCGACGCCGAGGATTACGAGCGCGCGGAGGCCCTGACCCGCGAGCTCGACCAGGCGATCGTGGCGCTGGACACCGCGCGCGCCGGTCCGGCGCGCCCGCCGGAGGTCGGAGCCGGCGACATCGCGGACATCGTCGCGCGCAGCACCGGCATCCCGGTCGCCGCGCTCACCGAGGTGGAGCGCCACCAGCTGCTGCACCTCGAAGACCAGCTCCGGGCGCGGGTCGTCGGGCAGGACGAGGCGATCGAGGCCGTCGCCGACGCGGTCCGGGCCAGCCGCGCGGGCCTCAATCACCCGGACCGGCCAGTCGGATCGTTCCTGTTCCTCGGCCCCACCGGCGTGGGCAAGACCGAGCTGGCTCGGGCGCTGGCGCAGACCCTCTTCGGGTCGGACCAGTCGCTGGTCCGCATCGATATGAGCGAGTTCCAGGACCGGCACACCGTGTCCCGGCTGATCGGCGCCCCACCCGGCTACCTCGGTCACGAGGAGGCCGGCCAGCTCACCGACGCGGTCCGCCGCACCCCGTACACCGTGGTGCTGCTGGATGAGATCGAGAAGGCGCATGCCGACGTCGCGAACATCCTGCTGCAGGTCTTCGATGACGGCCGGCTCACCGACGCCCGGGGCAAGACCGCGAACTTCGCCAACACGGTGATCATCATGACCAGCAACCTCGGCGCCGAGGCGCTATTGGCCGCGGCCAGCGCAGGAAAATCGGTCGAGGAGATGCGGGAGCCGCTGATGGCCAGCGTACGACGGCACTTCCGCCCGGAGTTCCTCAACCGGATCGACGAGATCGTCCTGTTCCGCGGCCTCGATCGGCCCTCGCTTCGCACGATCACCGGGCTGCTACTGGAGCAGACCCGGCAGCGGCTGCACGCGCGGCGGATCACCCTGCGACTCGACGAAGGCGCCATCGACTGGATCGTCGACCGCGGCTACCAGCCCGAGTTCGGGGCTCGGCCGCTACGCCGGGTCATCGGACGCGAGGTGGACCGGAAACTGTCCCGCATGCTGCTCACCGGCGAGCTCAGTGACGGCCAGGACATCGTGGGCACTGTTGTTGACGACACCCTGGAGCTCACCGTTTCGTGAGCACCCCCAGCAACTGGCAGAGTCGGATTCGCCCTGAGCCTCCCGAACTCAACAGCAGAGTTGCTGGAGCTTGATCGAAAAGCGCTGTTGTTGAGTTCGGGAGGGTGAGAGT
>CAXUFG010000157.1:0-12344 GCA_964250265.1 uncultured Pseudonocardiaceae bacterium | reverse complement strand
CTCAGCGCGTGATCGAACAGCTCTGCTGTTGGGCTCGGGAGCACGAGCGCAACCATGCTCAGCTCGCTGGTACCCGAAATTCGCTAGTGAGTCAGTAATAGTCCGTTTTGCCCGCATCGTTGTCGGAGTGCGGGACGGTGCACTGATGCGATTCGCATCGCGCCTTTTGTGTCGGCTGCGCGATGGCGCTGGCGTTTATTTTTCGGGAGATCGGATGGCCGAGGGTGAGGGAGTTGAGACCTACAGTGATGATCGGGGCGAATAGCTTTCGAATTGGTAACGTCGCCACACTGGTCGTCGATGAAAATGGTAGGACGCCATCGGCGAAGCGCTGGGCTCGAGCCACGACCGACACTTGGTGACAATGCGTCGATCGAGAAGGGTCGGACGGTGAAGGGCATCGATCACTCGCTGTGGGAGCACGAACTAGCCGAGTACATCAGCCTGCACCCTGATCTGGAAAATCTGCCGCCTCCGATGTTTCCGCGACGGCGGTCACGGCTGGGGCGGCGGGTATGGCTATATCGGCAAGCTCGTCGAGCCCGGCGCGCCCGCCGAGGCCGACGGTCACCAGCCGGTTACCTATTGATGATATCGTTGTTGGTATTGGAGACGCTGGCGCTGGGCGCCATTGTTGGCTGGTGGCTCGGCTGGCATCTGTAGACCAACCGTCTGGACGGTATGTGGCCGGTTACGGTAGGCGCTATGACGGCTACCAGAATCCGGCTCACCCAGTACGCGCACGGCGGTGGCTGCGCCTGCAAGATCCCCCCCGGTGAGCTGGAGTCGGTGGTCGCCGGACTGATCGGCGCGGAGGTGACCGATCCGGCCGGGGAGCTGATCGTCGGCCTGGATGACGGTGACGACGCCGCGGTGGTGCGGATCCAGCACGGTGTCAAAGCTGACGGTCTCGCGGTAATCGCCACCGCTGATTTTTTCACCCCCGTGGTCGATGATCCCTACGACTGGGGCCGGATCGCGGCGGCCAATGCCCTCTCCGATGTGTATGCCATGGGCGGGCGCCCGGTGGTCGCGGTGAACCTGCTCGGCTGGCCACGCGAGGTGCTGCCCCTCGAGCTGGCCGCCGAGGTGCTGCGCGGGGGCCGCGACGTGTGCGCCGGCGCGGGCTGCCACCTGGCCGGCGGTCACAGCGTGGACGATCCGGAACCCAAGTACGGCATGGCCGTGACCGGCCTCGCGGACCCGCAGCAGATTCTGCGCAACGACGCGGGGGTGGCGGGCACGCCGCTGTCATTGACCAAGCCGTTGGGTATCGGGGTACTCAACAGCAGGCACAAGGCCACCGGCGAGGTCTTCCCGCACGCGGTAGCGACGATGACGATGCTCAATGCGCAGGCCGCGGCGGCGGCGTTGGCGGCCGGTGCGCGGTGCGCCACCGACGTCACCGGTTTCGGGCTGCTCGGGCACCTGATGAAGGTGGTCCGCGCCAGTGGGGTCTCGGCGGTGCTGGACGCTGCCGCGGTGCCCTACCTCGACGGTGCCCGGCAGGCGCTGGCCGAGGGCTACGTCAGCGGGGGTACCCGGCGAAACCTGGACTGGGTGCGCCCGCACCTCACGACGTCACTTGGCGAGGACGAGCTGCTGCTACTGGCCGACGCCCAGACCTCCGGGGGCCTGCTGGTGGCCGGCGAGGTACCCGGCGCACCCGTGATCGGCCACCTCGTGCCGCGCGGCGAGCGCCTGATCGCGATCTCCTGAACCGGTCAGGACGGCGCACATATCGCTCGATTTAGGTTATTGCATAGCTACGGCATCAATCTACGCACGGTTATGAGTCGTTTCTTTGCGTAACTCGATGGATGGTTGAGCTGAACTATCGCTATGCCCTCCCCCGTTTATCAGGGTGTCGAGCCGCTGCGTCAGCGGGATACATCCAGAGGATGTCCCCCGCTGACGTTCCGTTCATCGGACGTTCGGCGCACGTTCGATACCTATGCGAACAGTGTCGTGAGTTTGCCGTTGAAGCCGTCCTGACACAGGTCAGGACACCCGGAAGGATGATCAATGACCCAATCTCCCGGCGCACGGCGGAGTTCCCGTCGGCGTGCGGCCGCGGTGATGGTTGCCGCTGGCACGACCTTGCTGGCCGGCACGGTGGCCGGCCTGGGCCCGGAGGCCGGCGCGTCAAGTCACCGCGAAGCGCCGCTGATCTCGGGACTGCCGCAGCTGGACAACACCGACGTCTACGCCTTCACCAGCCCGGACAAACCGGACACGGTAACAATCATCGCCAACTGGATCCCCTTCCAGGAGCCCAACGGCGGCCCGAACTTCTACCCGTGGGCGGCCGGCGCCCACTACGACCTCAACATCGACAACGATGGTGACGGCAAGCCCGACCTCGTCTACCGCTGGCAGTTCCACAACATCGACAAGCGCGACGGCAACACGTTGCTCTACAACAACGGCGTCGTGCAGAACCTCAACGATCCGACGTTGCTGTTCAAGCAGGGCTACACGCTCAGCGCGATCAAGCCCGGTAGTCGCGAGCGGGAGGTAACGCTGATCAACGACGGCCTGTCGGCCCCCTCGGACGTGGGCCCGACGTCCATGCCGGACTATGGCAGGCTGCGTGATCAGGCCATCCGCGGCCTGCCCGGCGGTGGCCAGACCTACGCCGGCGGGGCGGACGACTCGTTCTTCCTCGACCTGCGGGTGTTCGACCTGCTCTACGGCGCACCCAAGCTCAACGAGGTCGGGCAGGACACCCTGCGCGGCTACAACGTCAACACCATCGCGATCCAGGTGCCCAAAAAAGACCTCGCGCTGCGCAACGACGATGCGAAAAACCCGGTGATCGGTGTCTGGAGCAGCACCGAGCAGCAGAGTCTGCAGCTGCAGTCCGGCGGTGGGGCGAAGCTCATCGGCAAGTACGTGCAGGTGTCCCGGCTGGGTAACCCGCTGGTCAACGAGTTGGTGTCGGCTGCGGGCCAGAAGGACGGCTTCAACGCCTCCAGCCCGGCGCAGGACCATCTCAACAAGGCGTTCCTGAACCGGGTCACCGAGCCCGAGGTGCCCAAGGACATCGAGCTGCTCTACGGCATCAAGGCACCGCCGACGCCGCGTAACGACCTGGTGGAGATCTTCGCCACCGGTATCTACCAGAACAGTGCCGGTCCGATCAAGGCCGACCTCAACTCGCAGCTGCTCAACAAGGACGTGAACCCCAAGGCGTTCGTCCCCGCCGAGGAGACCCGGTTGAACATGAGCACCCCGGTCACCCGGGATCCGAACCGGCTCGGGGCGCTCGGCGGTGACCTGCAGGGCTTCCCGAACGGTCGCCGGCTCACCGACGATGTCGTCGACATCGAGCTTCAGACGCTGGAGGGAGCGTTCAACAAGGGCCTGCCGCCGCAGATCGTCCCGGCGCTCGCTGCTGGGGACAAGGTGGACCGCAACGACCGTCCATTCGGTGACTCGTTCCCCTACGTCGCGCTACCGCACGACCAGGGCGTCAACACCGCCGGTCCTGGCGAGAACTCCGACAAGCGTGACAAAGAAGGCAGCCACGACAACAACCCCTTCGCCTCGCCGAGCGGTGACAAGCCGGGCGGTGGCTCGGGCGTCTTCGGCAGCAGCACCCTGCCGGGTTTGGGCACGATGAGCTCGCCGTTCGTCAGTGGCCTGTTCGGGATGGTGCTGGTGGGCTCCGGGGCCTTCCTGCTCCGGCGCCCCCGCTCCATCGCCGCAGCCCCCTAAGGTTCGCCGCGACGACCTGAGGTCCGCTGGGGTGCGACCGGGGGGGACCCACCCCGGGGCCCCCCCCCCGTCCCCGGGGCGCCCGCCCCCCCCCCCCGCGCCGCGGCGCGGGCGGCGATGCAGTCCTGGGCGTGCAGGATGTCGACATCGCCCGCCAGCGCGCCGAGGCCGCCGGCCAGTACGTCGATCGAGGCAAAGATCCGCCGCTCGAGCGAGTCACCCCTGGCCGGTGCGGGCAGCACAGTGTGCGCAACCGTGGTCGGACGGAACAGCCCCAGCTCGGGGTCGCCCAGCGTGACGAGGTGCACCGGGTGGCCCTGCCGGTGTAGCTGCTCTGCCAGGCCCAGCGTGTGCACCAGCCCGCCACGCGGCTTGGTCGAGTGGGTGACCAGCGCGAGTGTCACAGCCGCGCCCGGGCCAGCTCGGGGTCGCGGCTGGCGATCGCGGCGGCGGCGAGCGAGGCCCGGGCTGCGGTCTCGGTGACCACACATCCGGCGTCGGTGAAGGCCTGGCGCTGCGCGTCGAAGCCCTGAGGATCGCCCTCGGTGCCCAACACGTATACGACCACCAGAGGTCCGCCACCGGCGGTGATCTCGGCGCACACCGGCGCCAGCTCACCGGCCGGATCGTCGTGCGCGCCGTAGCCGAGCACGACATCCAGAATGATGGCCGCGACGTCCGGGTCGGTGCCCTGCTCACGGAGCAGCTCGATGCGCGCCTCGGGGTCGATCATCGGGTGCGGCCGGCCCTTGGTGTACTCCTCCTCGCCGAGGTCGAGGCAGAGGTGGCTGCCGGCCGGCGCGGGCAGCCCGAGATCGGGATCCAGCGGGGTGTTGGAGTACACCGGACCGAGGTACCCGGGAAGGTGCGCGGAGAGGATGACCAGCGACTCGTAGCACAGCGTGCCACCGGAGAACAGGCCGCGGACCAGCCGCCGCCGGTCGGGCAGCGTCGCCATCGCCCCGGCCACCTGTTCGCACAGTCCGGCCGCCGGGTCGGGCGCCCGCCGACCCAGTGCGGTCAGCGTTGCGATCACGCCGGCCTCGAGCGTGGTAGCGAGGGTGACACCGCCGGGCACGTCCATACCGCTCGGTACCCCGAGCATCGCGGCGATGACCGGCTTGGCTCCTGCCGCTGGCAGCACCGCGCGGACCACCTCGGGCGAGGGCGGCTTGGACACCAGCAGCACCACCTCAGTGCGCTCGTCGTCGGCCAGCAGGCGCAGCGCCGAGCCCGCCATCGTGCCGCCCACCTCCGCCGAGAGGTCCCGGCCGCCCAAACCGATGACGTGCGAGACGCCGACGCCCCAGCGATCCAGCAGGCTCATTGCTTCCTGCGCGCCGGTGCCGGCGGCGGCGACTACAGCCACCGGCCCCGGCGCGGTGACGTTGGCGAAGCCCAGGCAGGTGCCACCGAGCATCGCGGTACCCGCGCCAGGGCCCATGACCAGCCGACCCAGCCGCTGCGCTCGCTGCTTGAGCTCCACTTCCGCAGCCAGCGAGACGTTGTCGCTGAACAGCAACACGTCCAAGCCGGCCGACAGCGCCTGATGCGCCTCCAGCGTGGCGTAGTCACCGGGCACCGAGATCACCGCGATGTTGCTGTCCGGCGCCCGAGCCATCGCCTCCCGCAGGGTTCGCGGCCGCCGTTCGGCCCCGGAGCCCTCGCCGGGACCCCGGCCCGCGCTACCGCCGGGACCGCGGCTGTCGAAGATGGCGGCTCGACCGGCCTGCTCGGCTTGCTCGGCGACCTCCTCGCAGGAGGCGTGTACGGCGATGACGAGGTCGTTGGCGCCGCCGCCAGACCAGTCCTGCGGGTTGAAGCCCTGCTCGGCGAGCGTGTCGAGGTTCGCTGGGATGGCCATCGCGGCGGCCGCCCACTCGACGCCGTCGAGCGCCCGCATTGCCCGGGTGCCGGAGAGCTGCACCACCGAGTCGACGTAGGTGCTGCGGAACAACCGGACCCTCCTGGCGCTCATGACGCGGCTTCCAGCGAGGTCGAGGTGGCGACGATCCGGGTACCTGACGCGGCGCCGTCAGCGGGCGGGTCGAGTGAACGGGCGGCATGTTCGGAGTCGGTGATCACCGCGGTGCGGCCGCCGGCCCTGACGAAGGCGATCGCGGCCCGCACCTTGGGCCCCATGCTCCCGTCGGGGAACTGGCCGTTCTCCAGGTGGTGCTGTGCCTCGTCGGCCGTCATGGCGGTGACCGGCCGGGCGTGCGGAGTGCTGTAGTCGAGCATCACCTGCGCCACGTCGGTGACCATCACCAGGGCCTCGGCGCCGAGTTGGGTGGCCAGCGCCTGGGCGGCGAGGTCCTTGTCCACGACGGCGTCCACGCCGTGGTAGGTGTGACCGTCCTCGACCACCGGTACCCCGCCGCCGCCGGCTGCGACCACCACCGCGCCGCGCTCGACCAGCGCTGTGATCGCTTCGAGCTCGAGGAACCGCAGTGGTCGTGGTGAGGCGACCATTCGCCGGTAGCCGCGCTCGGCGTCCGGGGCCACCGTCCAGTTCCGTTCAGTGGCCAGCCGCCGAGCCTCGTCCTCGTCGAAGAACGGCCCGATCGGCTTGGTGGGGCGGGCGAAGGCGGGGTCATCAGCCGCCACCACGACGTGGGTCACCACGCTCACCACCGCGGGCAGCCGGCCGCCGCCGGCGTCGTGCAGCGCCAGGGTGAGCAGGCTGCCGAGCTGCCCCTCGGTCATCGCGCCCAGGCAGAACAGCGGCTGCACCGGTACCGTCTCGCGCGCCGCGTCCTGCTGGATGGACAGGCAGCCGACCTGTGGCCCGTTGCCGTGCACCACGATCACGTTCCATCCGGCGTCCCGCAGCGCGCACACCGTGGCCGCCATCGCGCGGGCATTGGCCGCCTGCTCGGCGTGCGTGCCGGCCTGGCCGGCGCGGGTGATCGCGTTACCGCCTAAAGCGACCACGGCGGTTCGGGGCATCTGGTTCCCAGCTCCCGTCGATATGCAGTATGAGACGCGACGTAAACTATAGTGAAAACAAGCAGGGGCGACCATGACGATTCCGGGGGAGTGGTGACCGGACTGGACGCGGAACGGGCCGAGGCGCTGCGCCGTGCCCGGGTCCGATGGGGGGTCACCGAGGACCGGTTGTTCCCGGTAGCGCTCGTCGACCCGGACGCCTACCGCCGGGCGCTGTCCCTGGTGTCCCTGCTACTCGCGGAGCTACGGGTGAGCACCACCACCTTCGATCAGCTGCTCAGCCTGGACATCGACCCGCAGCCGTTGCTCCAGGCCTGCCCCGCCGAAGGCGCAGATCGGCTGACGCTGGAGGCGGCCTTCGCGGTGCGCGGTCGGGAACTCGCGGCAGCCGCCGAGCGCGACCAACGGGCGAGGGATATCGCCTCGGCTCGCTGCGCCGGTGAGACCTGGGTCGATCTGGAGGGGTCCTGGGATGCGGTGTGTCACACCGGCACGCGGCACACCGAGATGCACCTGGCCAGCGGCCGGGCCCTGGTCGCCACCGTCGACCCGTACTCCGGGGATGGCCCGCACCGGTTGGAGGTGGTCGTGCTGGACGGCGACACCGGCACCCCGATCGAGACGACCGACGGGGACCGGGCTTTCACCGAACGGGCGGAGTGGCTGGCTGAGCGCGAGCGGTGGCGCGCGGAGATCGAATCCTATCCCAGCAAACGGCAGGGGTAGGTGGCTATGACACCGGACGGTTCGGCCGCGGTCGCCTCGCTGATCATGGATCTGCAGAGCCTCGGGTTGCGGGTGGAAACCACCATCGAGACCCGTCGCGGCGGGGCCGGCCCCTCGGACTCCGGCATGCTGTGGATCGAGGGCGTGCCGGTCACCGTTCCCACCCAGGCCGCGTCCCCCTACGTGCTCAAAGCCGAGGACGACGGGCAGGGTATCTACCGGGATGGGCGCAAGCTGGCCTCCGTCGCCACGAGCCGCCGGCCTCGGTTCTACGACCTGGGCACTGCCGAGGGCATCCCTTACTGGAAGATCGCGCTGCTGCACCTGGACTCGCTGGCCAGCACGGTGGTGCAGACCTGCAATTACTGGGGCAACTCCGACCAGTGCGCCTTCTGCGGCATCGGGTTGTCGCTGGCCGCCGGGCGCACGATCGTGAAGAAGACCCCGGCTCAGCTGGCCGAGGTGGCGGTGGCCGCGCGGGACCTGGACGGGGCAGTGGACGCCACCTTGACCACCGGCAGCTCGACGGCCCCTGATCGGGGTGCCCGCTACGTCGCGCAGTGCGGGTACGCGGTCAAGCAGGCCTCCGGACTTCCGGTGCAGGTGCAGTTCGAGCCACCGCGTGACCTCGCCGTGCTCGATGAGGTGCACGGATATGGAGTGGACGCCGTCGGTATCCATGTCGAGTCCTTCGATCCCGAGGTGCTGACCCGGGTGGCGCCGGGCAAGGCGCGGACCGGGATCGACACTTATTTCCGCACCTGGGAGCGGGCCGTGGAGCTCTTCGGTGCGGGCCGGGTGTCCACCTACGTCATCCTCGGTATGGGTGAGGACCCCGAACTCACCGTGGCGGGTTGCCGGCGGGCCATCGACCTCGGCGTCTACCCGTTCGTCGTTCCGCTGCGGCCGGTGGCCGGCAGCCTGATGGCCGAGGTGCCGGCACCGGCCCGCAGCTATACCGAGCCGATCTACCGCCAGGTGGCCGCGCACCTGGCTCTGCGCAAGATGAGTGCCGACGACGCGGGCGCCGGCTGCGCCCGCTGCCAGGCCTGCTCGGCGCTCAACACGGTGCAGCCGCTGCTGCAGATCGGTCGCCGCCCGGAGGGCGCCGCGTGACCCGACTCCAGCCGCCGGCCGGCCTGCTGTGCTGCCGGCTGGTGGCCGGATCGGACGAGCTGGACAGCCACCACCGGATCCGGCACCAGATCTTCGTCCGGGAGCAGCAGCTGTTCGCCGAGTCGGATGTGGACGCTCACGACGCCCGCGAGGATGTGCTGCACGTGGTGGGCTGGTGCGGCGGGGCTCCGGCCGGCACGGTGCGGCTCTACCCGCTTGAGCCGGCTGAGGGCACCTGGCGGGGTGACCGGCTCGCGGTGCTACCAGAGTTCCGCGCCGCCGGGCTGGGTGCGCCGCTGGTGCGCTTCGCGGTGTCCACCGCCGGCCAGCGAGGCGGGGTGTCCATGCTCGCGCACGTGCAGGTCGCCAACGAGCGATTCTTCACCCGACTCGGCTGGACCCGGCAGGGCGACGTCGAGCTCTATGTCGGCCGCCCGCACGTGCTCATGACCATCACCCTGAACTCGTGATACCCCTTGAGCCCGGGATACCCCCTGGCCCCCTGACGCGGTACAGCCGGCCGCGAGCCAGGAAGGTGGTGCGGACCTCGGGTGCGAGCGAGGCAGCGATCCGGCTCAGTGCCGCCTCACGGGCACCGGGGTGCCCGACCTGGGCGAGCAATAGGTCCGAGCCGGTCTGCGCGGCGATGGCCGCGGCCTGCTCGAAGCGGCCCAGGTGCCACAGCGCCAGCGACTCGTACTTCGTCGAGGAGTAGCGCTGGGCGTACGCCAGCAGCGCCTCGGCCTGGGCTGGCTCGAAGCGTGCCTGCATCTCCAGCAGCCGCATCGCTGCCCGCGGCCGGTACGGCAGCGACTGGTCGAGCATCGGGACGGCCGCTTCCACCCGCGATCCGGCGTCGTCGTGGTGGCCGTCGAGCAGATCACAGTCGGCCAGCGCGAGCAGTGCGTGTAGCTCCTGTTCCAGTTCCAGCGCACCGCCGCCGCGGTGCGCCAGCTCCACCGCGCGCTGGGCGTGCTCCCGCGCCTGTCCAACGTCGCCCAGCTCGAGTAACAGCCACGCCGTGGTCGTGTCGATCCCGGCCCGGTAGAAGCTCACCCCGTACTCGTCGATCATGTGACGGGCCCGGCCCAGCGCCCGCAGCGCGCCCTCGAAGTCGCCGACGTCGCCGCGGGCCAGCCCGATGAAGAACAACGTCTGCAGCAGCGGTCGGAACTGCCCGGTGCGCCGGCACAGCACCGCTGCACGCTCCAGCACGGCGCGGGCCTCGGCGAAACGGTCCATGTGCTGCAACAGCGCGCCACGGTAAGCCAGCGCCACCGCGGTGGTGGTGTCGCCGGGAACGGCGGTGACCACCTGGTCGTATGCCGACGCCGCGCCAGCGTAGTCACCATCCCAGTGCCGCACCCGGCCGACCAGCAGCAGGGAGCTGGGCAGCGCGCCGGGCGCAGCGGCCGCCGACTCGGCCAGCGCCCTGGCCCGGGAGGCGAGGTCGACCGCGCCCAGTGCGTCGCGGGCATACAGGGCGGTCCAGCCAAGCTGCTCCAACACCCGGGCCTCGAGGAGCTCGTCGCCGATGTCGCGGGCGATGCCCAGCGCGAGTTCCAGGTCGTCGCGGGCCTTGCCGTGCCGGCCCAGTTCGGTGCGGATCTCGCCGCGCCGTAGGAGCACCGTGGCCACCAGCACCCGCTCGCCGGAGTGCTGGGCCACGCTGCACGCCTCGTCGAGCAACCGCTCGGCCTCCCGGTTGGCGAAGGCCAGGTGCGCGGCGTGCGCGGCGAGCAGCCAGGCCCTCGCCGCCGCGGCGTAATCCTGGGCGGCGGCGAGGTGGCGCGCGGCCGCCTCCGGACGGGCCTCGAACAGCTTGGCGGCTCGGCGGTGTCGGCTGATCCGAACCGGCATCGGCGCGGAGTCGTAGGCCACCTGCCGCACGACGTCGTTGGCGAAGCGGAATGTCTCCCCGCGCACCACGAGCAGCCCGGCGCGCAGTGCCCGGCCAGCTCGGCGGGCACATTCCTCGACGTTGACCCCGGCAAGCGTGGCCACCTCATCCAGCGAGAACGCCGATCCGAGCACGGCGCCCTGCTGCAGCAGCCCCGCCACGTCGTCGCCGGCTCGGGTGAGCCGCCCGGCTACTGCCTCGTGCAGCGAGCCGGGAACGCCCAGCCGCATCGCCCCGCCGGGCCGGACCGGGGCCGGGGCCGGGTGGCGCAGCAGCTCGGTGACGAACAGCGGTGACCCACCGGTCCACTCGTAGAGCTGGGTCGGGCCGTAGCCCAACCCGGAGCGCGCGACCAGGATGCCCACGGCCTGCTCGGACAGCGGGCCGAGCTCGATGCACACGGCCAGGTCGCGCAGTGAGGCGAGTGCGCCGTCGTCCTCCGAGGTGCGCTCAAGGACCAGCACCAGCACTCGGCTGGTGGCCAGCCGGGTGGCCAGCACGTGCAGTGCCTCTACAGTGGACTGCCCGGCGTGCTGGCCGTCCTCGATCACCAGCAGCAGCGGCTGACGCTGGGCGAGCCGGTCGAGGAACACTGCCACTGCTTCCAAGCTGCGCAGGTGTTCCAGCTCCGGCGCAGTGCGCTCGTAGGGCACGCTGCCCGTGGACTGCGCCATCTCTGGTATCAGCTCGAGAAGGGTGCCCAGCCAGTCGCCGGCCAACTCGCGCAGCACGGTGGGCCGGTGCAGCGCGAGGACCACTCGTACCGCGGCCACCAGGGGTTGCAGGTACAGCGAGCGTTCGGCCTCGAAGCAGCCGGTGGTGAGCACCAATCCGCCGGTCTGGCGCACCCGGGCGGCGAGTGCGGCGGCCAGGCTGCTCTTGCCGATGCCGGCCTCGCCGAGCACCAATGCGGTGGCGCCCGCGCCGCCCGCGGCCCGGGACCACAGCGCCAGCAGCTGCTCCAGCTCGGCGTCGCGCCCGACCAGTGTGGGCGGTGCAGGGGCCTCGACGGGTAACAGCCTCTTTCCCGAGCCAGGTGGATCGGCGCGCAGTACGGAGAGGAACACTGCGCGGGTGGCCTCCGACGGATCGGCGCCGAACGCCTCCGCCAGCGCGGAGCGCAGCGCGTGGTAGGCGGCCAGCGCTGCCCCGGCCGTCCCGGCCCGCTGGTGGCCGACCATCACCGCCCGGCAGGCCTCCTCGTCGAGCGGGTCGGCTGCTAGTGCGGCACCGGCAGTCTCGACGGCGGTGCGGTATTCGCCAAGCTCCAGGGCAGCCTGCCACCGGTAGCCCCGGGCCCGGCGCAGCTGGCTGACCGCAAGCCAGCGCAGATCCTCTGCCCACGGCGAGTCGACCTCGCCCACCAGCGGCGGAGCCGCGGTGAGCAGTTTCTCGGCCTGCTCGGCGCCCACGGCGGCCAGCGAGTATCGGCCGTGTGCCAGCTCGCGCTCGGCGTGGGTGACGAGTTCCTCAGCCTCGAACAGATCGACGACCGTGCTGCCGTCCAGCACGAGCTGGTAGGCGGCCGGGCCACCGAGGATCCTGGCCCGGCCCAGTGACCGGCGTAACCGGCTGACCAGCACCGCGATGTTGCGGTCTGCGCGGTCCGGTGGGTGGTCCAGCCACAGCGCGTCGACCAGGGTCTCCACCGGAACCGGCTGGCCGTGCTTGGCGGCGAGCACCTTGAGCAGCCGTTCGGCCTTGCCAGTCGGTGCGGGTCCCGCCAGATCGCCCTCGACGCCAAAGCGCCCGAGCAGCCTTAGCCGTAGCCGGCTCGGTTCCACCTTGCGCACTGTACCGCCGCCGCACTCCCGCGCCGCCGCATCGGTGTCGGCCAGGTCATCGCGGGGGATGCTTGCGCACCTTGCGCTCGGACACGCCTGGCAGGGAGCGCGACACAGCGGACAGAGCAGCGCGACACGCGGGGGTGGGG
>CAXUFG010000156.1:9633-12468 GCA_964250265.1 uncultured Pseudonocardiaceae bacterium | reverse complement strand
GCGCCCAGCCCCTCCACCAGCGCCCGAAGCGCCGGAAGCAGCCCCTGGGTGAGGTAGATGAGCCCGCCGGCCACAGCTCCCAGCGTCACGCCGGTACCCAACAGCCACTGCGCCCCCACCAGCAGACCCACGACCGGAAGCCAGCCACCGACCGCTACCGAGAGCGTGCGGACCGCCGCCATCCGGGCCAGCGTCCGTTCCGCGGCCGCGTGCGCATCGACCTCGCGTTCCACCCGGGCGCATGCCCGGTCCTCGGCACCACAGGCAACCACGTCGCGCAGGCTGCGCGCGATCGTGCTGGCCGACTCGGCGACACCTTCGTCGGTGAGTACGTGATCACGCTGGCGGGTCATCATGGATCGCAAAGAGATCAGGAAAAATCCCAAACCCGCCAGCAGCGGCGGCAGGACCAGCAACCCGATGACCCCGGTCAAGGCAGCCATCCCGACCACCGCACCGATCGCGCTCACCACGAAGCTCCGGATGAGCAGCAGCAGGCCGGCGAAGTTGTCCCGGACCACTTCGACCTGATGGGTCAGCCGAGCGACCGCGCCCGAGTCAGGCCGCCCGCCAAGCACCATAGAGCGCTGCAGCGCGCCGCCCACCACGGCCTCCACCAGGTCATCGCGGAACGGCTCGACGATCTCAGCGAGGATCAAGTAGACATGCCGGGTAGCCAATGCCCCTGCGATCACCGCCGCGGCCAGTACACCGAGCCACGCCAACCCGATCCCAGGCCGGCCGGCAAGGAATCCCGCATCCAGTGCCTTGGCTACGCCGTAGCCGGACAGCAGCAACGGCGCCACCTCCAGCACCGACCACGCAGCCAACCGCAACATCGCCGGCGGGTGCCGGCGTAGCGCGGCAAGCAGTACCCGGGGCGCGGTCCTCTCAACAGTGTTCATGCTGGTACCCCAAGTGAATTGGCGGCTGCCGTGGCGTCGGCGCCGAACAAGGCGCGATAGTCGGGGTCCCGCCACAGTTCGCGGTGCGGGCGCAGGCTGCGCACTCGGCCCCGATCGAGCCAGGCAACCAGATCTGTCCGAGCCGCGGTGGCCGCTCGATGAGCGATGATCAATCGGGTCTGGCTCGGCCGTCCGCTGGGCCGTCCATCGGGCCCCCCGCTGGCCAGCACGGCGCCGACCTGCTGCTCGGTCACGGCATCCAGGCTGGAGGTCGCGTCGTCGAGAATGAGCACCCGGTAGGGGTGCGCGAAGGCCCTGGCCAGGCCGAGACGCTGAATCTCGCCGCCCGAGAGCGGGGCCGCCGCCAGCTCGGTGGAGTATCCCTCCGGCAACCTCTCCACAAAGGTGTCCGCGCGTGCCGAGGCGGCGGCCTTGCGCACCTTCGCCTTGGTGCGGCTGCGCGAGCCGAAGTTGATCACTTCCTCGATCGTGTCACCCACCAGCTCCGGCCGCTCGAAGGCAAAACCCACCGCACCGCGCAGTTGCTCCCGGGACAGCTCAGGCAACGCCACACCGTCGAGCAGCACCTGGCCCTGCTCCGGATCCGCCAGCCGGCCGGCCACCGCGGCGAGCAGCGACTTTCCTGCCCCGGACCGGCCGACCACAGCCACCGTGACCCCGGCCGGGACGACGAGATCGAGGCCGTCGATGATCGGCTCGCCTGCGGCGGATACCCGCACTCCGCAAAACTCAAGCCGGCCGCCGCCGTGATCGGGCAGTGTTCCCGCGCCGTACCGGGTCACTGGCTCGGCGAGGACATCCGCCGCGCGGTTGCCACCGGCCCGCGCTCGGGAAAGCTTGTTCAAGAACCCCACCGCTGAGCCGATGCCGGCGGCCATCACCGCGTAGCGACTCGCGGCGTACAGCTCGCCGACGCTCAACCGGCCAGCGACCACCCCGAGTCCGGCGACAGCGACCACGGACAGCTGCAGCAGCGGCGCGATCACGGCCGTCTGGCCGGTCACTCGCACCTGGTTACGCCACATCCGTGCGCCGTGCTCGCGCAGCCCGGGCAGTGGTTGGAGGATCCGTTGCCGCTCGCGCTCCATGCTGCCCGCCGCGGCGATCGTGCGCGCACCGGATAACGAATCGAGCAGCCGGGCAGCGATCAGCCCTTGGCTGTGCAGGTACCCTCGGATGGTTTCGGTGTTGTGCCGGACGAACACCCGCAGCAATCCAGCCATCGTCAGCAGGCCGACCAATGCGGCGAGCCCCACCCACGGGTCGATCACCAGCAAGGCGACGATGCCGCCCACTGGTGGGATGAGGCCGGCGACGACCATCACTGCGGTCACGCCAACCTGGCCGGCCTCGCTGGCGTTGCGGGTTACCCGGGTCACCAGATCTCCGGGTTCGAAGCGGCGGGTCGCGGCGGGTCCGATCGAGACGAGGTGGCGGACCAGCGTCATGCGCAGCCACGCCGTGCTCCGGGCGTTGCTTGTTCCGGTGGCGATATCGCCGATCACCTTCCCGGTGATCATGATGGCAATCAACCCCGCGCACGCCAGCAGGGCCCACCTGATGTCGCCACCACCGGGCAGCGCGTCGAGAGCGCGACCGAGCGCGGTGGGCAGCAGGATGTCCGCGCTCGCGGTGGCGAGCGTAGCCAGCGCCAGCACCCAGATCCACACCCCACCCCGGAGGCCGGTGGAGAGCAGCAAACGGTCCGCCGGAGCGGCTATCGCATCCTGCGAACCCGCCGATGCGCCGGCCGGATGGGCCGGCGAGAAGACGTTGTGCACGCGGCCTCCGCATCGTCGTCGTGGTCCGGTGAGTCGCACGATGTTCTTTCTGGGTTCTCTCTGTCGGGATGGAGAAAGCATGAGGGGGTCCGGGGCAACGCCGGCTGCCCCGGACCACCCGGCGATAC
>CAXUFG010000156.1:0-9623 GCA_964250265.1 uncultured Pseudonocardiaceae bacterium | reverse complement strand
CCGGGGGGGGGCCGCGCCCCCCCCCGGCCCCCCCCCACCACCTGGTGATGATGCGTCAGCCGCAGAGCAGCAGGCTGATGTCACTGCCACAGCAGTGGTCGTAACGGTCGTGACCGTGGCAGTCGTCGTAACCGCCAGCCGGCTCCATGGCCTGCAGGTCGAGAAGCGCCATTGAATTCACCTCCCTCCGAATCTTGAAGTGGATACCAACCCGTTCCTCCCCATCAGCGCCGCCGGCACGGGGGCATCGTGCGGCGGGAGCTGCCTGGGTTCGCAGAGGAACGGAAGACCAACGGGGTGCTCGTGCACAGCCGCACCCAGAGCGAGCAGGACGCCTGCGGCACCACTCGCCAAGTCCATCGACAGCCGTAGTAGCTGCTCACCGGGAAAGGCCAGGTGACCTCGATAGTCGACGCGGTGCCAGCCGAGGCGCCGGATCTGAGCGGCCACCTCCTGGTTCCAGACCGCGTGCCCCGGTGGGTAGGCCCGGCTGAGGTAAAGGATCATCCCTGCCCGGCCGCTGAACAGACCCGGCTGGATGTAGAACCGAGCTTGGGCCGCCTTGCGGATAGCGGCCGCAGCCCCCGCGAACTCGTCATTGACCTGATGGGTGAGGTACTCGTCCAGGACCATGCCGATCCCCGCGCTGCCCCGGTCCAGGTAAGGCATGGCTCGCCAGCCCTCGTTGACCATCATCGAGCCGTCGTCGCGCAGCTGGCAGCGCCGCAGGTCCTGGCGTAGCGCAGTCTTGGAGAGGTCGAGGAATTCGCGGTCACCGGTGTGCTCGTATAGCCGCAGGAACATCAACGCCGGACCCGAGGAGCCTTGCATCAGCCCGGCATAGGGGTGATCTCCGCCGCTGACCGTGCCGACGGCCTCCGGTCCCCCGAGCCGGTCGGCGACGATGTCAGCGACGCGGAGCGCGTGGTCGAACAGCGTAGGTTCCCCAGCCAGGCCCGCGAAATGGGCCAGGTTGAGCGCGATGCCGGCGAGACCACCGGATAGGTCCATGCCAAGTTGCTCGGATGGCTCGGTGAGGCAGAACTCGATCAGATCGAGGGCGGCCTGCCGGTATCCCAGCTCTGCGAGCACGTACGCCACGCCGTGCAGCCCGTCGTACAGCCCTAACCGCGTTCCGCGGGCCGCCGCGGCGGCCCGCTCGAGCAGCCAGTGTTCCCCGGCGGGGTACTGCGGCGCCCGCGTGACCGACAACGCGTAGAGCACACCAGCCGCGCCGTGGGCAATATTGAGACCGCCGGTGCTGAATTGAGCGACGTCCCCGGGGAACAGCCGATCGATGCGTTTCGGTGTGGCGCTGGCCAAGATCCCCGCGACGATCGAATCCCGGGCGGGCATCCATTCCGTCGTCCCGTCCGGTAGCGCCGGAAGGGGTCGGGCGCACCGCCGGGATGAATCCCCGCTGGCACCGATGATGGTTCGTACCGCCCCATCCAGGAATGCAGGCGGCAGCGGGAAGTGCTCGGAGATGACCTCGGCGAAATCCACCGCCTTTCCGGCGTCGAGCCGGATGATGGCGGTCAACGGAAGGAACAGCGCCAGTCGCAGGCAAGCCAGTGAGTACCGGTCGATGTCGAATCCGGTCCGATCGGTCGGGGCTGCGAAGGCGGGGCTGCCCAGCGTGGGGCGGCGTGTCTCCTCGATCCTCGTCGCGACCTCGAAGTCCAGCAGCGTGATCCGGCCGTCGTCGGAAACGATGACGTTGAACAGGTGCAGATCCCCGTGGATGATCCCCCGCCCGTGGATAGCCTTGATGATCCCTTCGACCTGGGCGCACATCCGCAACGCCCACTCGGTGTAGGCGGCGAACTCGGCTGGCCCGGCGGCGGGGTCGTTGATCGGGTACCGCTTGGCGAAGACCTTGTTGAGCGGCGTTCCTTCGATGAATTCCAGCGCAAGGAAGTGGTGCTCACCCAAACTGAAGTGGTCGTGGACTACGGGGACCCCTTCGACGCCGGCCAGGCTGTCGAGGATCTCCCGTTCGCGCCGCAGTCGCTGGACGGCGTCGGCTCCGTCGGCGGCGAGGCCAGCATGCGGCCGGGCTTCCTTGAGCACCACCCGGGTGCCGGTTCGCTGGTCGGTCGCCTCGTAGAGACCGCCCCCGTTGGAGAAGTGCAGCACCTGCTCGACGCGGTAAGGCAGCTCCTTGACGTTGGTGGCGTTGCGGGCGGCAAGTTGGGGAACAAGCAGCTCCGGCAAGCTCACCCAGGGCGGGGTGTAGAACACCGCATCCCGGCGGTCCGGCACCAGTGCTCCGGTGGGGTCCTCGATAGCCGGGACCCGGTCACCCCGCGCCGATAGGCAGTGCCGGAGCGCGAAACCGCCGTACCTGACGTAGAGCGGGCCTTCGTTCCAGCGCAGATCGCTGAGGATGTAGGGACCCGGCTCGCCCTCCAGCCGCTCGCCCAGGTCGTGCAGGATCATGCCGAGTGCGTCGATGTCGGTCGGGTAAATTGTGACGAACTTGCCGCTGGAGCCTCGGGGGGCGTACTTTGCGTTTTGCAAGTGGACGACGTTTCGAGCAGCCAGGAATTTAAAGGGGATTCCGCGGGGGACACAGTAAGCCCACACAGTTTCCAGAATTCTTTCCGCGTTGTCGAGACACGCCGATGCGTGAACTTTCCAACCCTGCGGGGGCACTGTTGTGCCCACCGGATTCATGACCACCCAATTGTCAAGGGGCCGCCGTTGCCAGCCTTCGGGTACCGGACGTCGGGCGGCATCGAAGGACTCCACCCGGTTTGACCCGGACATCGAGTCGTAGAACAACGGATCCGCGATGCAGTACACCTCGTAACCGTTGTCCATTGGATCCCCCTTGCTTGCTGCGCTTGCGCTTTGCTTGCTGACCGATCATTGCTATGCAGCAATAGTCGTCCGGCTACAGGGGTACGGCAAGTGGCGTTCGTCAGGCTTCCGATGTGAAGGAATCACAGGTGCCGACCGCAATTCACACGCTATCGATTGAAGAGAGTGTCAGCTCAAGCAACAGTGTCAGCTCAAGCAACAGTGTCAGCTCAAGCAACAGTGTCAGCTCAAGCAGCTGGGGCAGGCAGGGCTTGAAGTCGCCCATCAGCGCGCTGCTCGGAGTCACTCGCAGGGCGTCGTCCAGTCTCAGCAGGTGCTTGCGACCGCCGTTGACCAGGCTCAACCGTACCTCGTGGGTGCCGGGATGGCGCGCCAGCACGTCTTTGAGTTGGGCCACCCGCTCGGGCGAGCAACGCGCGGCGATCATGCTGACCGTGATTCGGTGACGTTCACTCCAACCACCGAGTAGGTCTTGGGGAAAAACAGCACCTCGATGCCTGCGGCGAGATCCTCCAGCGCAGCGGCGGCCCACGGCTCGCCGTTGCGGTTTACCCGGCCGGTCACGCTGGCGAGGATCCCCAGACGATCACCTGGGCACCATCGGCGACCGTGCCATCCATGATCGACGCGATCGGAGTGTCCGCCCGGGGGCCAGGATGTGCTCCACTCCGCGCAGCGGGTGACCGGAGACGTAGAGGCCGAGCATTTCCCGCTCCAGCGCGAGCTGGTGCTTGGTGTCCCAGTGTTCGGCGGGCACTGACACGTCGAACGCGCTGCGCAGCCCGGTGGCGCCGTCCTGACCTCCGAAAAGGTCGAACTGCCCGATCGCCTCCGCTCGCTTGGACTCCATCACCACATCGATTGCCTCGCCGTGCACCAGATAGAGGCCCTTGCGAGGGTGTCCCAGCGAGTCGAACGCCCCGGCCGTGATCAGCGACTCGACGACTTTCCGATTACACGCGACCGCATCGACCTTCCGGAGGAAGTCAGCGAAATCGGTATAGCTCTTCTTCTCGGTGCGGGCCCGGCCGATTGCATCGACGACGTTTGCCGCCGACGTTGCGGATGGCGCCGAGTCTGAATCGGATGTCGTCACCGACCGCGGTGAAGTCACGCTCGGAGGAGTTCACGTCCGGGGCAACACCGTGATGCGCATCTTGCGGCACTCGGCGAGATACACCGCCGCCTTATCATTGTCGTCACCTACGCTGGTCAGCAGGGCGGCCATATACTCAGATGGATAGTTGGCTTTCAGATAAGCGGTCCAGTAGGACACCAGGCCGTAGCCAGCGGTGTGTGCGGTTGAAGGCGTAGTCGGAGAAGGGGAGCAGGATGTCCCACAGCGTCTTGTCGCCGCTGCTGAGTAACCGGAGCGCTCGCAAGCCCGGTGGGCAACCCGGGCATCCGGGGTCGACGTTGGCGCCGGTCGAGAGCCCGAACAAGCGTCAGCGGCAAGACACCTTGCTAGTAGTCTCGCCTGGCCTCCCGGGTCAGCCTGCGCAAGCATCGAGCGGTCAGCGGCTAAGAGTGTGTCCGACGGGGCGACCTCGACGGATTTCATTGTTGCTCACACGATGATCGACAGTGGATGCGTGTCGGGGGCGATCGACCTGTTCAGCGGGATTTGCTGTTGCGTAGGAGGGCAGCGAGGCGTTCGAGTTGCTCGGGGGTCGGCTGTGACGACGTACGCACGCTCACCGCGGGGATGAGTAGGCCCCGTTGCGGACCATTTGCCGAACCACACGCCCTGCACGGGGCAGACGACCCACACGTCGACTGGTTGCATGGGCTCCCGCCTTGTCATATGCAGGGCGCCGGCTGCCACCGCGTGACCGCAGTTCTGACCGCAACGAGCAGCACCATGCCGCACTCGGACACCACCCGACGAACGCCACACGTCCCCGTCGCGCGGTCCAAGCAGGAACCTGCATGCATCTGTTAATCGCAGGATCACCGGTCCCTCGAAGCCCGTCCCTCCGGTGATCATCGTTAGCGAACCATCGCGGCGAGATTGGCGGCCCGGACGAGAGGGAGGCGGGAGAGTAGGCGGAGTGTCCTGCTGGGGACCATTTGGGGACCACACGTCCTGCACGAGGGCAGACGACCCGCACGTCGACTTCTCGCCCGCACGGCACCTGCACCTGGTCTGACCTGTAGGGATGCCTACTCCTATGTCCTGGGGGTCAAGGGGTCGCAGGTTCAAATCTCCGTCATCCCAACCGATACGAGGGCCCGCTGCAACGGCTGTCAGCGAGTTGCCGCAGCCGGATTAGCTGGAAGGGTCGCGAACTCCTGACAAAGCGGCGGCGTATAAAGCGGAGGGTCGGTCTGGAATGTCGGCAAATGCGCGACCTCGATCTCGGCGGACGCAGCGTAATGACACGGTTCGCAGAACGGGGAGGACAGTGACGGATGAGGCAATCACCATTGACCCGCAGGCCCGGACGACCGCCGGGGGGGACAGTGCATCCCGCTGGATGAACGGCACGGTGACCGGCACTCTGTTGGCCAGCGTCCTGGTTGCGGCGCTGGAGCATCGTGGGCTGCGACCGGACCCAGTCTATGACATTGCCTGGATCGTCATCACGCTGGCCGCCACGGGTCTGATCAGGGCGTATACGTCCTTCGTGACGGGCCGCAGTCGGCGGCACAGCGCCTGGCGCACGGCACTGAGGATGCTGGCCGGTGAGTGGGCGTTGGTCGCGGCGGGGCTGCCCGCGGTGGTCATCCTGCTCGGATCGTCGGCAGGGTGGTACTCGATGCGCACCGCGATCCATGTGGTGCTAGGCACCAATGTGGCCATGCTGTTCGGCTGGGGGATTCTTGGCGGGAGTCAACTCGGCTACCGACCGTTGCCCGCGGCGGTCATCGGGTTCGCCGACGCCGCGCTCGGCCTGCTGGTCATCCTGGCCAACGCGCTGCTGAAGTGACGTTGTCTGTGGGGGTGGACCGACGCCCAAAAGCGGGTGACGCTCACCGGCACGGTGATCGGCCGCGGGCCCGCCGTCGGCGGCCGCCGCGGCCCCACACAAGCCACCCGGCGCATCAACCCCGAGCCTTCGGCACGAGCACGGCGGCCAGCGGCAACACCGGTCGCGAGAATGGCCCCGCTGATGACCGGCAGGACGGCTCCAGACCGTGCCCACCTCGTTGGCGTCGGCTACTAGCAGGTTCGCTGTCTTCGAGCTGAGCCTGGATCGAGGTCGGTGGCTGGTCGACCCGTTGGGTGGGGTCGATCAGCGTGAGGGCATCGGGCTGAGGCTGGGTCGTGGCCTGGGCCAGCGCGAACTCGGGACCGTGCTTGGAGGGGCGGCCGGCGGCGCTGGGCGCCCGAGGTGGTGGCGGGGCGCAGAACACCCGATCCCAGCGGAGCCGACCCAGCAACTCCACGGGCAGATCGGCCCGCCGAAGGCGATGGCCTTCTCGACCTTGGTGGACTTGGGTAGCCGCCTCCCGATCTCACGGCGTTGGACCCGGATCTTGTGTGCGAAGCCGTTCAGCTCCTCGGTGGCACCCCGACCGAAAGCCGCGACAAACTACGATCTATCTGCTAGCGGAATGGAGACACCGCCCAAATGTGTGGCATGACAAGCTGTTGAGATCCATCATCGACCAGCTTACGAATAAGCATACCAAAGGCACGGATGTTCCGCGCAGGCTTCCGTTTAGTCCGGCCAGACCCGACCAACCCAACATTCCTCAGTGGGATTTCTGCAACCGCCATGGATACCGCCTACCGAACGCCGCCGGTAGCGTTGGCAACAAGGTGGCGATAGCACTTGGAGACCTGGACGAGCCGAGGGGACTGTTGCATAGAGGTAGGACGTCGTTCGGCATGCTCAAGCGCATGCGCCGCATCCGCTGTGTTCATCCGGTCCGCCCGCCACGATCGGCGTTCACCGGCTTCCGGTTCCCCCGGGAGGTGATCGTGCTGGCAGTGCGCTGGTACCTCCGTTACGGACTCTCCTATCGCGATGTTGAAGAGCTGCTGGCCGAGCGTGGAGTGCAGGTCGACCACGTCAGCATCTACCGGTGAGTCCGGCGGTTCACGCCGATCCTGGCCGACGCTGCCCGCTGCGCCCAGCACGCGATCGGGTTGCGCTGGCCGGTCGATGAAACGTACGTCAAGGTCGCCGGCTGTTGGCGGTATGTCTACCGGGCCGTGGATGAGTATGGCCAGGTGATCGACGTGTACGTCCTCCCTCGGCGGGACAGCGGCGCAGCCCGACAGTTCTTTCACCGTGCTTTGGCCACCGCCGTCGTGGCGCCGGTCGAAGTGGTAACCGACCAGGCCGCCTGCTATCTGCGGGTACTCGAAGAGGTGCTTCCCGAGGCGTGGCATCGCATCGAGCGCTACGCCAACAACAGGATCGAAGCCGACCACGCCCAGTTGA
Source organism: uncultured Pseudonocardiaceae bacterium (assembly GCA_964250265.1). Taxonomy (GTDB): domain Bacteria; phylum Actinomycetota; class Actinomycetes; order Mycobacteriales; family Pseudonocardiaceae. The sequence goes on along the minus strand of CAXUFG010000156.1, from coordinate 2,403 downwards.
AACGACGGCTGCGACCGATGCGCGGTCTGAAGACCGACGTCGGCGCCAGGACTGTCATCGCCGGTCATGCCTTCATTCAGAACATTCACCGTGGCCACTACGAACTCGCTGCCAATGCGTCACTAAAGCTACGTGTCGCCACTGCCTTCGATGAACTCGCCCAAGCCGTTTGACCCCAGACCAGCAAACCACTCCACGGGACGACTGCGATCAGACAACGCAACAAAGCCTACAGCCTCGCCTTTGATCGGCTTCGGGTCGCCTCATGGGAGACCGGGAGTCGCTGGCGATCATCAATACGCTGATCGATGAGTTGGAGGAGTGAGAGACATGCTCGCCATTCCCGACGACACGTGGTACAGGTCGAGCCGCAGTAGCGGAGCGAACAACTGTGTAGAGGTGACCCATCGGTACGGGTGGACGGCCGTACGCGACAGCAAGTGCAAAAGCGGCCCGTCCTTATATTCACCGACCGCGCGTGGCACGCGTTCATCGAAAGTGTTGACGTCGGGTCAGTACACTCGCCGACCTCATAAGCGCGCCAGCCCGCGGACAATTCAGGTTCAGATCCCGTTACTGGCAGGGGCCAAATCGCAGGCTGGGTCGACGTTGCCAGAGGCAGTCGACGCCTTCGTCATTCCAAGCGCTGCGCCCCGACTTTTATCAGTTAGTGCGCACCTTCGGGCTCGATGATCAGTGCGAGCGCTTCGCGTAGATCGTCGGGGAGTGGGTCCTGGGCGGTGAGCAGGTGCCGGCCTGCGCGGATCTGGACGGTGCGGTAGCGCCGTGCGGTGCGCACGAACCGGCGGATCGACCAGCCGGTGCGGTCCTCGATCAGCCGTCCGACGGCGAGTGCGGCGAACACGATCGTCAGGTGCGCTTCGATCGACTCGCGCTTGTGGTGGTAGATCGGCCGAGCGGCCAGGTCGTGTTTGGACATGCGGAACGAGGCCTCGATCTGAAACAGCCGGTGGTAGGCATCGATCACGAACTCGGCGGTGACCGGTGTGCCGTCGGGGCAGGTAGCAAGGTTGGTGGTGTAGCCCTTCCACCCGGCCAGCGCGCGGGCCTTCGCCTCCAGTGTGCGGTTCACGCTCTTGTCGGCACCGACCAGCTTGATGAACCGGTTGCGTTTGACCGGCGCCGTGCCCGCGACAGCGTTCTCGGCCTTGGCGACCTGCTCGTCGATGCCGTGCAGGCTGCGCCGGGCCCGCTCAGCCCGGTACTGGTAGTAGATGATCTCGTCCCGGCGCTGATCACGCGGACCGGCAGGCCCAGGGCTGGGTCAGGATCAGCCCGTCCGGCGGCGTCTCGTCGGGGTGGGCGCGGCGCCACTCGGTGACGACGTAGGGGATGTCCGGGATCTTGGTACCGAGGATGAACGACAACCCCACCGCCTCGATCGCTTGCTTGTTGCCCGCGGAGATCATGCCGGCGTCCCCCACGATCGTGACGTCGGCGAGCTGGTGGGCGGTGATGAACGCGCGGATCGTGGGCAGCATCGTGGCTGTCTCGGCCCGGTTGCCCTCGAACGCCTCCACCATGAGCGGGAACCCGGCTGCGTCGGTCAACAAGCCGATGGTGATCTGCGGCTCGAGGCGGCGTTCCTTGGAGAACCCCGGCTCGCGGAACCCGTCGCCGGTGTCGGTCTCGACGTAGAGCGTGCTGACGTCGTAGAGCACCAACGACGCCGGCCCCACCCTCGCCTGTGCCGCACAGGCCCTTGGCCAGCTTGGCCCGAAAGCCCGCGGCCGCGTAGCCGCGCAGGCGCCGGTTGAGCGTGGGATACGACACCGTGTCCACGCCACCCTCGGCCAGCACCCGCAAGCTGTCGAGCTTGCTGGTCGGCTCGATGATCCGCGCCAGCACCAGCTGCCGGAACACCTCATCACCGCCGGCGGCCCGGGCGAACCCGAGAGCCTCATAGGCGCTGCTCAGCCCGTCCCACAACGGACCCATCCGCGACGAGGCGATCTCCAACGGCCGCCCCGACGGGGTCGGCGACGGACCTGCCGAGACGCCGCCGGCCGGGTCAACCGAGGCGCCCAAACCCAGGTCGAGCTCACCCTGCCCGAGGGCCGGCCGCTGCCGTGCGGCGACCTTGAGCGCCTCCAACTCGGCCTCGGCATGGGCGGAGCCGACGTGCTCGATCGTGCGCGAACCGCGCCGCGAGCCGTGCACGATCTGCACCGCCAGCGCCCCGGACGCCGTCTTCACGATGCGCACGTAGGCCACGACACAGCAGGCTACGAGATCGACTTAGTGCACTGATTCAGCCGATCCGAACGGCAAACCCACAGGTCAACCGGCCGCGCATCAACAAGATCAACAATTTGATCAAAGTCAGGTCATAAGCGCGCCAGCCCGCGGACAATTCAGGTTCAGATCCCGTTACTGGCAGGG
>CAXUFG010000155.1:3515-12689 GCA_964250265.1 uncultured Pseudonocardiaceae bacterium | reverse complement strand
GCACTACGTGATCGGGGGACGGGGCCCGGGGGTGGTCTTGTTGCACGGTTTCCCGGAGACCTGGTGGACCTGGCGGCTGGTGATGCCGCTGCTGGCGCGGGCGCACACGGTCATTGCGCCGGACCTGCGGGGGATCGGGTGCTCGTCGCTGGACCCCCCGCAGCTACAGCGCTATGACACCCAGACCCTGGCGCGGGACGTGCACGGGCTGGTCGCGTCGCTGGGCTTGTCCCGGGTGGCGTTGGTGGGTCATGATCTCGGGGGGTGGGTGGCCTATGCCTACGCTCGCCAGTACCGCGAGGAGGTCAGCCATCTGGTGCTCTCCGGCGCGGCGATTCCCGGTTTCGGGCTTGAGCGGCTGCTGGATTTCCGCCAGCCCGGGCAGGGCCTTGCGCACCTGGTGTTCTTCGCCCAGCCGCGGGTTCCGGAGCTGCTGATCAGCGGCCGGGAGCGAGAGTACTTCGCCTTGTTCGTCTCCAGCCCCGTGATGCAGCGTTCCGGTGCGGTCGAGGTCTACGCCCGGTCCTACGCTCGCCCTGGCCGGCTGAGCGCCGCGCTGGGCCAGTACCGCGCACTGTACACCGACGCCCAGGACAACCGCCGCGGCGCCGGCCCACCACTGACCATGCCGACGCTGGCGCTATCCGGCGCCGGTATGACCCAGCTCAGCGCCGAGGGTCTGCGACAGGTGGCGCACAACGTTCGCGAGGTAGGCATCCCTGGCGCCGGCCACTACGTCCAGGAGGAGCAGCCCACCGAGCTTGCCCGCGCCCTGGAACAATTCCTCGGCTGACTCGGCGCTACTCCGGTTGTTGGAAAGAGATTGGCCGGGTAGCTACCGCCGCCACGGGGTACACCTGGATGGGCCCACCCGGTGACGGTGAGGGCGGCAAGGTGAGCACGCATCAGACCCCGGAGGTGGCAGTGACCGACGAGGGAGATCTGATTGCTGGGCGCTACCGGCTGATCTCGCGCCTGGGCGCTGGGGCGATGGGTGTGGTGTGGCAGGCGCGGGACGAGCGTCTGCACCGCACTGTCGCGATCAAGCAGCTGGTGCTGGCGTCGGGGTTGAATCACAGGGAGGCTGACGAGGCGAACCGCAGGGCGATGCGGGAGGGACGGATCACCGCCCGGTTGCATCACCCACACGCGATCGCGGTCTACGACGTGGCGGAGCACGCGGGCCAGCCCTGCCTGATCATGGAGTATCTGCCGTCCCGGAGCCTGGCGACGGTGCTGTCCATCGAGGGTGAACTTCGACCCGACATCGTCGCCAAGATCGGCAGCCAGATCGCGTCCGCGTTGGCCGTCGCGCACCAGGCGGGCATCGTGCACCGGGACATCAAGCCGGGCAACGTGTTGCTCGCTGACGACGGAACTGCCAAGATCACCGACTTCGGCATCTCCCACGCGGTTGGTGACGTCACCGTGACCGCTACCGGGATTCTCGCCGGGACGCCGGCCTACCTGGCTCCTGAGGTCGCCCAAGGCAACAGTGCCGGCTTCCCGTCGGACGTCTTCTCCCTCGGTTCCACGCTCTATGCCGCGCTGGAGGGCACGCCGCCGTTCGGACTCCACGACAACGCCATTGCCCAGCTGCACCAGGTGGCTTTGGGGGAGATCACCCCGCCCAGACAGTGCGGTCCGCTCACCCCTGTCGTGCTGCGCCTGCTGCAGCGCGATCCTGGAGTACGCCCCACCATGCAAGAGGCCCGGGACGCGCTCGCCGCGCTTGCCGGCACGCTGGTCGGGCCCGCCGGTAGCCAGCCTGCCCGCACGCAGCCGTTAGCCCCAAACGGTCCACCCCCCAGGCGGGCCCCGAGGAAGCAGCAGACGCTCATCCGACCGGCTCCACCCACCGAAACGATCACTCAGGCGAGACCCAGTGGGGTGGGCGCCACAGTTGATCGGCCTCTGGCTGAGGGGGATGGGAGCGAGTGGCGAAAGCGTCCGCGATTTCTCGCCGGCGTCGTTGCGGTCGTGCTGCTAGCGGGAGGTCTGCTGGTGACTGGCTTGATCAACCTTGCCGGGTTTGGCGGAAGTATCGCCGCCATTCCCCCTAGCAGCTCGGGTAGCCCCGCGCAAAGCCTCCCGGCCCGGCCAGAACAGAGCGGCACAGGGCAGAGCGGCACAGGGCAGAGCGGCACAGGGCAGAGCGGCACAGGGCAGAGCGGCACGGAGCAGAATGGTACGGAGCAGAATGGTACGGAGCAGAATGGTACGGGGCAGAGCGGCGCGGAACAGAATGGTACGGGGCAGGGAAACACCCCGCCCGTGCCGGGTGGCTTATCAGGCACACAGGAGCAGCCACAGCGGGCGATCACCGACTATTACGCTTTGCTACCCGACAATCTACCGGCGGCCTGGCAACGACTCACTCCGAGATACCAGCAGAACCCTTCCGGTGGTTTCACCGGTTATCAGAACTTCTGGAACCCCGTTCAGCGGGTAACGGTCTCCGGCATTACTGCCCGCCAGGACGGAACAGTGGTCGCGACAATTGACTACTTCTTCAAAGATGGCAGGGTCGTCGAGGAGCAAACCAGCTATGGGCTGATCGCTGAAGACGGCTTATTGAAGATAGACAGCTCCACGGTGAGCAGTAGCCAGACCAAGCAAGGCAGCTGAACATGCAAGCCGCGACACGCGGCTACGCCGGCCCGTAGCAAGCGCGATAAGGCAGTGGGCGTGGAGCCGCGCGATCGCGATGTCGAGCCTTACCGAGTCAGCCAGTTGTGAACCCGTACTGTCAGGACGGGCGAGCGTCTCGGAGTGGGGTGAAGGCCAGGTGCCATCGTCCGGTGCGCGGGTGGGCCCGCAGAAGGCGCTGACGCCGAAGATCTGCTCGATCAATGCCGGGGTGAGTACGTCAGCTACCTCTCCACCGGTCACCACCCGGCTGGCCGACATCACGTAGAGCCGGTCGCAATAGGACGCCGCGAGGTTCAGGGCGTACACCGCCAGCAGGGTGGTGATGCCGAGCTCGCGCACCATCTCCAGCAGTTCGAGCTAGGTGTGGATGTCGATGGTTGGTGGGCTCGTCCAGGACGAGCAGCTGACCCTGCTGCGCCAGCGCCCGGCGAGCAGGGTCAGCTGCTTCTCGTCCCCGGACAGCGTGGCGTACAGCCGCTCGGCCTGGTCGGTCAGACCCACCCGGGCCAGCGCCCCGGACACGATCGTCGCGTCGTCCGTGCTATCCCGCTCCAGCAGGTGGTTGTGCGGGTCCGGCCCTGCGGTACACCGTGCGCAGGAAAGTGGATTTTCCGCTGCCGTTGGGCCGACCACACCGACGACCTCGCTAGGCGTCACCTCAACACTGACGTCGCGCAGGATCGGTGTGCCGTCCAGTACGACGTCGACGGCATTGGCCCGGACCCGCATCACGATCCCCCGCAACGCGGCGGCTGCGAGCCATCAGCACGAGGAAGAACGGCGCACCGATCGCGGCGGTGAAGATGTCCAGCGGCAACTCGGCGGGTGCGCCGAGCCATCGCCCGGCAAGGTCGCCCTCCGAATCCCAGGATGAGCAGTAACGCGACACCATGGCCGCCAACGTTTGGACCTCGTCGTCGACGTGGGCAAAGTAATCAGAACGGAGGTTGGTCAGGCAGGACAGTGATTGGTGGTCGTTCTGGCGGTGGGGATGGTTCGGGTAGGCACAGGATCGGGCCTTCCAGCGTCATCGGGACACCCGGTGGGTCGGGGTCGATGTCGCGGGGTAGCGGCTGGGGAAGGTCGGGCATGATCGGTTCGCCGCGGGTGGCGTAGGTCTGCCCCAGGGGGCTGGTCCACACGAAGTGGCCGGCTTCGGGTTGTGTGAGGGTCCAGCCGCCCTGGTGTTTCATCGTGTGGTGGCGGGGGCAGTGCGGGCCGCTGTTGGTGGTAAGGGTCTGCCCGCCGTGGGCGTGATCGCGGGTGTGATCCAGCTCGGTGGCCGCCGCACGGCGCCGGCAGCCGGGCCCGACGCAGTGCCGGTCACGCATCTGGATATGCCGGCGCAGCGCGGCATGGGCAAAACGCCGGTTCGGGTGCTGGTCCAGTGCGGCCCGGGCCTGCTCGCGGTGCTCCCAGCTACTGGAGATGCCGCGTAGGACCCGGGTCCACTCGGGATGGTCGGCCGCTAGCGCGGAAAGCTGATCGAGCATCGATACCGGGATGGCGATCTCCACGATCCCGCCGACGCGATCACTGCGCTTGCCCGATCGACTTGGTCGGCGGCGGGTGAGATCACCATGGAGGAGGTAGCCCTCGGTATCGACGATCGCGACGCGCCATTCGGCGTCATGTTGGGCGGCGACTAGGTCCCTGGCGGCCGCGGCGGGGATGGCGCCCCACCCGGGCAGTTCCGCGGGATGCTCGTCGAGGCCCAGCAGGGTCGCTAGTCTCACCCGCACCTCGATGCCGTACCTCACCGGTCGACTCGTCCCGATCTCACCGGGGCGGCCTGTGCTGGGTTGCTGATCGCATTCGGGTTGATCGGGTCGCTCGGCCGACATGGGCTTCTTGGGCGACACGGGCCCCTCGGGCGGCAGGGATTGCTCAGCTGGCACGGGTCGCTCGGGTGCTTCGGGCGCAGGGGGTCTGTGGTCCCGCTCACCCCGGTTGCGCTGCGGGCTGCGCGCGGCGGCGGGGTCATCGTCTGCAGGAGCAATGGGTCCCATACGCAGCATGGTGGCCAGGATCTGCGGGCGGGTGAGTCCGTCGAGGGTGCCGTCGAGCAGCCGCAGGTAGAGGTCGGCGCGGGCCTGGCCGACCGTTGCCGGGTACCCGGCCCCTCGCAGGTCGTCGGCCAGCACCTCCAGGCGCGCAGCGGCGGCCGCGGCTTCAGGGGCGGGCAACCCGGAGCCGGTGAGCACGGCGGTGCCGGTGTGGTCGAGGTAGCCGTGGACAGCGCGCTCGCGCACAGCTTGCTGGTAGGTGCGGCGGGTGTAATCGGGATCGATCGCCTGTACCTCCCGCAGCAGCCGTGCGGCCAGTTGCCCGGTGGTCCAGCCCGATGCCGGCGGGACCAGCCGTTGGCAGATCCGGTCGGCCTGGGCAGGTGTGAGGCTGGCCAGGTAGTCGGTGAAGAGCCGGGCCTTGTGGTGATCCAGCTCGCCCGTTGCCAGCGCCGCGTGCACCCGGGGCAGCTGATCGACGAGCACCTGGGCGCACCCCAGCTCGTAGTCCGCCCGGCGGGAGGTGAACGTCAGCGCCGCGGCGATCTCTGCGCTTTCCCACCCGCTGGAGGTGCGCCGGGCTACGTCGGTCATCGCCGCCCCACATCGTGCATAGCCTCGGGACACCTCGGCCCACGCGGCGCGCAGCTCATCGACGATCTCCTCTTCGGAGATCACAGAGCTCACCGCCACCGTCATGAATAGATCATATGTTCGACCACTGACAGAACCTGGCCACTTTTCCAGTCAACATCCAGGTTCGCCCGATAGGGTGAGAACAGGAGCGCGACGCTCAGCCGATGCACTCGGCGAGGCGGTGATGCTACTTTCGCGCGGATGTTAGGGCTCAGCGAGCTCCTGCCGCGACGCGCCCTTGGGAACGTCCGAGCACCAACAACAAGTGCAGCATAGGAGTCAGGCGGCGGGCTCGATCGCTGCGCGCCGCGGGGCGGTGGCGCGCTGGGAGTTGGTCAGCGACAGGTTGGTCGTCTCCGGGGCCCAGAGGTAGGTGCTGGCGAGACCCAAGAGGCAGATCCCTGCTCCCACCAACACGCTCGGTCCAACACCCCAGTGCGCGATGCCTATCGGGAGCAGGAATGTGCCGCCGGCTGCGCCGAGGCGGCTGGCCGCAGCGGCGAGACCGACTCCGCTGGCGCGCAGCTCCGAAGGGAAGACCTCGGCGGGGTACACACCGGTCAGGTCACCAGAGATGGCGTTGAAGAATGAGAACAACACGAAGCAGATGATAAGGACGGCAGACGGCGCGGCGCCCCATCCGCCGATCAGACCGAGTGTGACGATCATGATCCAGAATGAGGAAATCAGCAAAGGGCGCCGCCCGACCCGCTCGATGAGCAGTAGCCCGGCAACCGCGCCGAGGGCAGCGACGACGTTGGATCCGATCACACTGGCCCGAGGGTCCGCCACACCGAGTGATGAGAACACCTGTGGAGCAAAGGTGAAAATCGCGAAGTAGGGGGCCACCAGGCAGGTGTAGAAGATGCACGTGAACGCGGTACGGGTCCGCAGCCTGGGCGAGAACAGTTCCTTGAATGCCGCTCTTCCCGTTGCCTCATCGCCGAGGTCCTCGTCGTTGTAGTAGGCCGGCCCCAGATATTGGTTGACGACCTCGCGGGCCTCGCCCTCCCGACCCTTGCTCAACAGCCAGCGAGGTGACTCGGGAATACCCTGCCGCAGCAGTAGTGTGGCCAACGCGGGCAATGCACTGGTGGCGAGGATCCAGCGCCAATCGACACCGAGAGCCATCAGCGCGTAGGCAACGACGACCGCGAGGAGGAAGCCGACATACCAGGAGACCAGCGGGCTGCACAGTCGGCGTCCACGCCCCTTGCTGGGAGCGAACTCCGCAAGCATCGTCGGCCCGATGGCGTATTCAGCGCCGATGGCGATCCCGAGGAGCAGCCGCAGCAACAGGAGCTGCCAGTTATTGTTCGCCACCCCCTGCAAGGCCCCGAGGACAACGAAAGCGACAAGGTCGAGGATGAAAACGATCCGACGCCCGAAGCGGTCGGTCAGGTAACCAAAGATCGGTCCGCCAAAGAAGATCCCGGCCAACGTGGAGGCACCGATGAGGCCTTGCTCCACCGGCGAGAGACCGAACTCGCTGGTGATGAGCGGCAGGACCACACTGATGGCACCGAGGTCATAACCGTCCAAACCCCCACCGAAGGCGCTGGCGGTGGTGACCTTCCGCAGGAACCTCTTGTTACCGGCGCTGCCGGAAACCTTGTGCGCGCTCATCACGCCCATCCTCGCTCGTGACCGACACTGTCCCGGACCCGGCTCATCGGCTGCTGCGAGGATCCAGAGTCCGGCACCGTCCGCGTCGGGGGCCGGTCAGCGCCGCACCCCCATTCTGGTGACGATCCTCTCAACATCTGCGCTCGGGTAGTCAGGGGACCTTGACGGATGGCACGCTGGTGAGGTGCTTTCCGCGCTGAGCATACGATTAGTGGCACGTCGCCACATCGACTTCCAGCGCGTCTCCAGTGCGATGTGCCGGTCAACCGTCTAACCCGCGCCGAATCCCACTGCGAGTGACAACGGCCGGGTAGCCGGTCGACTAGAACCCTCCTGCCCGGGTCCGGGTCGCCGCGCGTACCCCGTCGCGACCTGGAGGTCTGATCAAGATGGTGGCACCACAGGGAGCCGCTGAGCGTGTCGCGGCTCCGGCTCGTCGGCCCACGCCCCCGAAGCGCCGTCGGAGTGAGGGTCAGTGGGCGCTGGGCTATCGGGAGCCGTTGAATCCCAATGAGCGCACTAAGCGCGATGACGACGCGCTCAACGTGCGCGCCCGGATCGAGGCCGTCTACTCCAAGCGCGGCTTCGACTCGATCGATCCGGGTGATCTGCGCGGCCGGTTCCGCTGGATGGGGCTCTACACCCAGCGCAAGCCGGGCATCGACGGCGGTCGCACCGGTGCACTGGAGCCCGAGGAACTCGACGACCGCTACTTCATGATGCGGGTGCGCATCGATTCCGGCGCGCTGAGCACCGAGCAGCTCCGGATCATCGGCGAGGTGTCCCAGACCTACGCCAGGGACACCGCCGACATCACCGACCGGCAGAACGTCCAGCTGCACTGGATCCAGATCGAGGACGTTCCGGCGATCTGGGAGAAGCTGGAGGCGGTCGGCCTCTCCAGCACCGAGGCCTGTGGCGACTGCCCCCGAGTGATACTCGGCTCCCCGGTCGCGGGCATCGCCGCCGACGAGATCATCGACGGCACCCCGGCGATCCGCCAGATCGTCGAGCGGTACATCGGCAGCAAGGAATTTTCCAACCTGCCGCGCAAGTTCAAGTCGGCGATCTCCGGCTCGCCCCGCCATGACGTCGTGCACGAGATCAACGACATCGCGTTCGTCGGCGTGCATCACCCGGACCGTGGCCCCGGCTTCGACCTGTGGGTAGGCGGTGGGCTGTCCACCAACCCACAACTGGGCGTGCGCCTCGGAGCATGGGTGCCGCTGGATGAGGTGGCGCAGGTGTGGGCCGGGGTCGTCGGGCTGTTCCGTGACTACGGCTACCGGCGGCTTCGCAACCGTGCCCGGATCAAGTTCCTGGTCGCCGACTGGGGCGCTGAGAAGTTCCGCGAGATCCTGGAGACCGAATATCTGACGCAACCGATGGTCGATGGTCCCGCCCCGGAGCACTGGACCGGTCCGCGGGACCACATCGGCGTACATAAGCAGGTCGACGGGCGCAACTACGTCGGTGCGGCAGCGATCGCGGGCCGGGTGTCCGGTTCCACGCTGATCAAGGTGGCCGACGCCGCCGAGCGGATCGGCTCCCGCCGGGTGCGCGCCACGGTGCAGCAGCAGCTGCTGGTGCTTGACGTCCCGGACGACAAGGTCGACCCGCTACTCGTCGAGCTGGCCGAGCTGGGTCTGCACGCCGAGCCGACGCCGTGGCGGCGCAACACCATGGCGTGTACCGGCATCGAGTTCTGCAAGCTGGCGATCGTGGAGACGAAGGGCAGGGCCATCGCGCTGGTCGCCGAGCTGGAGACCCGGCTGGCCGACATCCCGGACCTGGACACCCCGATCGCCATCCATCTCAACGGCTGCCCGAACGCCTGCGCGCGCACCCAGACCGCCGACATCGGCCTCAAGGGCCAGATCATCACCACGGCGGAGGGCTACCAGGTGCCCGGTTTCCAGGTGCACCTGGGCGGTGGGCTCGGGCTGGATGCCGGGTTCGGCCGCAAGCTGCGCGGGCTGAAGGTCACCTCCAGCGGGCTGGGTGACTACGTGGAACGGGTGGTCCGCCAGTACGTCAAGCAACGCGACGCCGGCGAGCGGTTCGCCCAGTGGGTGGCCAGAGCAGACGAGGCAGATCTCCGATGAGCGAGCGCGCGGCGCCGTTCTACTGCCCCTATTGCGGCGAAGAGGACCTGCGCCCGGTGGAACAACCGCACGGGGCGTGGCGCTGTGCGGGGTGCCTGCGGACATTCGCGGTCAGGTTGGTCGGAATCGGGGTCCCCGTGGGGGCCCAA
>CAXUFG010000155.1:1948-3415 GCA_964250265.1 uncultured Pseudonocardiaceae bacterium | reverse complement strand
GGGGGCCCAAGAGAGGACACAGTCGCAATGAGCGTCATGGTGCGAAGCAGGACCGGGCACGAGCTCCGCTCGGTGGCCGAGCGGGGTGCTCGCGAGCTCGGGCCGGACGCCCGCGCCGAGGAGATGCTGGCCTGGGCCGCGCGGCGCTTCGGCGACGGGCTGATCGTGGCGTCGAACATGCAGGATGCGGTGCTGATCGACCTGGCGGCCAAGGCCCGCCCCGGCGTGGAGGTGCTGTTCCTGGAGACCGGGTACCACTTCGCCGAGACCATCGGCACCCGGGACGCCGTGCAGACCGCCTACGACGTCCGGATCGTCAACGCCCAGGCGCAGGCCAGCGTGGCAGAGCAGGACGCAGCCGAGGGCAAGGACCTGTTCGCCCGCGAACCGGACCGGTGCTGCTTCCTGCGCAAGGTGGTGCCGCTGCGCGATACCCTGGCCCACTACGACGCGTGGGTCACCGGGGTGCGCAGAGTCGAGGCCCCGACCAGGGCGAACACCCCGCTGATCAGCTACGACGAGAAGTTCGGGCTGGTCAAGATCAACCCGATCGCGGCGTGGAGCGACGAGGACATGGACGCCTACATCGCCGAGCACGACATCCTGGTGAATCCCCTGGTGGAGGTTGGCTACCCGTCGATCGGCTGCGCGCCGTGCACCCGCAAGCCACTACCCGGCGAGGACAACCGGGCCGGGCGCTGGGCCGGCCGCGCCAAGACCGAATGCGGGCTGCACGCATGAGCACCGCGATGGTCAGCGAGGCGTCACCGGCCGCCGCGCGGACCGGCTTCGACGCGCTGGATGCCCTGGAGTCCGAGGCGATCCACATCTTCCGCGAGGTGGCCGGGGAGTTCGACCGCCCGGTCATCCTGTTCTCGGGCGGCAAGGATTCCACCCTGCTGGTGCACCTGGCGGTCAAGGCGTGCGCGCCGGCCCCGATGCCCTTCTCGTTGCTGCACGTGGACACCGGGCACAACTACCCGGAGGTCATCGACTTCCGGGACCAGCTGGTGAAGCGGCTCGAGCTGCGCCTGGTCGTCGCGCAGGTGCAGGACTGGATCGACGACGGCCGGCTGGTCGAGCGCCCGGACGGCACCCGCAACCCGCTGCAGACCGTGCCGCTGCTGGACTCGATCAACTCCCACCGGTTCGACGCGGTGTTCGGCGGGGGTCGCCGGGACGAGGAGCGGGCAAGGGCCAAGGAGCGGATCATCAGCCTGCGCGACGCGTTCGGCCGGTGGGACCCGCGCAAGCAGCGCCCCGAGCTGTGGAACCTCTACAACGGTCGGCACGCTCCCGGCGAGCACGTGCGGGTGTTCCCCCTGTCCAACTGGACCGAGCTCGACGTCTGGCGCTACATCCAGCGGGAGGACATCGAGGTGCCGTCCATCTACTACTCCCACCAGCGCGAGGTGTTCCGCCGGGACGGCATGTGGCTGGCCGAGGGCCCGTGGGGCGGCCCGCGCG
>CAXUFG010000155.1:0-1848 GCA_964250265.1 uncultured Pseudonocardiaceae bacterium | reverse complement strand
GTGTTCCGCCGGGACGGCATGTGGCTGGCCGAGGGCCCGTGGGGCGGCCCGCGCGCAGGCGAGCGCCTCGAGCGCAAGACGGTGCGCTACCGCACGGTTGGTGACGGCTCCTGCACCGGCGCGGTGGAGTCCACCGCGACGACGCTGGACGAGGTGATCGCTGAGGTCACCGCGTCCCGGCTGACCGAGCGCGGCGCCACTCGCGCCGATGACCGGCTCTCCGAGGCCGCCATGGAAGACCGCAAGCGGGAGGGTTATTTCTAATGGTTCCAATGGGTTTGCCATGAGCAAGGACCTGCTGCGGTTCGCCACTGCCGGGAGCGTGGACGACGGCAAGTCGACTCTGGTGGGCCGGCTGCTCTATGACACCAAGTCGGTGCTGGCCGATCAGATCGAGGCGGTACGGCGCGCCTCGGTGGACAAGGGCCTGGCGACGCCGGACCTGTCGCTGCTGGTGGACGGGCTGCGCGCGGAGCGCGAGCAGGGCATCACGATCGACGTGGCGTACCGCTACTTCGGCACCCCGAAGCGTGAATTCGTGCTCGCTGACACCCCCGGGCACGTGCAGTACACCCGCAACACGGTCACCGGCGCCTCCACCGCCGGGCTGGCCGTGCTGCTGGTGGACGCCCGCTACGGCGTGGTCGCGCAGACCCGCCGGCACGCCGCCGTGATCGCGCTGCTCCGGGTGCCCCGGATGGTGCTGGCAGTGAACAAGATCGACCTCGTGGACTACGACGAGGCGGTGTTCACCGCGATCGCCAAGGACTTCCACGGCCTGGCCGCCGCGCTGGGCTACCCGCAGGAGCGGGTGGTGAGCATCCCGGTGTCCGCGCTGATCGGCGACAACGTGGTGGAGCACTCGGCGAGTACCCCGTGGTACTCCGGGTCGACGCTGCTGGAGCATCTGGAGTCGGTGCCGGTCAGCGGCCCCGAGCGCGACGCCCCGCTGCGCATTCCGGTGCAGTACGTGATCCGGCCGCGCACCGCCGAGTACCCGGACTACCGCGGCTATGCCGGCCAGGTGGCCGCCGGCACGGTGCGCCCAGGACAGCCGGTGCTGGTGCTGCCCCAGGGCCTGCGCAGCACGGTGACCTCGGTGGAGACCGCCGACGGTGAGCTTCCCGACGCCGGCGCCGGCCGCAGCATCACGGTACGGCTGGCCGACGACCTGGACGTGGCCCGCGGCAGCATGATCGTCGACGCCGAACACCCACCCAGGGTGACCGACCAGCTGGAGACCACCCTGTGCTGGCTGTCCGAGCAGCCGCTGCGTCCCGGCGCCCGGCTGCTGCTCAAGCACGGCACCCGGGTGACCCAGGCGATCGTCGCCGCGCTGCACGACCGGCTGGACACCGACACCCTCACGCGGAGCACGCCGGAGCAGCTGGAGATCAACGAGATCGGCCGGGTGAGCATCCGCACCGCCGACCCGCTGCCGGTGGACGACTACGCGGACAGCCGGGCCACCGGCTCGTTTCTGCTGATCGACCCGCCGACCGGCAACACGCTGGCCGCCGGCCTGGTCGGCACCCTGCTGGTGCCGCTGCCCCACGTCTGATGCCTGCCCGGCCATCGATGACCGCGAACCGCGAGCCGGCGCTGGTCGCGGTCGCGCACGGTAGCCGGGATCCCCGGTCAGCCGCAATGATCTCCAGACTCGTCGACGAGGTGCGACGGCAGCGGCCCGACCTGGACGTGCGACTGAGTTTCCTCGATCTGAGCCCCCCGCGGCTGCCCGACGTGCTGGCCGCCCTCGCATCCGAGGGGCACCGGCACGCGGTCGTGGTGCCGCTGCTGCTCGGGACCGCCTTCCACGCCAGGGTGGACGTGCCGGCCGCGGTGGCC
>CAXUFG010000154.1:0-12720 GCA_964250265.1 uncultured Pseudonocardiaceae bacterium | reverse complement strand
GGTGCGCATCAAGGGGACGCTGCAGCAGCGGCAGCTCGCCCGGACGCTGCGCCGGCTGCGCGAGGAGGCCGGGCTCAGCCTGGAGGAGGCCGCGCCGAAGCTGGACTGGTCGACCAGCAAGCTCGGCCGTATCGAAACCGCCCAGCAGGGCATCGACGTGCACGGCGTGCGCAGCATGCTCGATCTCTACAACGTCGGCGGCGCCCAGTGGACCGAGATCATCGACCTGGTCCGGGAAGCCCGGAAGAAGGACGAGTGGCACACCCACAGGCCCGGTGGCCAGGGCTACCTAAGCTTGGAGATGGACGCCACTCTCGTGCACGACTACCAGCTCGCCTACCTGCCGGGGCTGTTGCAGACCGAGGACTACATGCGGGCGCTGTTCCAGAACTCCCGGCGACACCTCACTGACGTCGAGATCGACCGGGACGTGCAGGCGCGGCTGTTCCGGCAACGCCGGCTGACCAGCGAGCCGGCGCTCGAGCTGGTCGCGATCGTGGACGAGTCCGCGCTTCACCGCCCGGTTGGCGGGGTCGAGACGATGCGAGCCCAACTGCGGCATCTCGTCGCGGCGTCCGATCTTCCGTCGGTATGCCTGCAAGTAATATCAACATCCCTCGGTGCGCACCTCGGGATGAATGGATCATTCGTCGTGCTCAGCTACGGCGATCCTGACGAACCCGAGATCGCCTACGTGGAGCACACGCCGATCGCTATGCATCTGAGCAAACAGACTGAGGTCCAGGCTTGTAAGCAGGTATTCGATCGGCTGCGGTCGGAGGCGCTGGGCCCGCGTGACTCGGTAACCCTCATCGAGGGGCTGGCCGCCAGCCTGTGACCACCGAGAACTAACGAGGCGAACACCGTGCGTTCGTCCGATTTGTCCCACGCGACTTGGCGTAAGAGCAGCCGCAGCAACCACGGCGCCGAAGGCGACCGCGTCGAGGTCGCCGAGCTCACTGATCTAGTCTCGATGCGTGACTCCAAGAACCCCGCCGGACCCGTTCTGGCGTTTACTCACGCCGAGTGGCGAACCGTTGTGGACAGCATTCAGGCTGGCGAGTTCGACTGATCTAAACCGTCCCGGCGGGCCTCGTCGTATCCCTCGCGGTAGGCCGTGCTGCCGCGCCGCTGGTACCCAGGTCGTCCGTCACCCTCCGCGCAGCGGCTGACCCACGCCCAGACCGCAGCGATGGCGCCATTAGCGCGGTAGCGCGCCAGCGCTGAGCTGCGCGAGTGCTCGGTTGATCTCGTCGAGGTCGAAGCGCGCCGGGTCGTAGTCGAGCGGTATCCACTCGCGGTACATCGAGTGCTCCGGATGCTTCTCGTCGTTCAGAGCACCCATCATCTCGTCGAAACCCCCAGGACCGCCGCAGTCCTCGGGCGGGCAGGAGCGGCGCCCGGTCACGCATCGTGGGTAGGTCAGCTCAGCATCGGTCCTGCCGACGGACTCCACCGCGATGTCATGCCACCAGTCGTCGCCGAAGTCGTACCAGTACGCGAAGCGTTGCCCGGCCTGCAAGCGGGCCAACGTCAGGCGCTCCTCGTCGCTGGTCTCCTCGATCATGTGCTCAGGATCGGCATACTCCATGCCGTTGACCTCGAATTGGTGCAGGTGGCAGTCGTACCAGCCCATCGCAGCCTGGATGATGTGGTGCAGCTCAGCGAGGGTCGTCTTGGAGGGCACCTGCAGGCGTCGCCAGACCGGCGGCCTCATGTACCGCAGCGACACCTTGATCGTGTGAATGCTGGGCTGTAGAGGCATCGGGAGACCCTATTCGCTGGCATCCGAAGCGGTCATCGAGGGCTGCCCACCGCTGGTTGGCTCGCCAAGTGGAACCTAATCGCGGTTCGAGCGGCGCGGAGACTGCCAAGTGGAACCTTTTAGCATCTCAGCCTGGGAGGAGACCGTCCAGTCTCACACTGATCGGGACCGGCTCGGTGGTGACGAACCGCCCTGTGACGGGACCAGGATCCTGGTAGCCGAACTCCCCGGCGAGATGGCAGTCGATCAACGTCACCGGACCGTCGAGATCCACAATCCAGTAGTGCGGGATACCTGCGTCAGCGTACTCGCCGCGCTTGATCACGTGGTCGGTGCGATCTGAACCAGGTGACACGATCTCCACGACGACCAGCACCTCGTGGGCCCGCAGGATTCCACCGTAACGGCGCACCCGGTCGAGGGCCGATTGCTGCACGACGACCAGGTCTGGCCTGCGTACGAACCCCGGCTTACTGCGCGGAGCAAGTTCGAGGTCGACGTCGACGTCAGGAATCACCACCAGACCCGCCGGCAACTTCTCGTCCAATTGGACGAAAAGCTTGCCTATGACAATCATATGATCCGGTGCCGGGCTCGGGGACATCACCAGGTTGCCATCCTGCAGCTCCGAGCGGTAGCGATCATCCTCGCCGAGTGCGGCGTACGCATCGACAGTCAGCAGGCGACCCGGCGGCTCCGGCACAGCTGTCACAGCGTCTCCTCACGTCCTCGATCAGTCTCCCACGGCGGTCCGCGCACACCACCGAATTTCGCGCGTCATGGTCACGGTTTGTGTGCCGGGAACGACATCTGATGTCGCTGGCGGCACATAACCAGCGATCATGCGCGAGCCCGAGTGCAGGTCCGCAGGTAGGTGCCCCCGGCACCTCACACGACACTAGACGTCGAGGAAGCGGACGTCTTTCGCGTTGCGGGTGATGAACGAGCGGCGGGACTCCACGTCCTCGCCCATCAGGACGCTGAACAGCTCGTCCGCCGTCGCGGCGTCATCCAGGGTGACCTGGAGCAGGACCCGGTTGGCCGGGTCCATGGTGGTCTCCCACAGCTCCTTGGCGCTCATCTCGCCCAGACCCTTGTAGCGCTGGATCGCATCGTCTTTGGGCAGCTTTCGACCGGCCGCGGTGCCCGCTTCGATGAGCCCGTCGCGTTCCCGGTCGGAGTAGGCGTACTGCGGCTCTGACCGTGGCCATTTGATCTTGTAGAGCGGCGGCTGGGCGAGGAACACATGGCCGTGCTCGACCAGCGGGCGCATGAAGCGGAACAGCAACGTCAGCAGCAGGGTACGGATGTGCTGACCGTCGACGTCGGCGTCGGCCATCAGCACGACCTTGTGGTAGCGCAGCTTGGTGAGATCGAACTCGTCGTGGATGCCGGTGCCCAGCGCGGTGATCAGAGCCTGCACCTCGGTGTTCTTCAGCACCCGATCCAGCCGGGCCTTCTCCACGTTGATGATCTTCCCGCGGATCGGCAGGATCGCCTGGTACAGCGAGTCGCGGCCGGATTTCGCCGAGCCGCCCGCGGAATCACCCTCCACGATGAACACTTCGCTGCGGGAGGGATCATTGGACCGGCAGTCGGAGAGCTTGCCGGGCAGACCACCCAGATCACCCGCGGACTTGCGGCGAACCCGCTCGCGGGCCAGCCGGGCGGCCAGCCGGGCCTGCGACGATGAGACCGCCTTGTTGATGATTGTCTTGGCCTCGGTGGGGTTGCGCTCCAGCCAGTCGATCAGCCACTCGTTGCAGGTGCGCTGGACGAAGGATTTGGCCTCGGTGTTGCCCAGCTTGGTCTTGGTCTGACCTTCGAACTGCGGTTCCTTGAGCTTGACGGACACGATGGCGGCCAGACCCTCGCGCACGTCGTCACCGGTGAGCGCGGCGTCTTTCTCCTTGAGCAGCTTCTTCTCCCGCGCGTAGCGGTTGATCACCGACGTCAGCGCGGAACGGAAACCCTCCTCATGCGTGCCGCCCTCATGGGTGTTGATCGTGTTGGCGAAGGTGTAGACCGACTCGGTGTATCCGGCGTTCCACTGCATCGCGACTTCGATCTGCATACTCTCAGCGCTTGCCTCGAAGCCGATCACCTTGCGGTGGATGGGGTCCTTGGAGTTGTTGATGTGCCTGACGAAATCCTCCAGGCCTCCCGGGTAGTGGAAGGTGCGCTCCTTGACCTGGGCGGTCTGGCCTTCGGCGTCCTCGGTCTCGTTGCTGCCGTTGACCCGCTGGTCGCGCAGCACGATGGTGAGGCCCTTGTTGAGGAATGCCATCTCCTGCAGCCGGCGCGCCACCGTCTCGGCGTTGTAGGTGGTGGTCTCGAAGATCTTCTCGTCAGCCCAGTAAGTCAGTGTCGTGCCGGTCTTGCGGGTCGGTTCGCCCTTGCGCAGCGGGTGGGCGGGCTTGGAGTCCTCGTAACGCTGCCGCCATACGAACCCGTCTCGCCGGATTTCCACCTCCAGCACGCTGGCCAGCGCGTTGACCACGCTCACGCCGACGCCGTGCAGGCCACCGGAGACGGCGTAGGAGGCGCCGTCGAATTTGCCACCGGAGTGCAGCGTGGTGAGCACAACCTCCAGAGCGGGGCGGTGCTCCACCGGGTGCATGTCCACCGGGATGCCCCGGCCGTCGTCGATCACCCGCACCCCGCCGTCGGCGAGCAGGGTGACCTCGACTTTGGTCGCGTAGCCCGCCATCGCCTCGTCAACGGCGTTGTCCACCACTTCCCAGACCAGCTGGTGCAGGCCACGCTCTCCGGTGGATCCGATGTACATGCCGGGACGCTTGCGGACAGCTTCGAGACCCTCGAGGACGGTGATGGACGACGCGCTGTAATCGTTCTTCTTGGCGGCCACGGTCCTCGGGATCTCCTCGCCGGTGCAGTGTGGTGATTCCGCCGCGAGTGGGCTCGCCGCGGTCGGCTGTGGCACCGGGTCGGCCTGGGGCGATTGCAGCGGCGCCTGCCACCGGACCGGGTGTCCCTTCTGATTCTACTGGTCCCGGCGGACAGAAGTGGGCCAGGGACACCTCTCATCTCGTCACAGCGTGGCTAACTTGCATCAACGCAGGTCCGATCGGCCGAGAATCAGATCTGTGGCGTCTGCCAGCCTGTGAGTGGGCCGTGCGGTGCGGGGTCAGCCGTACGTGTCTCGGGGACCGCGGCCGCGGACATGGCGGGGACCGTGCACCCAGGTGGGCGCCGCGGGACCCTGCACGCGTAGGCGGGTGACCACGCCTGGGCCGACACCGGCGGTGATCCGGGCGAGGAGCTGCCGCTGGAGCAGCCGGAGTTGGGTGGCCCACGCCGTGGAGCTGGCGCGGACCAGCAGCTCCCCGTCGTGAAGTGACACCGGCTCGGAATGCTCAGCAATGTCGGCGCCCACCAGTTGCGCCCATCGCGCGAACACCACACCAGCAGAGACCCGGTCGGCCCATCCACGGTCGGCGACCAGGCGGGAGGCCAGCCGGCCCAGCGGCTGCGGGTCTCGGTCATCGGGCCGAGGACCGGACCAGCCGCGCCGTCGACGGGCTGGCATCGCCCGCTGACCGCTGGGCCTGCGCCGGGCGGCTCGGGCGGACTCCAAGGCGGCGCGAGCGATGTCGGCACCTCGCTGCGGGTCAGGGGGTGTCCGAGACGGACTCTCGGGGCCCTCGAACATCGACTTGTCCACACTATCCACAGGGTTATCCCCAACTGAGCCATCGTGATCAGCCTCATCGGGCATTGCGCACCTCCCCGCCCTGAATAACGAACCGCGTTCCCCGCAGCTCCTCGGGTACGTCGGCCGGCACCGCGGCGGTGACCAGTACCTGCTCGGCCGCCAGGGCGACCTCGGCCAGCCGGGCCCGGCGGCGGGTGTCCAGCTCAGCGAAGACGTCGTCGAGCAGGAGCACCGGCTCGGCACCACCGCAGCGCAGCAACTGGTAGCTGCCCAGCCGCAGCGCCAGCGCGAACGACCAGGACTCGCCGTGGCTGGCATAGCCCTTGGCCGGCATCTCCCCCAGGCCGAGCTCCAGGTCGTCCCGGTGTGGCCCGACCAGGCACACGCCGCGCTCCAACTCGGTCGAACGCACCCGGGCCAGTTCCGCCAGCAACGCCACCTCCAGCGCGTCGACGTCGGCCTTGCCCGTCTCCTGCACGCCGGCGGGCAGTGCCGCTCCCAGGCTGCTGCGGTACTCCAGCCGGGCCGCGGCCGCCTCAGGCGCCACTGACTGGTAGGCCGAGATGACATGCGGTGCCAGCTCGACGACCAGGTCCAGCCGGGCGCCCAGGAGCTCCGCGCCGTGCCGGGCGAGGTGACCATCCCAGACGTCCAGAGTGCGCAGATCACCCGCCCCGGCGCTGGAACGGCGGGCGGCGCCGGCGGATTTGAGCAACGCGACGCGCTGGCGCAGCACCTTGTCGTAGTCGGCGAGCACACCGCCCAACCGGGGCGCGCGCAACACCAGCAGATCATCGAGGAACCGGCGCCGCTGCGAGGGGTCCCCGCGGATCAGCGCCAGGTCCTCGGGGGCGAACAGCACGGTCCGCAGCACGCCGAGCACCTCGCGCAGCCGCGGCACCGGGGAGCGGTTGATCCGGGCCCGGTTGGGCCGGCCCGGCGTGATCTCCAGCTCGACTGTCAGCTCCCGGCCGGCGTGCACCACCGCGGTGCGCACGATGGCTCGGGCGGCACCGTGGCGGACCAGCGGCGCGTCGGTCGCCACCCGGTGCGAGCTCAGGGTGGACAGGTAACCCACTGCCTCGATCAGGTTGGTCTTGCCCTGCCCGTTCGCGCCGATCAGCACCGAGATCCCCGGCTCGAGCTCGAGCTCGGCGCGCGCCCAGGACCGGAAATCGGTCACCGAGAGCTGTCTGATGTACACGGGCTAGCTGGGCTGAGCCGGATCGGCCGCTTGCACCGCGTGCCCGCCGAACTGCTGGCGCAACGCCGCCACCGCCCGCATCGCCGGCGAGTCGGGTTGCCGGGAGGAGAACCGGGCGAACAGCGCCGCCGAGATCACCGGTGCGGGCACCGAGTGGTTGATCGCTTCCTGGACCGTCCAGCGGCCCTCGCCGGAGTCCTGCACCCAGCCGCGCAGCCCGGCCAGCTCGGGGTCGCGCTCCAGGGCGGCGACCAGCAGATCCAGCAGCCAGGAGCGGACCACGGTGCCACGCCGCCATGCCTTGAGCACCGCAGGCACGTCGGTGACGACCTCGGCGGCTTGGAGGAGTTCGTAGCCTTCCGCGTAGGCCTGCATCAGGCCGTATTCCACGCCGTTGTGCACCATCTTGGCGAAGTGCCCGGCGCCGACGTCCCCGGCGTGCACGAAGCCCTCCTCGCGGGGGCCCTCGGGCCGTAGCGCGTCGAATACCGGCATCAGCCGCTCGACATGCTCGGTGGCGCCGCCGACCATCAGCCCGTAGCCGTTGTCCTTACCCCAGACCCCGCCGGAGACACCGCAGTCCAGGTACCCGATGCCGTGTTCGGCGAGCTGGGCGGCGTGCATCTGGTCGTCGGTGTAGTGGGAGTTGCCGCCCTCGACGACCAGGTCGCCCTCGGCCAGCAACCCGGCCAGCTCGGTGACGGTCTCCTGGGTCGGGTCGCCGGCCGGGACCATGATCCATACCGTCCGGGGGGTGGCCAGCCGCTCGACCAGCTCGGGCAGCGAGGCGACATCCCGGCCTTCGGGGCTGCGCCGGTAACCGAAGACCTCGATGCCGGCGGCCCGGAGCCGATCGCGCATGTTGGCGCCCATCTTGCCCAGTCCGACCAGTCCCAGCTGCACGACGAGATCCTTCCTCCTAGTGGCTGCCTCTACCGTAGCTGCGGGGCGTTTTGGTCTGGGGTGCGCTGGGTATCCACCGCGTTGGTAGTTGGGTTCTCTCTTAATAGAGAGAACATCAGTAGCAGTAGTAGGTGCTGTGGGCGGTGTGGATGCCCGCCGTCTGCCCAGTCCCGGCGGCGCGGTGCGGTGTGGACGGCCCCTGGGTGCCGGTGATGCGGTGTGCCGCCGACGGTGGATGGCGCCCGGCGGTGGCGATGGTGTGCACATCGATCCCCACTTATCCACAGAGTTGTCCTCAGGTGTGGGTGGATCGTGCACGGGACCTGACGGTGGCAGAAATGGTGGGGGATCCGTCATTGCTGCCCTCTGAGTAGCTCGGCCAGCATAGAGGTGTGCGAACCCGATCCGTGCTCATCGTGCTCTTCGAGGATGTGCAGAGCCTGGACGTGACCGGCCCGCTGGAGGTCTTCACCGGCGCCGGGGACGGGTACACCGTGCGCACCGCAGGCCTCGGCGGCGGCCCGGTCCGGACGTCGAGCGGTTTGACCATCACTCCGGACGCGGACCTGGGCAACGAGTCCGAGGTCGATACCCTCATCGTGCCCGGCGGGACCGGCACTCGTTGCCCGGCTACCGACCTGGTCGGCTGGTTGCGCCGCTGGGCGCCGGGAGCGCGACGCATCGCGTCGGTGTGTACCGGGGCGTTCCTACTGGCCGAGGCGGGGCTGCTGGACGGGCTGCGGGTCACCACGCACTGGGCCTATTGCGAGTCGTTGGCGCGGCGGTACCCCAGCCTCCACGTCGACCCGGAGCCGATCTTCATCCGGGACGGGAAGATCGCCACGTCCGCCGGCGTCACTGCGGGCATCGATCTCGCGCTCGCCCTGGTCGAGGACGACCTTGGCCGCGACGTGGCTCTATCGGTGGCCCGCCACCTGGTGATGTTCCTGCGCCGCCCGGGCAACCAGACACAGTTCAGCACCCAGCTCGCCGCCCAAGTGGCGCGCCGGGAACCGTTGCGGGAGCTGCAAAACTGGATCGCTTCGCAACCCGGCGAGGACCTGTCGGTGCCGGCGCTCGCGGCGCGGGCGAACCTCTCGCCACGGCAGTTCGCCCGGGCCTTCACCGCCGAGGTGGGGATGACCCCCGGGCGGTACGTCGACCGGTCCCGGTTGGAGACGGCGCGGCGCCTGCTGGAGGACGCCGGCGAGGGCATCGAGCAGATCGCCCGCACCTGCGGGTACGGCACTCCGGAGGCGATGCGGCGGGCGTTCCTGCGCACCTTTGGTGTCGGCCCGGCTGAGTACCGG
This sequence comes from uncultured Pseudonocardiaceae bacterium, assembly GCA_964250265.1. Classification (GTDB taxonomy): domain Bacteria; phylum Actinomycetota; class Actinomycetes; order Mycobacteriales; family Pseudonocardiaceae. The sequence continues at coordinate 3,862 of CAXUFG010000154.1, read as the reverse complement.
CGCCGTTTCCCCCCGATGGTGAAGGAGAATCACCGTGCAGATCGCCATCCTGCTCTACCACCGCTTCACCGCCCTGGACGCGGTCGGGCCATACGAGGTGCTCAGTCACCTGCCGGAGGCTGAGGTGGTGTTCGTCGGCGAGCAATCTGGCCCGGTCGCCAATGAACAGGGCAGCCTGGCGCTGGTTGCTGAGGCCACGCTGGCCGACGTGCCCAGCCCGGACATCGTGCTGGTACCCGGCGGGCCGGGCCAGGCCGACCAGATGGCCGGCGGCCCGGTGCACGAGTGGCTGCGCGCCACCGATGCCACCAGCACCTGGACCACCTCGGTGTGCACCGGATCGCTCATCCTGGCCGCCGCGGGCCTGCTCACCGGCCGGCGGGCCACGTCGTACTGGTTCACGCTGGACCAGCTCACCTCATTCGGCGCCGAGCCGGTCAGCGAGCGGGTGGTCTTCGACGGCAAGTACGTCACCGCGGCCGGGGTCTCCGCCGGCATCGACATGGCCCTCTCGTTGGCCGGGCGCATTGCCGGTGATACGGCGGCCCAGACGATCCAGCTCGGTATCGAGTACGACCCGCAGCCGCCCTATGACGCCGGTTCACCGGGCAAGGCGCCGCGGGAGGTGCTCGAGTTCTTTCGCAACCGGAGCCGGTTCATCCTCACCGGCTGAGGCGATGAGGATGAGGTCCCTCCAGAGTCGTCCGCCTCGCATGGGAGAGCCCTGGTGTCGAACTCGGCGACACCAGGGCTGATCCGTACCGGTTGGTCAATGACGTCTGGGCGTTCCGGCGTGGCGCCCAGGTGGATCGACCGACAAACACCAGTTTGCCGGCCGGCTGTGCCAGCGACATGAGGGTTCTCCCCTACCCGACCCTGGTTTGCGCCATGACCACGCTCAGGTGCGGGCGTACTGCTAGGTTCACGCGGGTGATGGACGCGGTAGATCACTGACTTCGGCGTTGCCTCAGCCGGTCGCGCCACGACCTTGGCTCTTCGGAGGGATCGTCGGGCGAGCCGAGCGCCGCATCCAGGGCGTCGAGGGCAGCCTGCATCGAGCGGTGCAATCCGATGAATGGTCCGGCTAGTGGCCCCTCTCCCCTCAGTTCGCCATCGGTCTGCGCGAGGACGTGCCTGACCCGCGCCACGGTGTCGGGATCGGCCGTGACGAGTGCGGCCTCGTCGCCGTCCAGCCGCCAGTGCATCCGGCTGGCGGCGACCTGGTCGGGGGTGACGTCGCTTGTTTCGGTGATGTCAAGGGAGTCGACTTGGGCACTTACCCCGGCGGCGTCCACCCCCAGGCCGGCCAGCGCCCGCCCGGCCATGCTGGCGTCGGCACGGACGAGTGCCTCGAGCAGGTGGTGGCTGCCCAGAGGGGCTCCCGCGGCCAGCGCCTCGGCCAGCGCGAGCGCCCGCTCGGTGGCTGGGGTTCGTCGTGCCGCGCCACCACTGGGGCTCGGCGGCGTTAAGATCCCGGACTGCACCATCGAGCGGATCTCATCCAGGGATGTGCCGCCCTCGGCGAGCAGTTGCGCCGCAACGCCGCCGCCCTCGCGCAGCAGGCCGAGCAGCAGGTGCTCCGGCCCGATGTGATCGTGCCGCAGTAGCAGCGCCTCCCGCAGCGACAGCTCGAGAACCTTCTTGCACCGCGGCGTGAACGGGATGTGCCCGCTCGGCACGGTGGTGCTGCCCGGGCCGATGATGCGCTCAATGCCGGCCCGGACGGTCTCGGGTAGATGGCCGAACTGGTGCAGGGTGCGGCTGGCGGCGTTGTCCGTCGGCGTGGTGAGGATCCCGAGGAGCAGGTGCTCGGTGCCGATGTAGTTGTGGCCGAGCTCGCGGGCTCGTTCCTGCGCTCCGACGATGACCTGGCGTGCATCGCCGGTGAATTTCTCGAACACATAGCCATAATGGCAACCCTGTCAATACACTGCTATTGATAGGGAGAGGCTGCTATGGACACCATGGACAATGCCTGGGAAGCGCGGCTCGCCGCATGGCAGGACGAGCTGGAGTTGCTCGGACGGGTTGAGGGCACCCGCTGGGTGTCGCTCGCCGAGGCGCAGGCGCGGACGGGAGTCTCCCGATCAGCGTTGCGGGCCTGGTACCGGAACGGGGAAGTACCTTCCCGGCTGGTCGATGGGCCCCACGGCCCACAGCGGCTGGTCCCGCTGGAGGCGATCATCGAACGCGCCGAACGATCGCCCCGGATCCAGCGTCGCGCCGAACGTGAGATCAGCCTGGAAGCTCAGCTTGCGCTGCTGCGCAACCGGGTCGACCAACTCGAAATCCGGCTGGCCGCGCTGGAGGGCCGGTAGCACCGGCAGGCGCGTCGTGACCTCACACGTCCGCTACGGGGAGTGCGGTCAGCGCGTCAAGCGGGAACGAGGTCAGCCCTGGGCAAGGAGTCTCGAAGCGACCGACCAGAACGTCGAGGGCTACCTGAACGCACAGTTCCGGTTCAACGTGCGGGCCTTCGCGCCGACCGCCTGACCGTCCACTTCCTGGTGTTGCGCGGCGCGCTGCTGGTTGCCTCCGTTCGCGCCGACCTGCGCTACTCCGGCGACGCAGAGCAGGTCGGTTCGCAGCTGCTGGCGGTCCTTGACGGTGCGCTCCAGCGATGCGGCCAGCTCCGAGCGAAACTTCAGCAGCAGCTCGACGAAGTATTCGGCCGGGGCGCTGGTGTTCCAGATCGGCAACCGCCGTCGGAGGGCGGTGTGCAGGTCGCCGTCCTGGCAGTACAGGTAACCCAACCGCAGCCCCGGCACGCCGAGGGTCTTGCTGAGGCTGACCAGCGCGGCGACGTTGCGCAGCGGGGCGGCCTCCAGCGCGTCCACCAGGGACGGTTCGCCGCTGAATCCGAGAAACGACTCGTCAACGAGGAATCTGGTGCCGGGGTGGCGCGCCGCGAGGTCGTGTAGGACAGCGGTGGGCAGCGTGGTGCCGGTGGGGTTGTTGGGATTGACGACGACGAGAAGATCGACGGCGCCAGCGTGCCGGTCGAGGTCGGCGAGGGTCGATTCCCCGCCGGTCGCGGTAGCGCGTGGCGGCGGGAAACGCGCGCCGGTACTCCCCGAACGTCGGTTCCGGCACGGCCACCGAACCGGCACCCAGCAGGTCGGCCAGGATCGGGAAGAGCTGCGCCGCCCCGTGCAGCACCTGCACGCGTCGCGCCGGGCAGCCGAGGAACCAGGCCATTTTCTCGTTGAGCACGGCCTGGGTGGAACCGTAGCTACCGAGCAGCTCGGGCAGCGCATGCCGCATCGCCGCGATCATGGACTCGGTCGGGAAGTGGACGTTACGCAGGAAGGAGAAGTCGAGCAGGTCAAAGCTCCAGTGCCCACCCAGGCTGCGGTCGAGGATCTCGGCACGACGCTGCGGCTCGAACCGGAAACGCGCGGCGGCCAGGTCGTTGGGGTCGTCAACCTCGATCCACGATCCAGGCGGTACCCGCACGGCCGCAATCCCGTGTGACGGCAACCCGGTGATCGCGGCGCCCAGCGCGACCCCATCGAGACCGGTCGGTTGCGCCATGACAACCTCGGCCGGCACGCCTGCCGAGGGCTCCAACGCGACGCGCCTCCCGCAGTCAATCACTCGCGCCTGCACGGGACCTTCGATAGCGAGCACTACCAGCGGATCCAGCGACGGGACATGGACCAGCCACCGCGCCACGCACGGCAGCCCGCCGACCCGGCTCGGCTCGTGATCCTCCTGCACCACCCAGCGGCCATCGCGCTGCGGCTGCTCCCCCACAGACAGGGCAACATCGCAGAAGCCGGGAACCGCGGCCGACGGCCGCTGGACCCGCCCCGGGGCGGGCATATCCGCGGCGCCCCCCCCCCCCATGGCCCCCTCGCCC
>CAXUFG010000153.1:0-12913 GCA_964250265.1 uncultured Pseudonocardiaceae bacterium | reverse complement strand
CTTCGCAAGATGGCGAACTCTGGCTGCATCGAGGTGAAATACGGCATGGAATCAGGTAGCGAGCGCCTGCTCAGGGCAATGCGCAAAAACACTAAGCAAGAGCAAATCAAACGAGCAATATACGCAACGGTCGACGCCGGTATCGAAGCCAAGGTATTCATCATCCACGGATTCCCGGGCGAAGACGCTGAGACAACCGACGACACAATTAAATTGCTACGAGACCTGGGCCCGGCTATCTCTCGCGTCTCGTTGTTCCGGTTCGTGCCGTTACCAGGAACGCAAGTATACGATCAGGCCAGCACCTATGGCATCCACGGCACTCACCTGCAACCTGATTGGGATGGCGATTGGTCGAAGTTTCATATTCATCACAATGAGCGGCATTGGTGGGGCACGCATGTCGATTGGATGGAGACAAAACAATCATATCAGCGGTTGCGTGGATTCGTTGAGGGTCACTGGAATGCGCAGGGCTAGCACACATCGCTAGCGATGCTCGTGCTAGCATCGCGCCATGGCTTATGATACGCCTACCGCCATCCGTTCCTACGCGCTTGACGACAGCGGAGCGCGGCAGCTGTGGAACTGGCTACTTCGACGTCATGGACTTTGTGAAGATACCAAGTTCAACTCGGTTTTAGAGGTCGCCCAGGCTACCCTGGGACTGCACGCCGCGCGATTGCCATCGCCGTTTGCGACGGTTATCTCTCGTAGCGTGTCACCAGCCGTAGCGCAAACACTGTTCGAGGTAGGCACGCACGCGGACATATCGACTGTCCGATGTATGCGAAAGACACTGCATACTCTTCCGCTGGAACTAGCGGTCGTGGCCCACAAGGCTACACTACATTTTCGCGAACGTGACGCGCTTCGTGCAATCAATAATGCCAACGTCGACCTCCAACATATCTCAGGAACCCTAGACGCCATCGTCGACCTATTGGACCGAGAAGGCTCAATGGCGCATCGGACGATCGAGGCACGGCTCACGGCACAAAATACCCCCGTCGTTATGGTACGGCTGGCACTCAAACTCGCCTGGGAGCAAGGAGTGCTGACGTACCGGAACGACACGGCTGGCTGGAACCGAGAGAATCGTAAGTTTGGACTGACCGCTACGTTGTACCCTGATCTCAATATGTCGATAGAGCCCGCCGAGGCAGCTGGCGAGCTGATACGTGAATATTTCGACCGGTACGGACCGGCATCATTGCGGGATGTCACATGGTGGTCAGGACTATCTCGATCAGCCACCACCACCGCCATGAACGAATCCCCGCGAAAATTCGTGGCGATTCACACCCCATGGTGTCAATCTCCGCTATACATGTACGAAGACCGGCATCATCAATTTCAAAACCTGGCTGCGCAGTCTCAAGTTCCCACCCTGAACTTCCTAGCACACGAAGACGTCGCATTAAAAGCCTACTTTGAAAGTCGCGGTCGATATCTCGGGAAACTAGCACCGAGACGCGCATTCAATCAGATTGGCGAGGTGTTGCCGACAGTCATGTATTGTGGTCAAATCATAGGTACATGGGCCTGGGACGCAAACAAGATGGCAGTCACATACTCGATCATGCACGGCTATGGTTCACACGGGTTGAGCAAACAGGCCAGGCGCCAAGCAAACGCCCTCTCCGAGACGCTTCGACTCCGCTGGGTGTAGGTCCGAAGCAACGGGAAGCGCCAGAACTACCGTAATCAATCGGCTAGCGCCGGTCAGTACTTTTACCGGCTACTTCCATGTGCGGGTTTCGTTCAACGCCTCCTTTCTCCTCAGCGCATCATCAATGCTAATTTCTAGACGATTCGCGATCGCACAAAGAAAGATCAGCACGTCGGCGATTTCTTCATCAACAGTGCCGGTTACGGATGTCGCCCCAATTCGCATTTTTTTGTGCTTACGAACCGCCTTGAACAATTCGCCAACCTCTTCACCCAGTTGGAGGCACTGCTGAACAACGTCACAGTGACTGAAGCCGCGCTCTTCCTCCATCTCTGCAACGTAACGCTGAAGATCGTCAAGCGCCGTGGCTTGCTTTAAGGGGAGCATGTAGCGGCCTCACAGGGGTATAAGCGCCTTTGCGGCAAGGACGAGAGGAAAGGAACGGCCGCAACCTAACCAAGGCTGCTTGGGGAGCGCTACGTGTACCACAAGGCCCTGCATGGGGATAAACCTGGAATTTGACGCAGCAGGCTGTGGACAGCTGCCCCTCGCGGAGGACGTATGCCCAAGCCAAGGGTGTGGATAACCACGGTGTGCCTGTGGAGCAACGAAGACGCAGAGATGCCCACGATCGGGTGTGTCCGGCCAGCGACCTGGCTGGGCGAGGGACGCAGGGGCACCCCCTCCCGAACCGCTGAAACCGACCGATTCAGGATGGTGGCTGTCGGTCTGCCTCGCCGGGATTATCTGCCTCACCGCAGCTCAGGGGCAGGGCAGTGGCGTGAGTGCGGGGTGAGGCATGTGCCTTGCCAGGGTGGTAGTGCCTCACCATGTGCGTCACCCCGGATCGCCCCGGGGAACAGCAAGGATTCCGGGTGCGTGTCGAGTGCGCCGGCGCTGTCGTGCGCGCTGCTATCAGCACCAAGCGATTACTATGAGCGATCGGTGGTGTGGGTGAAACGGCGAGAGGAAGGGAGGCGCTTTGTGCTGTCGTCTGCCCCCGGAAATCGGGCGGTTCTGGGAGCCTGCGAAGGCCGGGAGTTGCCTCCCTGACCGGTGTCGGCGCAGCTCAGGGCAGGGAGGCAAGGCAGGGACCCAGACAGGGAGAAGTCCCTGCCTCCCTCCCCGCCTCCCTAAGTGGGTCCCTATCACTTTCTGTGACCGTGAGTCAGCCGGAATGGTTCGTCGCGGAGCGCCGGACCTCGCTCCGTCACCGTTGAACAGCGCCGAGCACCTCGTGCCCGGAGCGCCGTAGAGGGGTCGGAGAGTAGCGCCCCCGAGTCCGGGGACCGCCGCTTGTTGCCAGCAAGCGAGCACCCCTCCAAATACATGGGAGAACAGAGCGTTTGGGCCCCGACACAGTGCAGTGCTGGCCACCAGGATTGCTGTCTGCGCGCCTCTTACCAGGTCACCTCGTGGTACATGAAGGACGCTGGTTTTGTCACCATCCCCGAACGCGTGCCTCCACGGTGCGGAGCTCACCGGTGCGCCCGCCCGTTCGTTCCGGCAGTGGGCTACCGACCACGCCGACGACTTCCGCGCAACCACCGTGGCGGAGCGCGCCCGCTTAGCCGGAGTCTCAGTTATGGCGCTGCGTCGGGTTGGTAGAGGGCCTCGATGGCGGCGGCATACTTGGCGGTGATGGGGCGGCGTTGGAGTTTCATCGTTGGGGTGAGCTCGTCTCCACCGGGTAGCCACTGGCGCTCCAGCAGGGTCCAGCGCTGGATCTGCTCGGGTAGGGAGAGCTGCGCGTTGGCTCGCGCCACCCCGGCGGCGATTTCCTCGAGCACTCGCCGGTCAACGCACAGCGCGCTGGGTGAGGTGTCCGGCGACCCGTGGTGGGCGGCGAACGCTGCGGCGGTGGTGGGATCCAGTACGAGCAGCGCGACGTTGTAGGGGCGCGCGTCGCCGATGCAGACCGCCTGACCGATCAGCGGGCTGGAGGATTTGAGGCGGCCTTCGACGTTGGCCGGGGACATGTTGTGCCCGGCCAGGTTGATGATCATTTCTTTTTTGCGGTCGATGATCCGGAGGTAGCCGTCCTCGTCGAACTCACCGACATCGCCGGAGTGCAGCCAGCCCTGCGCGTCGATCGTCTCGGCGGTCTTGTCCGGCAGGTTGCGGTAGCCGAGCATGATGCTCGGCCCGCGCATGAGCACCTCTCCGTCGTCGGCGAGGCGTAGCTCGCTGCCCGGGACCGGCCGGCCCACCGTGCCGATCCGGACCGCATCGATCGGGTTGGCGGTGGTGATAAGAACCTCCGACATACCGTAGAGCTCACACAGCGGCACCCCCAGCGCCCAGAAGAACTCGATCACCTCCGGGGGGACCGGTGCTGCCCCGATCGCTGCGGTCTCGACGCGGTCCAACCCCAGACGCGCCCGCAGGCTGGCCAGCACGAGCGTGTCGGCCCGCGCATGCTCGGCCAGCAGCTGCGCGGAGGGCGGCTCGCCGGCCTGCTGGGTCCGTACCACCCGCAACCCGGTGTCGATCGCATCCTGGAGGGCTTGCCGGCGCTGGTCGTCCGGTTCGGCGGTGATGGCGGCTACTACGCCCGCGTGGAGCTTCTCCCAGACCCGTGGGGGGCCGGCAAACCAGGTAGGGCGGGTGTCCACCAGCGTGTTCACCAACTCATCCAGGCTGGGGCAGCAGGTCAAGGTCGCGCCGAGGAGCAGGCCGTAGTAGTGCTCCAGAACCCGCGCGATCACATGCGGCAGCGGTAGGTAGGACACCGCCGTGAAACCGGTGCGGTAGGCGGGGATTACCTGGTTCAGCGCGCGGCCGTTGGCAATAACGCCGGCGTGCGTGATCTGAACACCCTTGGGCGGCCCGGTCGTGCCCGAGGTATAGATCAGGGTGACGACATCATCGGGCGCCACCATCGGCCAGGTTGAGGATAGTTCGAAGTCGGGGTCCCCAGTGGCGTCGACTTCATCGAGCGTCAGCATGCCCGCACCGCCGTCGACTGACACGACGTGTTCCAGGCTCGGGCATGCGCGACGGGCTCGCCGTACCGTTTCGGCGAACGCCTGCTCGGTGACGACCACGGCGCACTCGGCGTCACGCAGCACGTGCTCGACCTGTTCCTGGGCGAAGGTGGTATAAACGCCGAAGGTGGTGGCGCCCAGATGCATCGCGGCCACGTCGACCCAGTGAAACTCCGGTCGGTTGGTCAGCATCAGGGCAACCGTGTTGCCCCGGCGGACGCCGAGGGCGGCCAGACCGGCCGCGGTGCGCCGAACTCGCTCGCCGTACTGCTCCCAGGTCACCACGGTCGTGTCACCCGGCGTGCGCAGCGCCACCCGCTGCGGGTAGGTCGCCGCCGTGATCTGGAACGCCTCGCAGAGCGTTGCCGCGTCGAGCGCACGGCCCGCAACCGGGCGATCGATGGTGTACATCGTCATCGTGGGTCTCCAGATGAACCGCGGGATCCTCGGCAACGCCGGGGTCGATGGGTGGACGCTGATAGAGAGCGGACTTTCCCCGGCCGTGATACCGCCTCAGCTCTCCTTTCAATGACGTCGATGGGCCGGTTTGGCGCCCCGCACGAGGAAGCCGGTCGCCGCGGCGACGAAGCAGCCGGCCTCGGCCACTTCGGCCAGCTCTGCCAGCCAGCGGGACCTGTCTGTGGCTGTGATGACCCTCGCCTGTGCCGCTTGCTGCAGCGTCGCGTCCAGCCGGAGCCCGTCGATGGTTTCGGGGAGGCCGAGTGTTGTGGACACCAGCGTCACCGAGATCCTGGCCAGTCCGGCGCACCGGAACAGCCTGGCCAGCTGGCGGCCGATCCACGGTGATGCGAGCCTGCCGGCTCGGAAGTCGAGGATCCGCTGGGTCAGCGCGTGGTCGGGGTGATCGACGACCAGCGTCTGCCAATCGGGCTCGAAGGCCACCACCCGGCCCCCCGGTCGGGTCACTCGGGCCATCTCGGTTACGGCCAACGCCGGGTGAGGCAGATGCTGCAAGACCCGCTCCGCGCGGCAGGCATCAAAGCTGGCTGCGGCGAACGGCAGGGTCTGGGCGTCGCCGATGCCGAACTCCGCGGGAAGGGCGAACCCGTCGGCGCGTCGCCGGGCCTCCTCGACCATGGTGATGCTGGCGTCGAGTCCGATGATCCGGCCCGAAGGGCCCACCATCGCGGCCAAATCACGCGCGTCGTCGCCGGTGCCGCAGCCGACATCCAGCACGAGGTTGCCCTCGACCACCTCGAGCTGCTCCTGGATGCGTCGCTTGGCCTCACCCAGGTGGCCGGACATCCGATCGAGGTAGCGCACGAGGGAGATCGGGTCCGCGGCCTCGTCGACTGCCGAGAATCCGGTGTCGGCTGCTGGGCGCATGATCCCGGCCGAACTGCCCTCGACGATCACACATTCGCAGGACATGGGCGCCTCCCGCCGTGGAGTTACTCCTACCGCCGTGGAGTTACTCCTACTTGGAGGCCCGCGCCGAGGCTCGTGATACTCACCGGAAGAAGGACATCCCCGCAGCAAGATGAGCGCGTGCGCCGAGTAGCGGTAACGGTACGTGCCCGTACCCGATACACCGGGTAGGACCGATTGCCAGAAGTGGGGGATGGACCGCTCGATCACGCGGCCCGGGACACCTGGGCAGGCGCTGCTGGCGGCAACGGTTCACCGACAACTCAACTTGGGGGATACTGTGCAACGAGTCGTTATTCGTTCTCTGGGTATTGCTGTTGTGCTCGGCGGAGTTCTTTTCACTGGTGCCGGCGTGGCCGCTGCTGATCCGGCCCGGCCAACAGGCGGCGATAAGTCTTCAGCACAACCACCGTGCGGGGCCGGCGATATTGATTTCGCGCAGGGTTGCTTCCTCGGTATGGGACGGTTCTTCTAGCAGGGAAGGATCTCACCCGAATCGACGCTGACCGGGTGCGGAGGAGCGGTGATGGCAGCGTGGCGCGATTGCGGATCATTCCGGGTCGCCGTCCCGCCGTCATCGCAGGTCGTCGCGGGGCTGATCGCGGTGGCCCTGCTGGCGCTGCCGGGCTGCCGTGCCAAGGAGAACCTGGGCGTTGCGCCGCCACAGGTTCCCTCACGGCAGGCCGTCCCGAAGCCGCTGGTCCCGCCACCGCCGGCCACCCCTGAGCCGTTGGGTGTCAATGGCGCCCTTCCACCCCGATTGCAGTGGAGGGGCTGCGGTGGGTCCTTCCAGTGCACCACCGCGACAGTGCCGCTGGACTACCACCAGCCACACGGCGCGACGATCATGCTCGCGGTGGTCAGGCTGCCGGCGGCAGATCCGGCGCACCGCATCGGTTCGCTGTTTGTCAACTTCGGTGGCCCCGGGACCGGTGGCGTCGGCGAGCTGGAAAGTCTGGGGCCGAGGTATCCTGACGTGCTACGTCAGCGGTTCGACCTGCTCAGCTTCGATCCCCGCGGCGCTGGGGGCAGCACGCCGGTCCGCTGCGCCGGCGACGGGGCAGCCGGCCACGGCCCGGTGGGCTCGCCGGTGCGGGTCGAGCAGCGACCATCGTTCTACCTCAACAGTGCTGCGCTGGGGCGCAGCTGCGCCGCGGCGTCCGGCGAGCTGCTCGCGCACACCTCGTCGGCCAACACGGCTCGCGATCTGGAGCTGCTGCGCCAGGCGGTGGGCGACGAGAGTCTCAGCTTTCTCGGCTACTCCTACGGCACCTACCTCGGTGCGACCTACGCCAACCTCTTCCCGGACCGCACTCGCGCCATGGTCTTCGACGGCGCCCTGGACCTGGTGGCGAACTCGACGGGCCGGCCGGGTCAGGAAGACATGCCGGTCGACGTGCGCGCTGACACCGCTCGCTCGCAGACCGAGGAGCTCGACGCGTTCTTCGACCGCTGCGCCCAAGCCGGGCCCCGGTGCGCCTTCTCCGGTGGTGACCCGCGCCAGAAGTTCGCCGACATGGTGGCCAGACTCAAACAAGGCGCCGGCACCAGCCTCGCCGCAGTGTTGAGCACCGTGTCCCACGGCCTGCAGAGCTCGACTCGCTGGAGCGGCATGGCCAAGTCACTGCAGGGCATCTACCAGTCGCTTCGGCCCGTAGGCGCGGGCGCGCAGGGCCAGCCGGCGACCGTGGATCCCTACATAACCGGCCATTCCGCGTCGTTCCTCGCCACCCAGTGCGTGGACAGCGACCAGCCGAACAACCAGCAGGCCTACGACCGGCTCATCCCCGTCGAGGACCGGCGCCAGCCATACTTCGGGCTGAGCGCACTGTTCGGCATGGCACAGTGCATCGCCTGGCCAGCCGCTGACCGTGACCGCTACCTGGGCCCCTGGAACCGACCCAGGCAAAACCCGATCCTCATCGTGAACAATCGCTACGACCCCGTGACGCCGGTGTGGAACGCGCGAGCCACTCGCGACGAGCTCGGTAACGCGCGGCTCCTGATCGTCGAGGGTTACGGGCACACCACGCTGAACGTGCACAGCGCGTGCGCCAGCGCCGCGGTGGCCAGTTATCTCGTCACCCTGCAGCTCCCCGCTGACGGCGCCACCTGCACCGCGGACCACCAGCCATTCCAGTGACCACACGGCAGGATGCCCCAGAGTTCGACTATGTACCTAGACGCCAGGGGACGCGTCGGAGATCGCTCGCGTCAGTACATATATTCGGTGCGACCTGGTGAGTCCTCTGACTCCAGCGGCGAGCACATGGAACGGACTCACATCACCCTGTAGCCCAGCCCGCCGGGTCGTCGTTCAGCATCCTGTAGATGCTGGCAGCGGGCCGTGCTCCAGAGCGCGGGTGAAGAATCGGCGTGTGGCCGGCAGATCCCGCTTCTCCGAGACCAGAACATCGATAACCTGCCCGAACTGATCGATCGCCCGGTACAGGTACACCCATCGCCGAACCACCTTGAGGTAGGTATCATCCACGAACCACCGATCACCCGTGGCGTGCCGGCACGACCGCGCCGCCTCGATCAACAACGGCGTAAACCGCTGCACCCACCGGAAGATCGTCACGTGGTCGACGGTGATTCCCCGCTCAGCCAGCAGCTCCTCCACGTCGCGGTACGACAGTCCGTACCGCAGAGACCAACGCACCGCCACCAGGATTACACCTGGTGGGAAACCGGAACCCGCCGAACAGTGCCATCTCAGCTCCTGCGTGCCTCGACCTCCTGCCAGAACGCGTCGACGCGCGCGTTCCACTCGTCTGGGACCTCCTGGAAGGGCTGGTGGGCCTCCTCCTCCATCACCTCGAACTGGGCGCAGGGAACGAGCTCGGCGACGGCGCGGCAGAGCTCCGGGCGACTGGTCATATCGCGGCCGCCGGCGAGGACGAACGTTGGGACGGCGATCTCCGGCAGGCGGTCGGTCGTGTCGTGCTCGACGAAGGCGTCGAGGAACCGCTGCAGGTCCTCGGTCGCCTGCTTGTGGGGGAAGGCGAGCACCTCCTCGATGATCTGGTCGACGGTTCCGTCGTTGTGCGCCCGCGGCGTGTAGATCCACAGGAAGAACCTCTCGAGGAATGCGCGCTCGCTCGGAGCGACTTCGACCAGCCAGCGTACGAACAGGGCCCACGAGCGAAGGTAGGAGTCCATCACCGGCCACGTGCTCTGCAGGACGAGGCTGCGGACGAGCTCAGGGTGGCGGAGCGCCAGCTCCTGCGCGATGATGCTGCCCCCCGAGAAGCCGGCCACGTGGGCGGAGGGGACTTCGAGCGCCCCCAGGAGCGCGGCCGCGTCATCCGCCATCGCTTCCACGGATACTGGGCCGTCTGGCATCGCCGTTCGACCCGCCCCGCGGTTGTCGAAGGCGGTCAGCCGATAGCGGTCGAGGAGCCCGTCGAGCTGGAACTGCCAGGACTCCACGGTGTCGCCGAGGCCGCCGATCAGCAGGACGTCCGCTCCCTCGCCGACCTGCTCCGTCCAGATCTCGAGGTCGCCCGCGCGTACGTGCTCGCCCATCTCTATTCCTTTTCCGGCTGGTCGTGCCAGCGCTCCCTGTGCTCGACGTGCGTGCGCAGGTAGGCGCCTGGCTTGAAGAAGCGGTCATAGAAGTCGAGGTCCCAGGTGGTGGGCCTAAACGTAATTCATGATGAACACCGTCGGCACGCTCCCCGAGAACTCGCCGTCATGGCGCTCCCGGCATGGACCTAATCTGCTGGCCCCAGGACTGGATTACCGTGAGCGTGGTGCCCCAGCGCCCGGGTTCCTGAAGCTCGGTCTCGACTTCCTGGTTGAGCTGGTGCAGCTCCTCGGCGTCCACCAATGACCGCAGCCGCGGTTCCAGACCGGCGCTGAAGTGCAGCGGCAGCCGCAAGTAGGGATGTCCCGGTGGGAGCGCCAGGACCTCGGCCCGCACACGTAGGTTTCCATCTGCTCGTGGCCACGGCCTAGCGGGGTGAGCACGAACCTCGCGTGCACCAGGTCGAACGAAGAGGGCTCCAGCCTGGTGGCGAAGAGATCGTCGTTGAGGAGCGTCACGTTTTCGAGGGCTTCCTCGGCTACAAACTGTGTGGCGGCGGCGAGCATGGCATCGTCGATGTCTGTTCCCACGACCTCGCCATCGGGTCCGACCCACTGGCTGAGCAGTCGCAACCATCCCATCACGCCGCACCCGATATCGACGGCCCGTACACCGCTACCGTTGCCGATCTCGCCCAGAAGGCGGCGACCGCTGGGTTCCCACACCCGTGACTGGAGCTTGAGCCGCTCCAGCTCGGAAACCCGGCCAGCCAGCAAGTAGGTCGACGAACTCATGGCATCTCCTCTCGCGCGTCCCATCAGGGACCGACTCCCAATGTCCCGGTTCCGTGGCCGCGACAAGTGCAAAAGCGCCGCGCGTAATGTCTCGCTGGACTTGGAAGTCCATATGGACCTTTATCAAGATGAGTTAAGACCGCGCGGTGGAGTCATGGGCCGCTTGCTCGATGAACTTCGCCACCTTTTCGGGGCGCGACAGCATGGGGCAGTGGCCGGCCCTAATAGAGATGATGTGGTCGGGCGGGGCAGCTCGGTTGGCCATCATTTTCTGCACAGTTGGCTCGAGCATTCTGTCGTCGCTGCAAATCTGATACCAAGTCGGGAACTGCCGCCAAGCGGGGACCCCTTTGATCTGGGCAGTCACGAAGGTGGCTGACGCGGGCGCTTGAGCCGCGGCCAGTGCCCTGGCTTTCCTTGGCCCCACGTCCTGGCAGAAGAACTGGGGGAACAGGTCACGCTGGAAGATGAGGAACGGCGGAGTCTCGTTCGGGTCCACGGGCACGACGTACCGTGCCCCGGGAGGTGGCGGGTACTGCGCCAATATGTTCTCAATACTTTCGCCGGTATCCGGGGCCACCGCGGCAACGTAGACCAGGCTGGCGACGTTGGTCGCTGCTGACGCGGCCTGCGTGATCACGACACCTCCGTACGAGTGACCGACCACGACCGTCGGCCCGTGGAGAGCGCCCAAATCTCGCTTCACTGCCCTGACATCATCGGTGAAGGACGTGAGGGGCAGCTGGCTGGCGACTGCATTATAGTCCTTGCGTTGGAGGTTCTGGATGACTTCGGTCCAAATTGAACCGTCCTCTAACGCGCCGCGCACCAGCAGAATGTTCGGCCTGTGCCTTTGGTCAGTCGGTTCCATGGTTTCCTTTTCTCGGATCGTTATGTGGGTTGGTCGGGTCAGCCGGGCCGCCCACTCAGATGCGGTGAGCAGTTCAGGGAAATCAGCTGCCAGCGGGAGGTGGTCCAGGGGTCGCTGTTGTGGGTGCCGTCACATGATGAGAGCACGGTACGAAAGGTAACGGCTGGGCCGCGTCGCTCGAATCCACCATTCTGGCGGAGCCATATGGTCCGATCTGACCATGCGGGAGCCTTAGCAAATTCAGACGAGGCCGTGTTCGTATGCGTATGCATAGGCGGTAGCGCGGCCGCCGCGATCCCGCGAAACGGTGTCCGGTTCATCATCGCCCTAACTCTCGGGCAGCCCCAGGGCTTCGCCCCGGCTTTGAGGACGTCTTCCCTTCAATCGAGGGGCCGTCGTGCTATCCGCGCATCGGGCGCAGCGGGGCCTTCAGACGCTCATGATCGGCCTCGACGGGGTTATTCACGCACTGCTCGGTGACGTGGCACGCGGCGGGTATCAACTCATCGATCACTCGCGGGGTAGGCCGGTACCCGGTCCGTGGTCACCTCGGTCGGGGGGGCGTGGTAAGGAGGCGGATGAAGAACCGGCGGGTGGCCGCCAGATCCCGCTTCGGGGAAATCAGCACGTCGATGACCTGGCCGTACTTGTTGATTGCCCGATACAGATACACCCACCGCCCGGCGACCTTCAGATACGTCTCGTCCACGAACCAGCGATCTCCCGGGACGTGCCGGCACGACCGCGCCGCCTCGATCAACAACGGCGTAAACCGCTGCACCCACCGGAAGATCGTCACGTGATGGCGTGCATGGACGTCTTCGACCTGCGCCGGGCGGCGGAGTGGACCGAAGCGCTGAGCGGGTGGTGCGAGGCCCAGCCCGACCTCATGCCCTATCGAGGCCAATGCCTGGTGCACCGCTCGAAGATCCTGCAGGCCCACGGCGAATGGCCGAAGGCCGCTTCCGAGGTCCAGCGGGCCCGCGAACGGCTTTCGCAGCCGCCTCACCCCGCGTTGGGTGTCGCCCTTTATCAGCAGGCCGAGCTGCATCGACTTCGCGGGGAGTTCGAAGAGGCCAAGGAGGCGTACAGGCTTGCCAGCAGATACGGGTGTGAGCCCGCGCCCGGCCGCGCGCTGCTTCGCCTTGCCGAAGGCCACGTTGACGCTGGGAGCTAGCGATGCCCTACGAGGCTGCCCGCACCCGAGTCGCCCTACGAGGCTGCCCGCACCCGAGTCCTCATTGGGCTCGCCTGCCAGGCGCTCGGGGACCAGGACAGCGCCGAGTGGGAACTCGACGCCGCCCGCACGGCCTTCGACCAGCTTGGTGCCCAGCCTGACCTGACACGTATGGCGGAGCTCGTGGGGACCGCCGGCCGGACGCCGGCGAACACCGTGACCGCGCGCGAATGTGAGGTGCTGCGGCTGGTCGCCCAAGGCAAGTCCAACCGCGAGATCGGTTCCAAGTTGTTCATCAGCGAGCACACAGTCGCGCGCCACCTCCAGAACATCTTCGCCAAGCTCGGCCTGTCGTCGCGAGCCGCCGCCACCACCCGCTGAGGCGGACCATGTCAAACGGCCCGGGAAATGGATGGCCGCACGCGGCGGTGTGTTGCTAGTGCCGCGTCCAGGTGAAGTGGGGAGGTAATCGGAGTCCAGAGATGGTCTCA
>CAXUFG010000152.1:7132-12966 GCA_964250265.1 uncultured Pseudonocardiaceae bacterium | reverse complement strand
CGGGGGGGGTTAGCTTTGGGGTCGCCGCGCCGTTGTCGCTTAGCCCGCGGGGGGGGGGGGGGGGGTCGCCCCCCCGCCATCACCGACCGGGGTCCCGCTGTGGAACCTGGCCAACGTGCTGACCATGTCCCGGTTTGTTCTGGTGCCGGTATTCGTGGTCGCCTTGTTCGTCCGGGACGGCAACGATCCGGCGTGGCGCTTGACCGCAGCGGTGGTCCTCGGCGTGGCTTCGCTCACCGATCGGTTCGATGGCGATCTGGCTCGGCGCCGCGGGCAGGTCACCAACTTCGGCACAATCGCCGATCCGATCGCCGACAAGGCGCTCATCGGGTCCGCACTGGTGGGCCTGAGTCTGCTGGGCGAGCTGAGCTGGTGGGTCACCCTGCTGATCGCGGCCCGGGAGTTGGCCGTGACGGCGCTGCGATTGTGGGTACTCCGGTATGGGGTGATCCCGGCCAGCCGTGGCGGGAAGGTCAAAGCCTTTGCACAGGCTGTAGCGATCGTGCTTTACGTGCTGCCACTCCCGTTAGCGGCACAGCCAGTGCGTTGGGTGACCATGGGCGTCGCCGTGGCGCTCACCCTCGTTACCGGTGTCGACTACGTAGTGCGTGCGCTGCGCCTGCGCGCCGCTGGTCGCCGGGCCATCGCACTACCCTGACCGTGGCTTGATCCCTGGGGGTGCCGTTCGCCCACGGCGGACGCCCGGCCAGCCGGCTGGTGAGTACGGTAGAGGGCGAGCAAGCTGGTGTGGATTACCCTGTGTGGATCGCCATGTGTGGATTTGCCCTGGCCGACAATCTGGAAGGAAACGCGATGACGTTGCTGCGGGAGGCCATCGGCGACCGGTTGCGCCGGACGCGGACCTCGCAGCGCCGCACGCTGCGCGAGGTGTCCCGGGTTGCCCGAGTGAGCCTGGGGTATCTCTCTGAGGTCGAGCGGGGCCGCAAGGAGCCCTCCAGTGAACTCCTCGCATCGATCTGCAACGCACTTGATCTGCCGCTGGACGAGCTGCTGCGGCGGGTGGCCGACGATCTCGGTCCGGTGTACCTGCCCGAGATGCCCGCTACTCTCTCCGCTGAGCTGGTAGCTGCCTGAGCTGAACCGGTGGAGGCTGAGGTCAGGGGTAACCCCTGGTTCTCCCTGGGGTCGGTGGAAGCGTTGCCCGGCACCTGACACCATGGAGCTAGCACGCGGCTCTCCTGACTGGCTTGAGTCGGCCTGTCGGGCGGGGTCCTGGTCGGGTGCATGACACTAGGCCCGATTGGTCACGAAGAGAGGCAGCGCAGGAGATGGCCAACCCGTTTGTGAAGGCCTGGAAGTACCTCATGGCGGCGTTCTCGTCCAAGATCGACGAGTACGCCGATCCCAAGGTGCAGATCCAGCAGGCCATCGAGGAGGCGCAGCGGCAGCACCAGGCACTGTCCCAGCAGGCCGCCGCGGTCATCGGCAACCAGCGCCAGCTGGAAGTGAAGCTCAACCGCCAGCTCGGTGAGATCGAGAAGCTGCAGTCGTCAGCCCGGCAAGCCCTCGTCCTCGCCGATGAGGCGCGGGGTCGGGGCGATCAGACGAAGGCACAGCAGTACGAGCAGGCCGCAGAGTCCTTCGCCACCCAACTGGTCACCGCGGAACAATCCGTGGAGGACCTCAAGACGTTGCACGACCAGTCGCTGCAGGCAGCGGGCCAGGCCAAGCAGGCGGTCGAGCGCAACGCGATGGTGTTGCAGCAGAAGATCGCGGAACGGACGAAGCTGCTCTCCCAGCTGGAGCAGGCGAAGATGCAGGAGCAGGTCTCCGCGTCCCTGCAGTCAATGACCGAGCTGGCCGCGCCAGGCAATACGCCCTCCCTCGACGAGGTACGGGATAAGATCGAGCGCCGCTACGCCAATGCCCTGGGCGCCGCCGAGCTCGCTCAGAACTCCGTGCAGGGCCGCATGCTGGAGGTGCAGGAGTCCACGCTGGACATGGCGGGCCGTTCCCGATTGGAACAGATCCGTGCCTCGATTCGTGGGGCGCCGATTGCGGGCGAAGTCACTGCTGGTGAGCCAGCGTCACAGCCTGTCCCGCCGAAGCAGGTGCTGCCCCCTCAGAGCCAGCCACAGCCCGGGCAGAGCTGATCCGATCCCGTGCTGTCTGGCGCTTGGTCGCCTTCTGGGTCCGCGGCCGATCGGCGACAGAGCCCCAAGATGTCGGAGTTTCTCGGGGTTCACGACCGAGCCGACGGCGTGCACGAGAGGATCGAGATCTCGGAGGGGGCTTGGCGCCCGACGGGCTAGGCCTGGGCCAGGTCCGTTGGGGTGCGACGGCGCAGCTGGCTGGTGCGCAGCATCCGGGCCAGCAGCACGTCGAAGGCTACCGAGACCTCCCGTGCTCCGGGGGTCGCCCAGCGCTGGATCGGTAGCCCGGCGCCTTGGGCCTGTTGCACTGCCGAGCGGTCCGGCAGCACGGTGGAGAGCACCAACGGGCCGAAGATCTCCCTGAGCTCGCTGATTCGATAACTGTGCTCGCTGGAGCGGGCCCGGACTCGATTGATCACCACGCCAAGAGGTTGCAGGTCAGGGTTGTGCTCACGCTCAGCCTGTACGGCTTCGAAAGCACGCTGCACCCCGGCGACCGCATAGATCGTCGGTTCAGTGATCAGCAGCGCCCGGTCGGCGGCCACCAGCGCCGAACGGGTGAGTTGACCGAGCGACGGCGGGCAATCCAGCAGCACCAGCCGGTACGGCGCCGGACTGTCGGCCATCATGTCCAGCTTGGACAGCGCCTGGTCGAGGCGCGTGAGGCCGGCGCGATCGGGATCCGGGCGGTTGTGCGCCTCGGTCTCCTCGCCGCCGACCAGGACATCCAGGTTCTGGCCCCACGCGCTGGGCGCGAGAGCGTCCCTGAGCACCGAGTGTCTCGGATCGGCCAGCACATCGGCCAGGGTGCGTTTCGTCGCGCCGGGATCCAGGGTGGTGGTGCAATTGCCTTGGGGGTCTAGGTCCACGACCAGGGTCCGGATATTCCGCTGCTGGGCGGCGCCGGCCAACCCCAGTACTACGGAGGTCTTGCCCACCCCACCTTTGAGGCTGAGCACGGCCACGGTTCGCACCGGTGCAGCTTATGCCCTCTAAGGTGCTGGGCATGCGAGGCTGCGCGGTGCACCGGGCGCTGGAGGTCGAGGTCGCCGCGGCCCGCCTGCGGCTGGGCACCACCCCCCGGGTGCTGGACGTTGGCGGTGGCAGCGGCATGTGGGCCGTGCCACTGGCGAGATCCGGCTGCCTGGTCACGGTGGTGGAACCGAGCCCCAACGCGCTGGCCACGCTGCACCGCCGGGCCACCGAAGCTGGCGTGCAGGAGTCGGTCAACCCGGTGCAGGGTGACGCCGACTCGTTGGCCGACGCGGTGCCGGCGGCCAGCGCTGACCTCGTGCTCGGCCATGGTGTTCTCGAGGTGGTTGAGGATCCCAGCGCGGCGGTTGCGGCGCTCGCCGACGCCACCGCGCCCGGGGGCGCCGTCTCGGTCCTGGCGGCCAACCGGTACGCGGCGGTGCTGGTCCGCGCGCTGGCCGGGCGGCTGGCCGAGGCACTCCGGTTGCTGGAAGATCCAGATGGCCGGCTCGGTGGTTCTGACCCCGTGTTGCGCCGTTTCGACACCGTGCGGCTTGCTGCGCTCCTCGAATCCAGCGGGCTGAGCGTCGAGCTGTTGCAGGGCGATGGGGTAGTTGCCGACCTGGTGCCCGGTGATGTGTTGGAGGCTCACCCGGGTGCCGCCGATCAGCTTGCGGAGCTGGAGCACTCCGCCGCCGGGCGGGCGCCGCTACGCGACATCGCCAGCCGGTTGCACGTGCTGGCTAGACGTCCGGTGATCAGCTAGGCTATCGAACAAAGGTTCGATAACGGTAGGGACGGAGGGTCTTTGGGACGTAGTGCCGATCTCCCACGGTCCGCAGCAACCCGCCGGGTCGATCAAGGTAGCGATTCCGCCTGCCCTGTGCTGCACGTCGACATGGACGCCTTCTATGCCTCCGTCGAGGTTCGCGAACGTCCTGAGCTGGCCGGGCGACCGGTGGTGGTGGCGGGCGGCAGCAACCCGGCCGGAGATCGCGGTGTTGTGCTGTCGGCAACCTATCAGGCCCGGGCGTTCGGGGTCCGCTCGGCGATGCCGGTGGTGCAGGCCCGCCGGCTGTGCCCACACGCGGAGTTCGTGCCCCCGCAATTCGCCCGCTATATGGACGTCTCCCGCGGGGTGATGGCGCTGTTCCGCGAGATCACCCCATTGGTCGAACCGCTGAGCCTGGACGAGGCCTTTCTCGATGTCGGCGGGTCGGTGCGCAGGTTGGGGATGGGCCCGGCCGGGATCGGCGAATGGATCCGTGGACAGATCTACGACACACACCGGGTGACCTGCTCGGTCGGGGCCGCACCGAGCAAGTTCCTCGCCAAGCTCGCCTCCGGGTTGGCAAAGCCTGACGGACTACTCGTGGTGCCCGCCGACGGTGTCCTGGAGTTCTTGCACCCTTTGCCGCTCTCGGCGTTGTGGGGCGTGGGCCCGCGCACGGCGCAGGCGCTGCGCCGGTTGGGGTGCACCACAGTGGCCGACGTGGCAGGCACACCGCTGCCCGCGTTGCGGCGGGCGGTAGGCGTGGCCAGCGCCCAGCACCTGCACGAGCTCGCGAACGGCCGAGATGACCGGCGTGTGGTGCCCGACCTGCCGGAGAAGTCCGTGGGGGCCGAGGAGACCTTCGCCCACGATGTGGCGGACCGGACGGTGTTGCGGCGTGAGCTCCTGCGGCTGGTCGAACGCGCCACGGCCGGGCTGCGCCACCGCGGACTGCGCGGGCGCACTATCGCCCTGAAGGTGCGGTACCCCGACTTCACCACCGTCAGCCGCTCCCGAACCCTGGCTGAGCCGACCGACTCTGCGCAGGCGGTTTTTTCCGTGGCTGCTGAGCTGCTGGACGCCCACCGGTCCCAGGGGATGGCGGTCCGGCTGCTGGGGGTGCGCGTAGAACAATTGATCCGTGGCGTGGTGGGTGAGCAGCTCACCCTGGACGGCGGCGCTTCCGCACACTGGCCGGACGCCGAACGTGCGGCGGACGCTGCTCGGTCCCGTTACGGCAGCGCCGCGGTACGACCAGCCGCCCTGCTGGACACGCCCGGGTCGTCCGATCGCGGACAATCCCCGCTCTCCCCTGAATCGGGTAGCGAGATCGGCTAGTCCATATCGCCGCGGGCTCGTATCCTCGATGGCAGGAGCCCTCGGTGGCTGTGTAGTAGCTAGAGGTACCGTCGGGGTCGCATACTATGTCGACAACCGGAGTGCCGGAGGAGGAGCGATGCCACTCTCCGAGCACGAGCAGCGTCTGCTCGATCAGATAGAGCGCGCGCTCTATGCAGAGGACCCAAAGTTCGCGTCCAACGTCCGGGGCGCCCGGATGCGTAGCCTGTCCCACCGCCGCCGAATCCAGGGTATCGCGCTCTTTGTGCTGGGCCTGATGCTTCTCGTCGCCGGCGTCGTGCTCCCCTACCGCATGGTCGGGGTCCCGGTCATCAGCGTTCTCGGCTTCTTGGTGATGTTTGCCGGTGCCATCGTCGCGATCTTCTCTCGCCGTCCGGCCGGCGACGGCCGTAAAGGGGGATCGGGGGACCGGTCCTCTCCCGGCCAGGGTCGTAGCACCCTGGCCCAGCGGATGGAACAACGGTTCCGTCGCCGCTTCGAGGAACACTAGCCAGCCGGCCGCTACCGCGTTCGGTGTCGGGGCAGCACCGAACGCGGTAGCAGTCGGGTGCGTCGGGTCAGTGGTGCGGACAGTGCCATGCTGGCGAGCACCGACTCCATGGCGCTGCGGAGCTCAC
>CAXUFG010000152.1:2533-7032 GCA_964250265.1 uncultured Pseudonocardiaceae bacterium | reverse complement strand
CAGCGGAGCCGAGTGCACTGGCGTACCAGGATCGCTCCACCGCGCCGACCAGGGTGCGCAGACCGGCCCGCCCAGCCTCATCCAGCCCATGCTCGTTGACCAGCCGTTGTGCACTGGCCCGCACAGTCTCGCCAACGGGGGGCACCACCCCGCGGTCTGCGGACTCGGCCAGCACCTCATGCCACGCGGCCGATACTGCTCGCGGACCTCCGGTGTACACCAGATGCCGCCGCCGCCGACGGCGAAACTCGCGTATCCCCAGCGGGGTGAGCCCGGCCAGCGCGCCGAGTCCCAGCAACCCCGTCACGATCAGCCCGATCACCCCGGTACCAAAGCCGGCATCGGCAGTGCTGCGCCCCGGTGGGGTCGCGGCGAGCACGCCCGGTGCTGGCGCGGGAACGGTGGTCGCGGGCGGCTCGGCCGGCAGTGCCACGCCACTGGGTGGGTTGGGATCAGCGGTCACATAGGCGGGCGGCACACTGCGTCCCTCGGAGAGCGGAGTCGGGTCGAACGGTAGCCACCCGGCGCCCGGGAACCAGACCTCCACCCAGGCGTGCGCGTCCTCAGTGGTGATCAGCCGGGAGTCGCCGGTCACGGTGCCCGGCGTGAAGCCGACGGCGACCCGGGCCGGCACCCGCAGCGTACGCAACATGATCGCCATCGCCGAGGCGAACTGCTCGCAGTAACCCCTATGGCCGGTGAACAGGAAATCCACCAGCGCGTCCCCGCTGTTGCCTGGGGCCGTTCGCAGGTCGTACCGAAACCCGTTGCTGGGCTGGGTGAACCAGCGGTTGAGGGCCACCGTGGCGTCGAATGCCGTATGAGTGCCTGCCGTGACCTGGGTAGCCAGCTGGACCACGCGCTGGTCCACCCCGCCGGTCTCCAGGTAGCGCGGATCGACGGTAGCGAAGGGCGCACTGCCGGCGGGACCCACTGCCCGCAGTAGTCGGGGGTCCGCGGTCGGCAACACGCCCAACTCCGTGTACGGCTCCGCGCGCTGGCGGTGCTCGGAGAAGACAGTGATGGCGTTCGGATCGTAGCGCCAACCCGGGCTGATGCCGCCCAGCGCCAACGGGTAGCCGAAGGATGGCAGCCAGTTGTCCGCATAACTGATCGGCTCGATCTCGACCCGCACGGTGGACCCGGATATCGGAGTGGCCACGCCGGCCGGCAGTGGTAACCGCTCGCTTGTTTCGTCACCCGCTGGTACCGCGGGGTCCAGCGATCCCTGCTGCCAGCCCACCCCGTTGGTGAACCGGCTCAGCGTCAGCGCCCGAAGGTAGGCTCGCTGCCTCAGCCCTCGGACCCGCAACAGCGCCACGACCTCTTCGGTGGACAGCTGCCCGCGCAGCGAGGTGAAGGGGTTCAGCCCGATCCCGTTGATCGGCGCCTTGGCGCGGTCACCCGCGCTGATCGACCGGCCGCTGCCCACGGCCGTCACCGTCGCCCCCACGAGCAGTGCCATCACCAGCGCACCGGCGCTCACCGCGACCGCAGCCGGTGCGGCCGTGATCCGCTTGGCAGGGCCAACGCTGCCAGAGTCGACAGCGTCGCCCCACCCGACCTGCCGGCGCGCAGTGTCGACCGCGAGCAGCAATGCGAAACCCACCGCGCTCAGCGCGAAACTCCACCAGGGCAGCATCCGGTCCGACGTCGCAGCCGGCACCGTAACCACGCAGAGCAGGACCAGCCCAGCGGAGGCGGGCGCGCCAATCGATACCGCCAGGGTATCCACCGCCACGGCTACCAGCCCGACGACGACCACTACCAGGCAGAGCAGCTCAGTGCTCTCCGGTACTGGGGGTACGCCGACCCGGATCTGCTGGGCGGCACCTGCCAGCACTGCGGCTAGTTGCGCTCGTGCGGCCGATCCTGGCAGCACGACGAGCCACCCGCTGGAGGTGAATACCGCAGTAACCAGTCCCGTCAGCGAGGCGAGCTGACCAGCCACAGCCACGATCGGTGGCATCTGCAGCCAGCGCAGCAGCACGCCCGCAGCAGTGACCACAGCAACGACTAGCACTACGAAGCCCCACCAGTGCCCGCCGGCGAGCACCCCGGTTAACGACGTTGCGGCGAATGCGACAGCCAGCCCGGCGGCCCCGGCCGGCAGTGCGCGGGCGGTCCACCCGGTCACCGTGGTGCCCGCTGCACGCCAGGTGAACCGGTGCACAGTTGATCCCATGCCGCAGACGGCGACTGTTCCGGGCCAGCCACTGTGACCGACCAACCGGCCGCCGTCAGCAGCCGTGCGGTCTTCGCCGGATTGGGAGCGACGCGGCCGTCCCCGTCGGTGGCCCACGCCGCGACATCGAGCAGTATCGCGTGGCCGCGCACCGCGCGCAGGTGCTTGGCCAGGAGTTGTTCCACAGCTGCCGGCCCAACGGCTCCGAGCACCGCGACCACGTCTTGCCTGCCGGCGGATTCCGGCACATTGGCCAGGTCGCGCCGATCGGTGGCGCGCAGCGCGGCGAGCGCGTCGAGCGCGGTGTCCGTGGAGTTCGCGGCGCCATCGCCGGCGCCCACCAGCACCGCGCCGTCCGCAGTGATCAGCCGTACCTGCGGACCGCGCCGCCGTAGGTGTACGTACACGCTGGCGGTCAATGACACCGCGTACTCCAGGCTTGAAGTGGGGCCAGCGCCGCGGTGCGCCGCAGCGCGGTGGTCCAGTAGCACGGTGACCCCGCTGCGCTCTGACCACTCCTCGACTCGGACCATCAGCTCGTCGCGCCGGGCGCTCGTGCGCCAGTGCACTCTGCGCAAGTCGTCGCCTTGCCGGTAGCTGCGCACCACAACGGCGTCCTGACCCGGGCCGGCACCCGCTGCCCCGCCGCCCGCCGCGCCAGCGCCTAGCTCACCTCCAGCCGGCAACCCGGCCAGCGGAACCACCGCGGGAAGCACCACCAGAGCGCTGTTCCCGGCAAGCGTTCGGCTGTACTGCGCCAGCCCGAGTGGATCGGTGACCCGCACGGTCAGCGGACCAAGCGAATGTATGCTGCGCGCGGCCGGTTGCAGCCGGTAGATCAGCTGCACCTCGCGGTGCTGCAGCGGCCGCGCCACCACGGCCCGGCGGGGGCCGCCCAGCTCCTCGGGTACGACGTCCTCGAGTAGTAACCGGCCGCTGCACCGGCCGGTAACGCGCAGCGTCAGGTGCGCTTGGCAATCGTCACCGACTGAGGCCCGGGACGGTAGCAACGCACGGTCGGCTTGCAGCCTGATCTGGGTACGGGCGGCGACCACGCTTGCCAGCAACGGGAGCATGCCGGCGAAGGCCGCAATCCGGAGCAGGTCCCGTTCATTGACCAGTATCGCGCACAACGCCGCCGCGAGTCCGGCAGCGAGTAGGCACCGGCCCCGGGTGGTCAGGCCGCCGAGCCGCCCGCGCACCTAACGCCTCTGAGGCGAGCGGGGCCAGAACGCCGCGATGCGGTCTCGGCCAGGCTCGCTGCCGGCCCCCGCGCCGGTACCGTCGGCACTGCCGTCGAGCCTGGCCGCTGAGGGCTTCTTCGGCGCTTGCGGTACGGGTACGCGCGCCAGTACATCCCGCACCAGGTCCTCAGGTGAGCGCCGATCGACCTGTGCCTGTGCGGTGAGCACCAGCCGGTGGGACAGCACCGGCTGGGCCATCTCCTGCACGTCGTCGGGTAGCACGAAGTCACGGCCGGCTAGCGCGGCACTCGCCCGGGTGGTGCGGATCAGCTGCAGCGTGGCGCGCGGTGAACCGCCCAGCCGAAGCTCGGGCAACGTCCGGGTCGCTCGCACCACCTCCACCACATACCGTCGCAGGTCGGTCGACATGTGGATCAGTCGAACGGCCTCGCACAGGGTTCTCACCTCGGCTGCGGTGGACACCGCCTCCAGTGTGGCGAATGGGTCGGTACCTGCGTGCTCATCGACCATCGCGAGCTCCGCGGCGGGATCGGGGTAGCCCAGCGAGATCCGGGCGGTGAACCGGTCACGCTGGGCCTCGGGTAACGGGTAGGTGCCCTCCATCTCTATCGGGTTCTGGGTAGCGATCACCATGAACGGCCCTGCCAGTGGGTAGCTGTGCCCATCGACGGTGACCTGGTGTTCCTCCATGCACTCCAGCAGCGCGGACTGGGTCTTGGGGGAGGCCCGGTTGATCTCGTCCCCGACCACGACGTTGGCGAAGACCGGGCCGGTACGGAAGTCGAAGTCTCCGGTGCTGCGGTTGAAGACGGACACCCCGGTGATGTCGCTGGGCAACAGGTCCGGGGTGAACTGGATCCGGGTCACCGTTCCGTCGATGGATCGGGCCAACGCCTTGGCCAGCGACGTCTTGCCCACCCCTGGCACGTCCTCCAGCAGCAAGTGGCCCCCGGCGAGCAAGGTGATCAACGCGATACGCACCGCGTCGGGCTTGCCGACCAGGATCCGTTCGATGTTGCCCATGATCCGGTGCGCGACGGCCTGCACGTCCGCCACCTGCCGATGCGGGGCTCGGTCGTTCATGGCTCGATCCTGACGAGCAGATCTCG
>CAXUFG010000152.1:0-2433 GCA_964250265.1 uncultured Pseudonocardiaceae bacterium | reverse complement strand
CTCGGTCGTTCATGGCTCGATCCTGACGAGCAGATCTCGCGGGCTCACGCGACCTCCTCTGGGCGTCTTCGCTGGTGTACGAGGTCGGTGGAATCCCAGCGTCGGGTCAGTCTGCCAAACCGTGTCGCAACCCCCACCTGGCGGGATGGCCATCCCTATCTCGGGGACGCCGGCATCCGTGAGCTTGGTCGAGCCGGGTTCCTCCACTTCTCCCCACCAGAATCCCCCGATGCTCCGGTTCGGGCGTTCCAATGGTCACGGCCTGCGTTCTTAGACGCACCCTGAGGTGCTGAGCAGCCCCTGCGTCGGGTGGTCACCCCACGTCCACCCACCGCCGCTGAACTGGCCTGATCACGCAAGAGACGGAACACGGAGAGTGCCCGGACGTTGACAGTGGCGGAGAGTGGGGTACTGTGGGTCTCAGTGGAGCATAAGGGTGTTCCACGGTGGGTCCGCCGGAGGCGGGGGGGTGGGTGGCCGTGTTCCTGGGCACGCACACACCCCGGCTCGACGACAAGGGGCGGTTGACATTGCCGGCGAAGTTCCGTGACGCGCTCGCAGGGGGGTTAATGGTCACCAAGGGCCAGGACCACTGCCTCTACGTCTTCCCGCGTGCCGAGTTCGAGGACATGGCCCGCAAGGTGGCGCAGGCTCCATTCACCAATGAGGCGGTGCGCGCTTATCAGCGTTATCTGTTCGCCGGCACGGACGAGCAGCGGCCGGACGGGCAGGGGCGCATCTCCATCGCGGCCGATCTGCGGCGCTACGCGGGGCTGAGCAAGGACTGTGCGGTGATCGGGGCGATCAACCGGTTGGAGATCTGGGACAGCGCAGCGTGGCAGCGTTACCTGGACGAGCACGAGGAGTCCTACGCCCAGGCGCAAGAGGAGGTGTTGCCTGGCGTGATGTGACCCGGTGACGCGAGGCCTCCGTCCGGAGACGCATCCACGGACCAACTCCAGCCCTGACGCACCTTCCCCGGCGCCAGGATCTGGCACCGGGCGGAGACCTCGCGCCACCGAGTCAACAACCCCGATATGGAGCCATCGGGGTAATCGAGTACTGAACTGCCCCGATATGGCTCCATATCGGGATTGTTGTGAGAGAGGTGGGTGTGAGCGGAGGGAGGCTGTTGGTGGCCGATTGCACCCCCGGTGGCCACGGCTGCGCTCCCGGGTCACCCCAGCATGCTCCCGTTCTGCTGCACCGGTGCCTCGAGCTGCTCGGACCCGCGTTGGCAGGTCGAGGAGCCGTGGCGATCGACGCGACGGTGGGCCTCGGCGGGCACGCCGCCGCGCTTCTTGACGCTTATCCGGAACTCACGTTGTTCGGCATCGACCGTGACCCCCAAGCACTCGCGGTGGCCGGCGATCGGCTGCAGGCCTACTCGGGGCGAGTGCATCTGGTGCATGCGGTCTACGACGAGCTACCCGGCGTCCTGCGCCGCCTTGCCACCCCTCACGTCGATGGCGTGCTGTTCGACTTGGGCGTGTCCTCGCTACAGCTCGACATCGCCGAGCGTGGCTTCTCCTATGCCCGGGACGCCGTGTTGGACATGCGGATGGATCCCAGCGTGGGTCCTACCGCAGCTGATGTGCTCAATGCCTATTCAGAAAGTGATCTGCGGCGGGTAATCCGGGACTACGGGGAGGAGCGCTTCGCCAGCCGGATCGCCGCCGCGGTCGTGGCGCAGCGGTCCCGGCGCCCCTTCAAGACGACGTCCCAGCTGGTCGAGATCGTCTACCAGAGTGTCCCGGCAGCTACCCGGCGGCATGGTGGCCATCCCGCCAAGCGAACCTTCCAGGCGTTGCGGATCGAGGTCAACGGCGAGCTGGCAGCGCTGAGCTCGGCAGTGCCCGCCGCGCTGGATGCGCTCTCGGTCGGCGGTCGGCTGGTCGCAATGTCCTACCACTCACTGGAAGACCGGATCGTCAAACGGGCCTTGGCCGCGTTGAGTATCTCCCGTACCCCGGCCGGCCTGCCGGTCGAGCTGCCGGGTCATGGACCCCAGCTTCGCGGGTTGACCCGTGGCGCGGAGCGTGCCGGACCGGCCGAGATCGAGCGCAATCCGCGGGCAGCGTCGGTGCGGCTACGAGCCGCGCAGCGAATCGCGCCGCCTGGCAAGCACGGATCCGACCGGCCGGAGTCGGGCTCATGACTGCTCCCGCCCACACCGCAACCCCGACGCGTGCCAAGCATGCCGCCCCCGCCAGCCGCCGGGACCTCGGGCCGCAGCGAGGTCGATCTCCGGCCGTTGCCCGCGCGTACGCTCGGCGTGCCCAGCGAAGCGGGCCACGCCATGGCGCTCCCGATTGCGCGGACGCCGGCCGGGCACCCTTCGTGATGCTGGTGATGACTCTGCTGGGGGTGGCGCTGGTCGCCACGCTGTGGTTGTCCACGGCTGCCACCGCTGATTCCTACCACCTGGAGAAC
>CAXUFG010000151.1:0-12992 GCA_964250265.1 uncultured Pseudonocardiaceae bacterium | reverse complement strand
ATCTCGAGGAGCTGGACTGGGAGCGCTACCGCGCCGAGCACCCCAACATCGGGCGTCTGGACCGCATCCTCAAGGCCAAGGGCGACGACCCCAATCGCTACCAGCTGGCCAAGCAGGCCGACACAGTGATGGTGTTCTTCCTCTTCTCCGACGACGAACTTCGCGAGCTGCTCGAAAAACTTGGCTACAACTACGACCCCGACCTCGCTCGACGAACTATTGACTACTACGACCGCCGCACCTCCCATGGTTCGACTTTGAGCCTGGTCACGCACGCCGCCGTGCTCAGCGGCCTGGACCCGGAGAGCTCATGGGAGCGCTTCCTCGTAGCGCTGGAGAGTGATGTGGGTGACGTGCAGGGCGGCACCACCAAAGAGGGCATCCACATGGGTGTCATGTCCGGGACTCTGGATCTCCTGCAGCGCGGCTACGCCGGCGCCAGCGTGCGCGACGGGGTCCTACACTTCGAACCCACGCTCACCGACCGCCTCGACGGGCTCACGTTCCCGATGCAGTTCCGCGGTACGTCGATGAGAGTCAGTATCTCCGGCGGTGAACTGACGGTGAACATCCTCGCCGAAGGCTTCAGCCGTCCGGTCCGGATCGGCATCCGCAACGAGGTCCGGGAACTCACCGCCGGTGAGAAGTGGGTAGCGCCGCTGCGCGATCGTCTGGCATGTAGACCGCACCGGGAAAGGGACTGATCGTGCTGTCACCAGGCTTTGAGGGAGCGATCTTTGATGTGGACGGCGTGCTGGTCAACTCGCCGCACGAACGGGCGTGGCGGGACTCGCTGCGTGAACTGATGGACAACGACTGGGCCGACATCGCAGGCCAGTCGTCGTGGTCCGACGAGCGGTTCACGGCGCAGGTATACCAGCAGGTGCTATCCGGCAAGCCTCGAATGGCTGGGGCGCTGGGAGCACTGGAGTACTTCGGGATTCCCGACGCCGCCAAGCGGGTGGAGGTTTACGCCGACAAGAAGCAAGCCATGGTCATCAAGCTCATCGAGGCCGGCGAGTTCCAGGCCTACCCCGACGCCCTGCGTTTCGTGCTGGCGGTGCGTGACGCGGGCATCCCGGTAGCGGCGGCGTCATCGTCCAAGAACGCCGGACTGTTTCTCCGCCAGATCCGGCTCGACACCTTCGCTGCGGACCAGGGCCTGCACTACGAGTTCCTGCGGCCCGGCCTGAGCCTGTTGGAGTTTTTCGACGCCGACATCTCCGGTCGCGACTTCGCCCAGGGCAAGCCGCACCCGGAGATTTTCCTGACCGGAGCCGCCGAGCTCGGCGTCGCCCCAGAGCTCTGCTTCGTGGTCGAGGACGCAACTAGCGGTGTGCAAGCGGCCAAGGCCGGTGGCATCGCCGCGTTAGGTGTGGCCCGCGCCGGCGACGAGGCGCTGCTTGCGGCCGCGGAAGCCGATCTTGTCGTCACGTCGCTGGATGAGGTCGACGTTGCGGGCCTGCGCGAGCACGAGCTGCGGCGGCCTTAACTTCCGCCCTGTCAAGAGGAGTAGTTGACATGGCTGCGGGATTTTGCCGTCCGCTGGCCGGTCTAGGACCGTGCGATAACCGAACCTTCCTACGCTCAGTCTTATGACCGAGGGATGTCCGCTGTCGGAGCCCCTCCCGATCCGGCGTCCCCCAGGTCGGGCGGGCGGCTGCCTCCCCCCTCTTTGCAGCCGCCCGCCATCCTCTCCCGCAACGTCGTGACTGTGATAACAACCGGTTGTCGCCGGTAACTACCCCGTTTCTGGCTACGATTAGCGATGATGCAGGGGTGAACCTGATCCACCTGCCCGTCCAAGAACTGATCCGGCACCGGGACGGACTGCGCGGTGAGTACGAGGCGCTGCGGGTCCGGGGACTCGCACTCGATCTGACCAGGGGCAAGCCCTCGGCCGAGCAGTTGGATCTGGCCGAGCCGCTGCTGGAGCTGCCGGGAGCGGGCAAGCATCTGGCCGGCGACGGCACCGACACCCGCAACTACGGAGGCCTGCACGGGCTGCTGGAGCTCCGTCAGATCTTCGCCGAGCTGCTACAGGTGCCCGCCGAACAGCTGGTCGCCTTCGGTAACTCAAGCCTGGAGCTGATGCACGAATGTCTGGTGCACGCCGTGCTGTTCGGGGTGCGTGGGTCGGTGCAACCGTGGGGGATGGGGACCGGGACGGCCTTCCTGTGCCCGGTACCCGGCTATGACCGGCACTTTGCGCTGTGCGAGAAGCTGGGCATCGAGATGATCACTGTGCCGATGGACGCGGCTGGCCCGGATATGGATGAGGTGGAGCGGCTGGTCGCGGCGGACGCAGCGATCAGGGGGATCTGGTGCGTCCCGAAGTACAGCAACCCCTCCGGTATCCGCTACTCAGAGCAGACCGCCGGCCGGTTGGCCCGGATGCCCACCGCAGCCGCGGACTTCCGGATCTTCTGGGACAACGCATACGCCGTGCACCACCTGACCGAGGTCCGCCACGAGGTCAGCGACATCTTGCGCCTCGCCACCGCCGCAGGTCACGCAGAGCGGCCGTTCGTGTTCGGTTCCACGTCGAAGATCACGCTGGCGGGCAGTGGGGTCGCCTTCTATGGTGCTTCGCCGGCCAATGTGGGCTGGCTGACCGGGCATCTGGCCAAGCGCACCATCGGCCCGGACAAGATCAACCAGCTGCGCCACGTACTGTTCCTGGAGACCGCGATCGGCGTGCACGCCCACATGGACCGGCACCGCACACTGCTCAAGCCGAAGTTCGATCTTGTCCAGCGCACGCTCGCCGAGGGGCTCGGCGACAGCGAGGTGGCGAAATGGACCGTGCCCGAGGGCGGTTACTTCGTGACCCTCGAGGTGCTGGACGGCTGCGCCAGCCGGATCGTCGAGCTGGCCGCCGGTGCCGGCATCGCCCTGACCGCAGCCGGAGCACCGTTCCCGCATGGCAAGGATCCCAACGACCGGGTGATCCGGCTCGCGCCCACCTACCCGCCCCTCTCGGAGCTGGCCGAGGCACTGACCGGGCTGGTGCTGTGCATCAAGCTGGCCGCCATCGAGCGCCTGCTCGACGCCCCGGGCACCAGGTGAGCGTTCACTACCTGCGTTCGGGCGCGGCGATGCCCAGCAGCTCCAGGCCCTGGCGCATGGCCTGCTCAGTCAACCGGGCATCCTCCCCTGTTGCGATGAAGCCATTGTCCCAGGCGGTGAGCTCCAACGCCCTGGCGTCGCGCTGCGTTGCAGTGGCGAGCGCTGTGTGTAGACGATACAAAGGCATCGCTGGGCGGCTGCGGCTCGCCGCACGAACATCCTGGATCTGCGGAGGGTCTGTGGACACTTGGCCTGGTTCGTCCTTCCCGCTGGGCGCCACCTACGACGGCGGCGGCACCAACTTCGCCATCTTCTCCGAGGCCGCTCACCGGATTGAACTGTGCTTGTTCGACGACGCCGGGCACGAGACGCGGGTCTCGCTACCTGAACGCGACGGCCTGATCTGGCATGGCTACCTGCCACGGGTCGGCCCCGGGCAGCGCTATGCCTACCGGGTGCACGGCCCCTATGATCCGGCGGCGGGCCAGCGGTGCAACCCGAGCAAGCTGCTGCTCGACCCGTATGCCAAGGCAATCGACGGCCGCATCGAATGGAACGAGGCGCTGTTCGCGTACCGGTTCGGCGACCCGGACTCCTACAACGACCTCGACTCCTCGCCGTACGCGATGACCTCAGTGGTGATCAACCCGTTCTTCGACTGGACCGACGATCGGTCGCCGCGAATTCCTTACAACGAGACGGTGATTTACGAAGCGCACGTCAAGGGGATGACAATACGCCATCCCCGGATTCCCGATGATGTCCGAGGCAGCTACGCCGGCCTCGCTCATCCTGTAATGATCAAGCACTTCCGGGAGCTCGGGGTGACTGCGGTCGAGCTGATGCCGGTGCACCAGTTCGTACACGATTCCACGCTGGACGAGCGCGGGCTGTCCAACTACTGGGGTTACAACACCATCGGCTTCTTCGCCCCCCACAATGATTACGCGTGCTTCGGCACCCGAGGTCAGCAGGTGCAGGAATTCAAGGCTATGGTCCGCGCGCTGCACCGGGCTGGTATCGAGGTCATTCTCGATGTGGTCTACAACCATACGGCCGAAGGAAACCACCTCGGGCCGACGCTGTCGTTCCGGGGTATCGACAACCCTGCCTACTATCGGCTGGTCGAAGGAGACGAGAAGCACTACTACGACACCACCGGCACCGGGAACAGCCTCAACGTCCGTCACCCCGAGTCACTCCGACTGATTATGGATTCGCTGCGGTACTGGGTGCTCGACATGCATGTGGATGGGTTCCGTTTCGACCTGGCCGCCACCCTGGCCAGGGAATTCCATGAGGTGGATCGGCTCGCTGCGTTCTTCGACCTGGTCAACCAGGACCCGGTGGTCAGCCAGGTCAAGCTGATTGCGGAACCCTGGGATGTCGGCGAGGGCGGCTACCAGGTCGGTCGCTTCCCGCCGTTGTGGACCGAGTGGAACGGGAAGTACCGCGATACCGTGCGCGATTTCTGGCGCGGCGAGCCGGCCACGCTGGCCGAGTTCGCCTCCCGATTCACCGGCTCGTCAGACCTCTACGAGGGAGACGGTCGCCGGCCCATCGCCTCGATCAACTTCGTGACCGCGCACGACGGCTTCACATTGAACGACCTGGTGTCCTACAACCACAAGCACAATGACGAAAATGGCGAGGAGAATCGCGACGGCGAGAGCCACAACCGCTCGTGGAACTGCGGCACCGAGGGGCCCACCGAGGACGGCAAGATTGTCGCGCTGCGTGAACGTCAGAAACGGAACATGCTGACAACTCTGTTGCTTTCCCAGGGCGTTCCGATGATCGCGCACGGGGACGAGCTAGGTCGTACTCAGCACGGCAACAACAACGTCTACTGCCAGGACAGCAAAACCAGTTGGGTGGACTGGGACGACGCCCGCCAGCACTCGGTCCTCACCGAATTCACCGCCGCCCTCACCCGGCTGCGCGCAGCCCACCCGGTATTCCGCCGCCGCCGGTTCTTTCAGGGCCGCCCGATCCACGGCTCCAACATCGACGACATCGCATGGCTGCGTCCTGACGGGCAGCAGATGGGTGACGATGACTGGAACGCAGGGTCCGCCAAGACCGTCGGGATATTCCTCAACGGTCGAGGCATTCCCGAACGCGACGATCTCGGCGAACGTATCACCGACGATTCCTTCATCCTCCTCATCAACGCGCACCACCGGCAGATCGTCTTCACGCTGCCCGATGCGACCTATGGCGGCAGCTGGGAGATCGTGGTGGATACTGCCGATCCGCTACTGGCCAGCGCCCGGCGCAGGCAGCGCGATGCCGTTGCGGGCGGCAGGTTGCGGGTGCAGGCGAGGGCGATGATCGTACTGCGCTGCCAGTACTAGGTAGGTTGCTACAACCATTGCGCGACGCCGTGGTGGCCCGAGCAGGTTCCTTGCCGGTGTTGGCTGAAGCTGTAGCTTCCGTCCTTGCACTGAGCGGTGGCACCGGCGGGGGCTGTGGCGGCCTGCTGCGGCCTGTGTACGCAGTTGCCGTCGTTGTTGCGGTAGTAATCCGCGTCGCACGAACCGCTGCCGTGCGTTGAACTGGCAGGTAGGGGAGGGACTGCCGCAATACTGGGCGCAGGAGCCTGGTCCGGCGAGTGCGGCGGAGCTGACACAACGAGAGGCGGAGCCACGAGCGTTGTCGAAGAAGGCGTTGTCGTTGGCTCAGACACCGATGCCTGATCCGGCGAATTGTTCCTGGCTTCCGCGGAAGTTTGCGGAACAGATTGCGCCGCCGTCTCGTTCTGGCACCCGGCAATCGAAGCGCTACTAAGGAAGAGTGCGCTGACCGTTGCGAAGGAGACCAGTATTCTCCGGACTTCGATGCGTGGTTCTATCGGTGCCATATCCGCTTTTCGTCAATCAATCTCCACGTGTTACAGCTGTAACGACCGGTTCGTAGCTGGCGATAGAATCGGTCGGGATGGAACAACCCGGAATGGGTTTACCGAACTCGTGACATCGATGATCGTCTAGGTGTTTTGACGCCCGGTTCGTGGCCCTCAGCGGACCAGCGGCAGAATAACCCGCGTGTGCGCAAGATCATTTTCTGAGTACCTGTCCGGTGTGGGGGAGTTGCCGCTGACCGCCTTGCTCGAAGCGCGCCCGGACGTCCTGGTGCAGCCGGTTCCGCGTGGGTTCAGCCAGCTTGCGCAGCGGCTAAGTGGTGCGGAGTCGTTGGGCGCCGCGCTGCGCTCGATGAACCGGGATGCGGTGATCGTCGGGCAAACCATCGTCGCGCTGGGTGCATCGGCGAGGATTCCGGGTTTGGTCCGGTTGCTGGGCGCCCCGGAGCAGGCGGTACGTGATCGAGTAGCCGAGCTGTGCGGGCGGGGGCTGGCCTGGGAGAGCTCCGGGACTCTGTGCCTGCCGGAACGGCTGGAGGCGCACTGGCACGCGGAGATCGGCGGGGGCCGGCCAGTTGCGAAGATCACCGGATCAGTGCTCGCCGAGAACCTGCGGGCGGCGGTCAGTGCCTTCGGTGCTGCGACGGATGGCCTGCGCAAGCCGGAACTGGCAGCGCGGCTGTCGGAGTTCATGGCGGATCTGCCCTTGCTGGGCACGGTGATCGCCGGACTGCCGCGATCGGCCAAGGACCGGCTCGGCGAATACCGGCGTGGTTACTTCGCTGCCTACTCGGGTCGCGCGGGGTCGCGTTTCGGCGATCGGGATCCCACCCGACTACTGATCGCCGCGGGCCTGCTGCTGCCCGTCAACTATGGGCTTGAGCTACCGCGGGAGGTGGCGGTCGCCGGTTGGCTGGCCGAGCGCGAACTCACCCTGACCGGACGGCCGGAGATCCCCGCCGTGGGTGTCGATCAGGCAGTGGTACGCCGGGCTGCACAAGCTGCCGCCCAGGAGGCAGTGCGCGGAGTGACGACCCTGCTCGATGAGGCCCGCGGAACGCCGATCACGGCTTTGAAGAAGGGTGGTGTCGGGCCTCGGGAACGGATCCGGCTGGCCAAGCGGTTGTCGATCCCCGAGGACGTGCTGGTGTTGTGGATCGACCTGGCGTACGCCGGCGGTCTGCTGGGCCGAGTCGACGCCGGGTATGCACCCACGCAGTCCTATGCGGAATGGCGCGCCGCGGAACCGGCCAGGCAGTGGGCCGTGCTGGTCGAGGCGTGGTTCTCGCTGGAGCACGCGCCGACCAGCCGGGAGGTCCAGGGAGACAAGGAACTTCCGCCGCCGTTGCCGCTAGGATCCGCCGCTGGGCTGCTACGGCGCGCGTTGCTGCCAGCTGCGAGTTCGGGCTCCTCGGTGTGGGCAGCAGGCAAGGAAATCGACTGGTTCTTCCCGCTGCACGGCTACGACGCCGCCCAGCGAGCGAGCAAGGTGGCCGCTGCCGTCCGCGAGGCAGAGCTGCTCGGCGTGGTCGCGTCCGATGTGGTGTCGGAGCTCGGGGAGCATCTGCTGGCGGTCGCCGGGTCCGGCCCGGAGGATGCGGTGGATGAGCTGACGCGGCGTTGCGCCGCGCTGCTTCCCGAAACCCCGTGCAGCGTGATCTTGCAGTCGGATCTCACCGCGGTGATCTCGGGCCAGCCGAGCGCGCTCGTATCACGGCTGTTGAACGACTCGGCGATCGCCGAGACTCACGGGGCGGCCAGAACATGGCGCTTCACTCCGGCCAGCGTGCGGGCCGCGCTCGACACCGGCTGGAGCGCCCAGGAATTGCTCGCCGAGCTGGCCGCTGTCTCGGCCCGCCCGGTTCCGCAGCCACTGGAGTATCTGATTACCGACGCGGCTCGCCGGCACGGGCACGTTCGGGTGCGTGGCATGCGCTCCTGCCTCATCGCCGATGAAGTATTGATCACCGAGGTCCTGCACACTCGATCGCTTAGCAAGCTGCACTTCAGCCGGCTCGCTCCGACCGTCCTGTCCAGCCCTTCGAATCCCGACGACGTGCTGGCGCGACTGCGCGAGGCCGGCTTGTCTCCGGTGCTCGAAGATGCGCAAGGCACGGTGATTGTGGAAACCCGCCACGACCATCAGGCTCCGGCCCCTAATCGCGCGATCATCACCCAGCCACGGGCAGCGCTGTCCGCCACGGAGCTGGCTCGCCGGCTGGTGGCCGATCCCCACGGCCTGACCGGGGTCGTTCCCGTGGACTCCGAGACCTTCGAGCTGCTGGCACAGCTCAACTGTCATCTCGATGACGCCGAACTGGAACTCCTGTCCGACGCCGTGGAGCACCACAACGACGTGCTCATCACCTATCGCGACAAGAACGGCAGCCGCAGTACCCGGGCGATCCGGCCACACCAGCTCTACGGCAGGTGGCTCGATTCCTGGTGCCACCTTCGCAACGCGCAGCGTGACTTCACCATCGCCAACATCGAGGCCGTCAGCCCCGCGAGTTGACCCGGCGCGCTCAGAACGGCGGCGGTTCCTCCGGGTCGCTGGGTTGAGGTACTGGTTCGGCGATGGGTGCTGGTTCGTGGGCCCAAGTGTGCCCGCTGGGGCTGGTCCAGGTGAGGGTGCCGTCTTCATCTCGGTGCACTGACCATCCGGCGGTGTGCTTCGTGCGGTGATGCCGACGGCAGTAGGGGTCGAGGTTGGGTGCGTTGGTGGGCCCGGTGCCCGCAACAGGGTCGTGGGGTTCGCGATGATCGAGGTCGCGGCGGTATGCGGGTGCCAGACAGCTGGGGAAGGCGCACGTCGGCGTGCGGGTCACGAGCAGATCACGGAGGGCGGCTGGCGGCCGGTACACAGTGGTGCCGTAGTCGGTGGGGGCTCCGCTGGCGGGGTCGGTGAGGATACGCCGCCAGGTGCCTTGGGCGGCGAGTTCACGGGCCTGCTCGGCGGTGATCGTGCCATAACCGGCGAGCTCACCGGGTTGTTCGTCGATCCCGAACAGGGCGCTGAAGGGCACAGTGACCCGTACCTGGACCTGGACCCGGGGCCGACGACGCCTGGC
Organism: uncultured Pseudonocardiaceae bacterium; assembly: GCA_964250265.1. Taxonomy (GTDB): domain Bacteria; phylum Actinomycetota; class Actinomycetes; order Mycobacteriales; family Pseudonocardiaceae. The sequence continues at coordinate 3,989 of CAXUFG010000151.1, read as the reverse complement.
GCGGCGACGCCCAGAACGGGACATCGCGGTGTCGCGGGCGCGCGTGCCGGTGCTGAGGTAGCCCGCAGACCCGCAGACCAGGTCCACGAGGGCATCGGCACGTCGGGCGGACAGGGTGCGGTTATCGCCGGCGCCGGTGGCCCGGGCGTACTCGTCGAGGACTCCGTAGACCCCCACCGCCTCACCGGCGGGCAGGCACGCCGAGACGATTGCCATCCCATCAGGGAGCTCCCAGAAGGACACTGCCGTTTCCATTTGGCCGGTCCCGTTTGGCAGCCTCGTGGCGGCGACGAAGCGCGGCCGGATCGGCCTTGGCTACTGCCCGGCGTACCGAGCGTCGTAACTGACCTGGAGTCTGGGTGGCCGCTCGGTCCAGCACCCGGGTTTCCACCGCGCTGGCGTGGTCGGGGGTGAGTTGTTCGGCCAGCTCGGCGATGATCCGCGCCTTGCACAGCGTGATCCGCCCTGCGGCCAGCGCGACCATGGTGGCGGGGTGCCGCGTGGTGAGGTTGAGTGCGTCATCCAGGCGGGAGTTTGCGGTCAACGGCGGGACTGCACGATCTTGCCGTGCTGATCACGGAGCAGCCGCTGCCGGCCAGCGTCAGCAGCCTGGCCGGTACCGATGAGGTCGAGCTGGACACGCCGGTCTCGATCACCGGGGTGTCCCACGTGGAGGATCCCGGCCACACCCACAAGCACCTCGACGGCGTGGGCCGGTGGCGAGGTGGCACGACCCGGGACGACCAGATACCGCTGGGCCGGCTGAGCTGCACCGATGTGGTGCCGGGGATGAGCGGCGCGCCGGTACGCAATCGCGAGGGCGCCGTCGTCGGGGTCGTCTCAGCCCGCTACAACAGCGCCGATGACTGGCTGCGGGGCACCGTGTGGGTGGCGCGGGTGGAGAACCTGGTGCCGCTCCTCGACGGCCTGGCGGAGGTTCACGTCGCGCAGCGGCGCTCGACGGCCGCCACAGACCTGATCTTGACGGTCGGTGAGCGCCAGGTGCGGCTGTCCGGCTCCGGCCACGACGTGGTCGCTGAGCACTACGGGGTGTCCCCGGCGCTGGCCGAAGCGGTCCGCGGGCTGGCCCAGGCCCGGGCCCGCTGGACGACCAGACGAACCGCCACCGCGGCCACTCCCGGGCTGCCGCCGAACCCCGCGGCCATCGGGCAGCTGTTGGCCGAGTCGTTCCTCCCGCAGCCGGTGGCCGACGAGTTGGCCAGGGTGATCGCGGACGCGCCGAGCCGGGGGGCACCGGTGCGGCTCGGGGTGATCGCCGCTGGCGAGCTGAGTGGCGGGCCCTGGGAGGCGTTGCCGGCACCCGGAGCCGGACGGCCGCTGGCGCTGCACCCACTGGTGACGGTGTACCGGCGCCAGAACGGCCCCCCGGCGGCGGCCGCGCCGGGCCCGTTGCGGATCCTCATCGCGATCTCCGCGCCGCTGTCCGGCGGAGGTCAGGTGCTCGACTACGAACGCGAGCTGCGCAACGTGCACGCGGCGGTACGCGGTGCCCGGCAGAGCCGCGCGCAGGTGCGGGTGGTGCACTTCGCCACCACCACCGAGATCAACGCGGCGCTGCGGCAGGAGCCGGTGCACGTGCTGCACCTGTCCGGGCACGGCCGGCCCGGGATGCTGGAGCTGGAAGACGAGGACGGCAACGCCCGCCAGATCAGCGCCGATCAGTTCGTCACCGAAGCAATCCCGCCCGGCCGGATGCCCCCGGTGATCGCGCTGGCCGCCTGCCATACCGACGCCGCCGCGTCGGGGGATCCCTCCTTCGCCGCCCGGCTGATCGCACGCGGCGCGAGCGTGGTGATCGGCACCGAGACCGCGGTCACCGACGTGTACGCCACCCGGGCATTCGCCCGGATCTACGGCGCGCTGGCCAGCACCGAGGCGCCGGACGTGCTCGACGCCGTCGCCGAGGCCCGCCGCACCGTGCAGCAGGAACTGCTGCGCTCAGACGATAAGCGTGAGCAACACCTGGGCGCGCTGGGCGAGTGGGCCGTGCTGACCGTGCTGGCCCGCTCGGGTTCCGCGCCCCTGCTGGATCCGACCGCGCCGAGCGCTGCGGCCCACTCGCGACCGGTCAGCCCGCGGCTGCCGGCCGGGTTGCTGGCCCGTCAGGTCGGTGAGTTCGTCGGACGACGGCGCGAGCAGCGCCGCTGGCCGGCGGAGCTGGTGAGCTCGGGCACCGCCGGGTTGGTGCTGCACGGTATCGGCGGGGTCGGTAAGACCACTCTGGCCACCGAGCTGGCCCGCCGGATCGCGGAGCGCGAGCCCGACCGGCTCGTCGTGCTGGTCAGCGGTGGCACCGAGGGCGGCGAGCTGGGGGTCGATCAGGTGCTCGGCGCGCTCGCGACGGCGGTGCGCCGCCGGCTGGGTGAGTCGGTTCCCGACGAGGTGCTGGCCGCGCTGCACGACGCGATGCAGGTCGACCTGGACTGGCGCGAGCGGCTCACGGGGCTGAGCCAGCTGGTGCTCGATGACGTCCCGGTGCTGCTGGTGCTGGACAACTTCGAGGACAACTTGACCGACCATGCCACGGGTGGTAACGGCCGGCGATCGGTGCGTGATACTGCGCTGGCGACGCTGCTCGCTGCGCTGGTCGGCGCCCCGGCCCGGTGCCGGCTACTGGTCACCTGCCGCTACCCGTTCACCCTGCCCGGCGCGGCCGAGCGGGTGCTGTCGTTCAAACACCTCGGGCCGCTGTCGTTCGCCGAGACACTGAAACTGGCCTGGGCGCTGCCCGGGCTGGACCGGCTGGGCGAGCCGGAGTTGGAGCAGGTCTGGCGGATGGTGGGCGGCCACCCGCGAAGCCTGGAATACCTCGATGCGCTGCTGCGCGGCGGTCGGAGCAGCTATCCCGACGTCACCAGGCGGCTGGCCGCCACGTTGCAGCACCGGCCCGACGTCGAGGATCTCGACACCTGGTTCGCTGAGCATTCTCAGTTCGATCCGGCACTGACCGAGATCCTCACCCTGGCCGCCGATGACGTGCTGCTCGACCGGTTGCTGGCCGGCCTGGCCGAGGTGGCTGGCGCGCAGCAACTGTTGCTCGGCGCCTCGGTCTACCGCTCGGCGGTCGACGAGGCGGCGCTGCTGTTCCATGTCGGCGCGGAGGACCCGGCCGCGGAGTACATCCCCGATCGTCGTGCCGCCGAGCAGCGGATCACCGACATCCTGGCCGCCGCCGGCGAGCCGGTGGACGGACCGATCGACCTGTCCGCGCTGTCCGAACCGCTCCGGCAGGAGCTCGCCCCATATGTGGACGAGTTGTACCGGCTCCTCAGGCCGCCGCGGCGAGCCCCCGATGGCCTCCGCCGGTTGGTCGAGACCTGTGCTGCGTCCAGCCTGCTCACTCTGGATGCCAGTACGGGCGCACCGACCGTGTTCGTACACCGGTGGACGGCTACTGAACTGCACCGACGCTGGACCGAGCGGGGACAGCATGATCAGCTGACCGAGGCCCATCTGCGCGCCGCCGACTACTGGCGGTGGCGCGAGCGGGTCTGGCCGCAGGATCGAGGACAGGCCCTGGACGACCTGCTGGAGGCCCGCCACCACCTGCTCGCCGCAGGCGAACCCGACACTGCCGCGGAGCTGACCGAGGTTGTCTGCTCGCAGCTACACGACTGGGGCGCGTGGGACCGCGAAGAAGCCCTCATCCACGACACGCTCGCCTACCTGTCTACGTCATCGGATCGTCTGCTGGTTTGGTTGGCCAAGCTGGGGGACATAGCGGCAGGTCGGGGGCGGCCAGGGGAGGAGGCGGCACGGTGGTATGCACAGGGTCTAACCATCTGTGAGCGGCTAGTCGAACTGGACCCGGACAACACCTACTTCCTGCACGGCCTGGCGACCTTCCACAGCAAACTGGGAAATCTCGATCGGGATGCGGGTCGGACGGGGGAGGCGGCGCGGCGTTATGCGCAGAGCCTCGCCGTTGCTAAGCGGTTGGTGCAGCTGGACCAGGACAACAGTAACTT
>CAXUFG010000150.1:0-13006 GCA_964250265.1 uncultured Pseudonocardiaceae bacterium | reverse complement strand
ACGCATAACCCAGCGCTGCTCATAGGGAGGGTTATGCGCAGCTGCGCATAACCCACCTTGTGGGGTCCCGGTCACCGACCGCCGCACCACCCCGTCGGTCATCACCCCGGCACCGAGCACGGCGCGAAGCAATGTCAGCACGGACTGGTCACAGACGCGTTCCTCGACCGCGCGCATCAACCGATCTTTCGGAATCGCCTCGAAACAGTTGGCGATGTCCGTCTCGACCACCCACACCCGACCCCGCCACGCCTCATCAATGAGGACTTGCAAGGCATCGTGCGCCGAGCGTTTCGGGCGGAACCCTACACTGCACGGCAGAAAATCCGCCTCGAAGACCGGTTCGAACACGATCTTCAACGCGGCCTGCACGACCCGATCACGGACCGACGCGATCGCCAACGGCCGCTGCTGCCCTGGCTGTCCCGGTTTCGGGATCAACACCCGGCGGGCAGGCAGCGGCCGATACCGGCCCTCACGCAACTCCGCTTCGATCTCGGCCAGGAACCGGTCAATCCCGTATTCCTCGACCGCATCCAGGGTGAGCTCATCGATACCCGGCGCGCCGTCATTACGACGCACCGCGACCCAACCACGCCACAGGACGTCCCTGCGCAGGACCTTGTCCATGAGCGTGTGGAACCGTCGCCCGGGATCAGCCTTGGCCGCCCGGTACAGCGTGTGTTGCAGGGCACGCACCTTGTCCCGCGGAAGATCACTTCCACGGTCGGTGGGACTAGCCGAACCGGCACTCACCGGGCACCTCCACTGGCATCAACACGCATCGACGAAGTAGTGGCCCTTCCCTCACCGGCGGTTGTGTTGTCCGTCCGGCTCAATCGGTACTACGACCACCTCCGACGCCCTTCCAGCCGACTTCCACTTCCCAGCTCATCACCGGTTATAGGTCGCCACGCTCCAGCGGTCTCACGCAACCCGCTGGGCCGGGGAGGGCCTCTCCAGTTCCCGCCGCCACTATCCGAACGTTCCGCGCCCCTTACGCCGGGGAGTCCTTCACGGCTGCGCTTCCAGGCTCTTCACCGCTTCCATGGCCTTCGCCCTTCTCCTCCGGGCTCGGCACTCCCTCGCCCCACCCGAAACCGGGCGGGTGTGGTAACGACGCGGCAGGCTTCACTTCACGTTGCGGACCGTTCGGTTGCACGCCCCCAAGGACGGGACGCTCGACGCTGGGCTTCGACCCCACCCGTTTCCAGGCGAAGCCGCCAGCCTGCTACCGGGCCCCCTGGCGGTTACCCGGACCGGACTCACACCGGCAAGCGACGACAAGCTTACGAATCAGTCGTCAACCACTCATCTGATCAACCACCAATCACTACTGGACGCACAGGAGAACCACCATGACGATTCAACGGATGGACAACGTCGGCATTGTCGTCGACGACCTTGAGGCTGCTATTGCGTTCTTCGTAGAACTCGGCATGGCGCTGGAGGGCAAAGCGCAGATCGAGGGACGTTGGGCGGACCGCACCGTCGGACTCGACGGCGTCCGCTGCGACATCGCGATGATGCGGACCCCAGACGGCCACGGCCGGCTTGAGCTGGCGAAATACCACGCCCCCGCGGCGATCGGCGCCAGACCGCATAACCCGCCGCACAACACGCTGGGCATGCATCGCGTCATGTTCGCCGTCGACGACATCGAGGACGTCGTTGCCCGCCTTCGCACTCACGGCGCCGAACTCGTCGGTGAGCTGGCCCAGTACGAGGACAGCTACCGGCTCTGCTACGTCCGCGGCCCCGAGGGGATCATCGTCGCGCTGGCCGAGCAGCTCAGCTAACGGCCCGTCGCGGCCGGCCTGCGACCAACCAGACGATCCGCTGAACGGACCATGAAAACGCCAATGAAGGAGATGACCGTGCAACCGAACGAAGTCACCGAGGTTCTGAACCGACCGATCAGCCAGGAACTGTTGACCGCGACCTGACCCGCTTGGCCTACGTCGCCAAGGACGGCACACCCCGCAATGTCCCGATCGCGTTCACCTGGAACGGCTCGGAGATCATCATGTGCACTACGAAGAACGCGCCGAAGCTCCCGGCCCTACGCAACAACCCGAGTGTTGCCCCTGACGATCGACACCGAGGTGCACCCACCCAAGATCTTGCTCATCCGCGGCCGGGCCGAGCTGGACTTCGTCGATGGCATCCCGGACGAGTATCTCCAGGCGACCAGCACCTACGAGATGACCCCCGAGCAACGGGTCGAGTGGGAGGCGGAGGTGCGTTCGCTTTACCACGACGGCATGGTCCGGATCGTCGTGACCCCGAACTGGGCGAAGCTGATCGACTTCGAGACGACTCTGCCGAGCGCGGTCGAGGAACTGGTCCGACAGCGGGAGGAGCGTCAGCACGGCTGAGCGGCGCGCGGTCGCTCGCGTTGGGTGAATCACCCAGGCCTCGACCCCACCGCGGCACACGGAGTCTGTAAGACTGCCAGGAAATGTCGAGGTGGGATGTCGAGAACCCGCTCGCGGCTCCGTCCTCGAAGTGAACACGGCTGGTTGATCACCGTGGCCTGGCGCAAGTTCCTCGACGCCGCCCGCGCCGATACCTCCCGACGGCACCGCGAGGTACGCATCGAGGGCGAGCCCATGCCCGGACCGGTCGAGGCGGTGGACGACACGCTCCAGCTGTACTTCCGGTGCGCTCACCCCTCCTTGACACCGGCATCGTCCGTCGCGCTCACGCTGCGCACGGTCGGCGGCCTGACCACGCGTCAGATCGCGCAGGCCTACCTCGTGCCGGAGGCGACCATGGCCCAGCGCATCAGCCGGGCCAAGAGGACCGTCTCGGGCGTCCGGTTCAACCAGCCCGGGGACGTCGCCACGGTGCTGCGCGTGCTCTACCTCGTCTTCAACGAGGGCTACTCCGGCGACGTCGACCTCGCCGCCGAAGCGATCCGGCTCACCCGCCAACTGGCGGCCAAGACCAACCATGAGGAGGTGGCGGGCCTGCTTGCGCTCGTGCTGCTCCACCACGCGCGGCGCCCGGCACGGACCCGCACCGACGGCAGCCTCGTGCCCCTCGCCGAGCAGGACCGCAGCCTGTGGAACACCCGCCTGATCGCCGAGGGTGTCGACGTGACCCAGTCACCGCAGCACGGCTCTACGCCGAAGCCGCCCGATCAGCACCCAGCCTCCCCGAACGCGACCACCTCACACGACAGGCCGCACGGCTCACCGCGCAACTGCGCAGTTGCGCGGTGAGCGGCAGGCATTCACCGCCCCGATAGGGACGGTCTGCTCACCCTGTTGGCCGGCCGGACCGCGTCACTTGCCGTTCACGAGGCCGATATCCCGTGCACCTCGCTCCTGACCAGCGATCACCGCAAGAGGAACCTTCACCGGACGGCCATCGCCACATCCGCCGACGGCGCATTTCCGCAGCTCGGCTGTGACCTGCCGATTCCCGTAACCCCTGCCCGAGAAATTGCCTGGTGAAGGGGCGCCTATCGCTACACTTCGATCATGGGGAATCGCGGTCGGCTACTGCAGATATAGCACTGATCTTCAAGATCTCACCGCGCAACGCAAACCCTGTCCCGACTCGGTGTCGCGCCATCGGACCGCCGGTAGGCGCGTCAACCTCAGCGGAAGCGGGTCGACTGCTCGACCCAGCCACCGGTTCTCCTGCGGCTATTCGTGACTGGTGCAGGAAGGGAGATCGCTCATGGTGCGGGGTGCAGAGAGTTTGGATCGGGATCCGGGCCGGGCTGTGGAGCGGCCGCTCCGGGCGCTCATCGCGCAGAGGTGGTTCAGCCCGGCCCGCCAGGAGGATCTCCGGTCAACACCACCACGCCGAGGAAAACGACCACGAGCCCAACAATGGGCACCTCAACTCGACCAACCCAGAAAATGGGGCTGGCGATCACCAACGCACCGAAGATCCCGGTAACCAGCCAACCTTCCCAGCTCACCGGCGTCCACCCCCAACCCAGATAGCGTTTGGGGCCGAACCACGCCTTCGCTGTCACCCGCGTCCGCACCGTAGGAATGCTCCCACCGTTCAGTGCTTGGGGTCGGGAGGAAAAGTGGCGGCGAACCATCCGCCCTGGGGCAGGTTCGGCGGCGCGGCCGGGGTGGGTTCGCGCCCCGACCGGACCCGCTGCCGCCGCCGGCACTGAGCCACGGCTCACCGTCGGGCATCTCCGGACAGAGCGGGTGACTGCGCCCGGGCGCGTTGGTGGCGATGCGTCCGTCGGCGTACTCGACGCCGAGCAGCAAGCGGGTCAGCGCCGTCGCCACGGCGATGCCCGAAGGCGCCCGCGCTGACGTGGCGTTCCTCGCCGGGTCGGGGTGCCTGCCGGATCCGCACCACCATGTCGAGCTGCACACCAGTGGTGTAGGCGCGGGCGGCGACGAGGGCGACTGCGGCGTCGGTGCTGCGCCCGAGCATTGCTGCCCACCCCACGGCGGCGGGCACCTCATTGTCCGGTGAGTTAATCCGACGCAGGCGTTTCACGATCTGCTCTGGCGTCGGACCTTCCCCCGCGGCGAGGAGCTGGTCCACATGGGCATGATCGTGCCCGACGTGGCACAAGGGAGGTAAGGGGTAATCCCAGAGTTCGTGAGGAGTCAATGCCTGCTCGCCGGTGACACACAGACGATCGTTCGCGGACGCGTGCTCATCGCCTCCAGCGCGATCACCATGCCTTCCAATCGGTGCCGACTGGCCGGTGGGCACGTCAAGCGGCCCTCAACGACCGCGCTCAGCAGCGACCGCATCGACACCGCCACCTCAGCGATCGTCCTGTCGTCCACCGACCCACCTACACCGCTCATGATGAGATGGTCTACCCCGACCCGGTAACCCGCCATTGTCGGCGGATGACCAGGAGCACCAGTCACTTTTCAACGGTCAGCGCCCGCTGCGCACCCATCTCCCGCAGCTCCTCAACCTCCGGCACACCCCTGTACTCACTCACCGCAGCGATCAGCTCATCAGCCCGCCAAGCATTCGACGGCACAAGGTGATTCGTGCCCAACGCGAGCGTGCCGTAGTGCGCCGCCTCGTCAGGCCGCCCCAACCTCACCAACACCAGCCCCAGGTCCAGGTACGCGGTCGCCAGTCGGCGGCGCTGACCGCCCGTCTCGTGCCGTGCCGCTGCGTGCCGGGCGTATTCCTCCGCCGCCGGGTCACCCAGCCACGCCAGCGCGGTTCCGGTGTAGAGGTCCAGTTTGTTGCCATCGAAGTAGAAATGGTGATCCGGCGGACGCTCCTGCGACTGCCGCTCCAACAGGGCCGCGCACCGGCGCAGCGCCGCCCGCATCCCCGGACCATCCCCGAGACGGGCGGCTGCCCGGGCGGACTGCACAGCCAGCTGCGCTGCCGCTGGACTGCCCGCCGGGGCGATGGCCTCCCCCGCTGCCGCCAGCTCCGCTGCCCTAGGCCAATCCTGATCGACGAGCGCCGTCCACGTGTCCACCTCGCACACCCAGGCGCCGATCTCGTCCTGCTCGGTCTCCCAGCCCAATGACTGGGCGACGGTACGCACAGCACCCGCCGCGACGCGCTGACCGAGATCCACGTGCAACGTGGCCGCGAGCAGGGCCAGCCATCCGGCGGCGGTGAGCAGTCGGCGGCGCTGAGCGAGCGTGGCCCGCCCATCGAGCAGCTTGCCGACCTGGCGGGCACGGACGCGCACATCGCGCAGCAACTCGTCGGGCGGCACGCGGGTGTAGGACCGGCCCAGCCCGTCCACGCTGAGTTCCACCAGCTCCAGCGTGGTTACTCCGACGTCGCTCGCCTCGGCACGCGCCGCCAGCTCCAGCAGCTCCGTGAGCTGTCCGTTGTCGCTCCGCACGTGCGGGACCCGATTCGCGGCCTCCCAGATGGCCACCAGCGCGCCGCCAGCGGCCAGGGCGGCGTCAACCGCACGGACCACGGTGACCGACGGCCAGCGTTCGCCGCGCTCCATCCGGTGGATGTACCCCCGGTGCACGTGCGCACGTGCCGCGAGGTCGGCGAGGGACAGGCCAGCGTCGGCGCGTCGGCGCGTCAGCTCGGCAGCGAAATCTGTCCGCTTCATCCCCGCCCTCCCGTTGTCGCCAGCTTCCCACCACAGCCGCAGGCGACAGTGAGACCCTGGCACGTGTTCCATTCCGGCGCGAGGGTGAGCACGTGAGCGAACCCAGCAGCGCGAACCGGCGCGTGATCCACGCGTCGTGCTCGTGCGCCGGGGTCGCTCGGGGCTTCGCGAACCTCGTGGTGCGCAAGCTGCCCAACGGGCACATTGAGCTCGACCCGCACGTGACGGGCACGTGCGTGCTCACGATTGACGAGGACAGCTCACGGGCCCTGCACGAGGCGCTTGGTGACTGGCTCGGCTAGCACGACGCCCCGGGAAGCATGATGAGCCAGCCACAAAGCGAGCCCACGCGGCACCTCCGTGAAGCGACCGCTGAGCTGAACGAGGCCACACGCCGTTTCGTCAGCCGCGTCATCGACCAAGAGCAGTACAGCAGCTGATCACTGAAAAATTAGCGGCTCACTAAGCGTTGTGCTGGCCGCTCTGTCTCGACTGCGGTGGGGTTTTGCAGGTCAGACAGCACTGGTGGGCGCAGCAGGATTTGAACCTGCGACCGCTCGCTTGTAAGGCGAGTGCTCTCCCGCTGAGCTATGCGCCCGAAGCCACCCGAACAATCCGGGCGGCACGGTGTTTCAGGATGGCAGTGCGGCCAGGGCCTGCTTCCAGATGGTCTGGTCGCGAGGCTCGCCGGGCCCGTTCATCTCGGCGAAGCGGATCATCCCGTGAGTGTCCACCAGGAAGGTACCCCGGTTGGCGATGCCGGCATCGTCGTTGAAGACCCCGTATTCCTGCGCGACCTTGCCGTGAGGCCAAAAGTCGGCCAGCAGAGGGAAATCGTAGCCCTGCTGCTCCGACCATGTCTTAAGTGCGAACACCGAGTCCACCGATACTGCCAGCACCTGCACGGCGGCGAACTCCGCCATATCCTCGCGCAGCTGGTCCAGCTCGCCCGTACAGATCCCACTGAAGGCCAGCGGGTAGAACACCACGAGGACGTTGCGGTCACCGCGGAAGGCTGACAGGGACCACTCCTGGTTGTTCTGGTCCTTCAGAGTGAAGTCCGGCGCCTGGTCCCCGATCTTCAGCGGCATGGTTCTCAAACCCTTCTCAAACATCCTCAACCTCGCGCGGTGGCGCTAAGGTTCTTCGGTTCAGCGTTTGGCCTTGGCCGCCTTCGGCGTGGCCAGTCTAGTAGCGGTCCAGTCCTCGCACAGGCTGATGTTGGACGTCTGTGCCAGACCGACCGTGGGCGCGGCCTCGGCGATATCCGAGGGCTCGACGTGACCGTCGCGGCCGGTCTTGGGAGTCAATACCCAGATCACGCCGTTATCCGCTAACGGCGCCCGGGCGTCGACGAGGGTGTCGACCAGGTCGCCGTCTTCGTCGCGCCACCACAGCAGCACCACATCGACGATATCGTCGGAGTCTTCGTCGAGCAGCTCAGCACCGATCACCTCCTCGACGGCCGCACGCACGTCATCATCGACGTCGTCGTCCCAGCCGAGCTCCTGCACGACCATGTCCGTTTCGATCCCGAGCCTCTCGGCATAGCCGAGTTTGCCGGTGTCTCCCGCCGAGGCGGCGACCACGGTGTTCACCCCTCCACCAACGTCGAGCCCGGCGTCCGCCAGGCGATCTATTACTCGATGGCGTCCAAGCGAACACTGCGGTCCGGCTCCAGCGCAACTGCCAGCAGCTTGACACGCCGATCCGGGGTTGCCGAGATGGATCCCGCCAGGTGGTCACAAGATTGCGCCGACACCGATCGCCAGGCCGACAATCATGGTGCACGATGGCCTGGCGGCCCATATCAAGGCCGGTCAGTGCCCCAGAACCACACTGCCCCCAGACACAGTGCTCAAGAAGGCCAGCGGCCGGTAGCACAGGGTGTATCACGACAGCTTGAGAGGAGGAGATCCCATGGCCACGCAGAACGGTCGTACGCCCGCGCGAGTGCGAGTCATCCGGGACGGAGTGGCGGCCCACCTGCCCGACATCGATCCCGAAGAAACCGCGGAGTGGCTGGAGGCCTTCGACTCCGCAGTGCTGTCCGGGGGTAAGCAGCGCGCTCGGTACCTCATGCTGCGGCTACTGGAGCGGGCCCGCGAGACCGGCGTCGGCGTACCGTCGCTGACCAGCACGGACTACGTCAACACCATCCCCACCGAGAACGAGCCATGGTTCCCGGGAGACGAGGAAACCGAGCGGCGCTACCGCGCCTGGATCCGATGGAACGCGGCGATGATGGTGCATCGGGCGCAGCGTCCCGGGGTCGGTGTCGGCGGTCACATCTCCACCTACGCCTCTTCGGCCGCGCTCTACGAGGTGGGCTTCAACCACTTCTTCCGGGGTAAGGACCACCCCGGTGGCGGGGACCAGGTCTTCATCCAGGGCCACGCGTCTCCCGGCATCTACGCCCGAGCGTTCCTGGAGGGCCGGCTCTCGGCCGACCAGCTTGACGGATTCCGCCAGGAATTCTCCCACGCCGGTCCGGGAGGCGGCCTGCCGTCCTACCCGCACCCGCGGCTGATGCCGGACTTCTGGGAATTCCCCACCGTGTCGATGGGGCTGGGCCCGATCAACGCGATCTTCCAGGCCCGGCTCAACCGCTATCTGCAGGCTCGCGGCCTCAAGGAAACCTCCGGCCAGCACGTCTGGGCCTTCCTCGGCGACGGTGAGATGGATGAGCCGGAGTCCCGGGGGCAGATCCAGGTCGCGGCCATCGAAGGGCTGGACAACCTGACCTTCGTAGTGAATTGCAACCTGCAACGCCTCGACGGTCCAGTGCGGGGCAACGGGAAGATCATCCAGGAACTGGAGTCGTTCTTCCGCGGTGCCGGCTGGAACGTCATCAAGGTGATCTGGGGCCGCGAATGGGATGCCCTGCTGCACGCCGACCGCCAAGGCGCGCTGGTGAACCTGATGAACGTCACGGCCGACGGTGACTACCAGACCTACAAGGCCAACGACGGCGGCTACGTCCGGGATCACTTCTTCGGCCGTGACCCCCGCACCAAGGAACTCGTCAAAGAACTGTCCGACGCCGATATCTGGAATCTCAAGCGCGGGGGGCACGACTACCGCAAGGTCTACGCCGCCTACCAGGCCGCCACCCAGCACCACGGCCAGCCCACGGTGATTCTGGCCAAGACCATCAAGGGCTACGGTTTGGGCTCGCATTTCGAGGGTCGCAACGCGACGCACCAGATGAAGAAGCTCACGCTGGAGGACCTCAAGCACGTCCGCGACGCCCAGCGCATCCCGATCAGCGACGCGCAACTGGAGCAGGACCCCACCCTGCCGCCGTACTACCACCCGGGGCAGGACGCACCGGAGATCCAGTACATGTGCGAGCGGCGCCGGGCGCTCGGTGGATTCGTGCCCGAGCGGCGGACCAAGTCCACGACTCTGGTACTGCCCGGCGACAAGGTCTACGACGTGCTGCGCCGCGGATCGGGCAAGCAGGAGGTCGCCACCACGATGGCGTTCGTCCGCCAGCTCAGAGAGCTCATCAAGGATCCCGAGATCGGACCGCGTTTCGTCCCGATCATCCCGGACGAGGCCCGCACCTTCGGCATGGATTCGATGTTCCCCACGCAGAAGATTTACAACCCGCACGGGCAGCTCTACACCTCGGTGGACGCTGACCTGATGCTGGCCTACCGGGAAAGCGAGCAGGGCCAGATCCTGCACGAGGGCATCAACGAGGCGGGTTCCACCGCGTCGTTCACCGCGGCCGGCACCTCCTACGCCACCCACAACGAGCCGCTGATCCCGGTTTACATCTTCTACTCGATGTTCGGATTCCAGCGCACCGGCGACGGCCTATGGGCCGCGGGCGACCAGATGGCTCGCGGATTCCTGCTCGGCGCGACCGCGGGGCGCACCACGCTGGTCGGCGAGGGGCTGCAGCACAACGACGGGCACTCCCATCTGCTCGCCGCGTCCAACCCCGCCGTGGTCGCCTACGACCCGGCCTGGGGCTATGAGATTGCTCACATCGTCCGTGACGGGCTGCGGCGGATGTATGGCGACGACGGTGCCCGCGATCCGAACGTCTTCTACTACCTCACCATCTACAACGAGCCCTACCGCCAGCCCGCGGAACCCGCCGATCTCGATGTGGATGCCCTGCTGCGCGGCCTGTACCGGTACGCCCCGGCGCCGGCACCGGGGCGCGACAAGCCCGCGGTTCAGCTCGCCGCCTCTGGCGTGGCACTGCCGTGGGCCCTGCGAGCGCAGGAGATGCTGGCCCAGGAATGGGGAGTGCAGGCCGACGTCTGGTCGGCGACATCGTGGTCCGAGCTACGTCGCGAGGCTGTCGAGATCGATCGGCACAACCTGCTACATCCCGAGGCCGAACCGCGAGTGCCGCACGTCACACAAATGTTGCAGGGCGCGGCGGGTCCGCTGATTGCGGTGTCGGACTGGATGCGGGCCGTGCCCGACCTCATCCGTCCATGGGTGCCCATCGACCTGATCACGCTCGGCACGGACGGCTTCGGTTTCTCCGACACCCGCCCGGCCGCGCGGCGACACTTCCTTGTCGACGCCGAGTCGATCACCGTGGCCGCGCTGGCCGCGCTGGCGCGCCGCCGGGAACTAGATCAGTCCGTCGTCGCCGAAGCGGCCCGTCACTACCGCATCGATGACCCGCAATCCGCCGGTCCCCAAACCTCCGACCCAGGCGTGGCGTGACAACTGTCCCGACATGGAGACATATCGGGGTCCTGAACAACCCGATCAGCCCGAGATGTCTCCATGTCGGGGATGCTGAACTGGCTAGCCGGCGAGACGGGCGGTCATCGCCCAGACGAGGACTTCGCCGCCGGTTGGCCCGGCGGTAATCCGCTGGCCACCGGCGGCGGTCATCCGCGCGGCGTCGCCGGTGTCGAGCGGACCGGTTTGTTCCAGATCGACCGTGCCACGGGCGATGAATACGTGCACGAACGCGGCGGCCGGCAGCTCGACGCTGGCGCCGGGTTGCAACCGGGCGGCGTACAGGGCCGCTCCTTGCTGCCGGATGGAGATCGCTCTCCGGTCCCGGTGGGCCTCCATCCCGGATGCCACCACCACGAGTTCGCCCGACCCCGCCTCCACCATGCCCAGCTCGTCATTGATGTCCAGTTGCTGGTAGCTAGGCTCGATCGAACGGGTGTCCGGAGGCACCCACATCTGCACGAAATGCACATCCTGATCGTGCGGCTCGCTATCCAACCGCCACGAATCGTTCTTCTCGGAATGCTGGATCCCGGTGCCTGCGCTCATCCGCTGGGCCAGCCCGGGGTAGATCACTCCGGTATTGCCCTTGGAATCCTCGTGCACCAGGGAACCGTCCAGGACCCAGGTGACGATCTCCATATCACGGTGCGGGTGGGTTTCAAACCCCATGCCGGCCTGCACCACGTCGTCGTTGTTCACCAGCAGCAGGCCGAAGTGCGTATTTGCCGGATCGTAGTGGCGGCCGAAGGAGAAGCTGTGCCGGGAGTTCAGCCAGTCGAGCGCGGTGTGCCTACGGTCCTCGGCCCGGCGCACATCGACCTGGGGCACGAGCTTCGGTGGCGAACTGACCATACGTCTCTCCTCGACCCTACTTACCTCTACTCGGCTCCGGCCAAACTCTATCGCGCGCAGCCATTTCCCGTTGCCCTCAAGTTGTCGCTGCGTTCGTCCGCCGTTATCCCCAGCGTCGCCGTGCGATGCTGGCGGTATGACCGTCCAGACGAGCACCTGCCCGCTGTCCGCCAGCACACTTCGCCGGCTGGCACTGGCCTCCGGTGGGCTCGCCACGGCCAGCGTGGCCGAGATGGAGCTACGTTACCCCTGGTTTCGCCGGCTGCCGGCCGACCAGCGGGCCGGGATCCTGATGATCACGCAGACCAGCGTGGCGAATTTCGTCGAATGGCTCAAGGATCCGAAGCACTCGACCAGGCTCACCTCTGGAGCTTTCCGGACGGCCCCGCGGGACTTGAGTCGCTGGGTCAGCCTGCGCCAGACCGTCGAGCTGGTCCGGGTCGCCACCATGGTGTTCGAGCAGCAGTTGCCCGAGCTCGCCGGCGACGATGCCGAGCGCGCTGTGCTGACCGAGGCGTCGCTGCGCTACAGCCGCGAGGTCGCCTTCGCCGCCGCCAGCACCTACGCCGGTGCGGCCGAGGCACGCGGCGCCTGGGACGCCCGGCTGGAAGCGCTCGTGGTGGACGGCATCATGCGCGGGGACGGCGAGGAGTCACTGCTGTCCCGGGCGGCAGCGCTCGGCTTGGAACCGGCGGCTCCGGCGACGGTGCTGGTGGGCAATCCACCGCCGGACGGGGCGCCGGAGCTGCTCTCCGATATCCGCGGCATCGCCATTCGTACCGGGCAGGGGGTGCTCGTCGGGGTACAGGGTTCCCGCCTGGTGCTCGTCGTCAGCGGGCGCCCCACGCTGCCCGCAGACTCTCATTGGATGATCGACGCCTTCGGCGACGGCCCGGTGGTCGTCGGACCGACAGTGTCCTCCCTGGCCGAGGCGCACCGTAGCGCTGCCGACGCGCTGTCCGGGCTTCGCGCCGTAGCGGCCTGGCCCACCGCGCCGCGCCCGGTGCCGGCCACCGAGTTGCTTCCCGAGCGCGCGCTGGCCGGGGATCCGGAGGCCGAACGACTGCTCGTCGACCAGGTGATGCGCCCGCTGGACGCGGCCAGCGGTGGGCTGGTGGAGACACTCGACGCGTTCTTCGACTCCAGCGGGGTGCTGGAGGCCTGCGCTCGACGGTTGTTTGTCCACCCCAACACGGTCCGCTACCGGCTGCGCCGCATCGCTGAGATCACCGGGCGGGTACCCGGTGATCCCCGAGACGGGCTGGTGCTGCGAGTCGGCATGGCGATCGGCCGCCTGGCCCGCTCCCGCGGCTTGTGGTAGCGCTCTGGTGACCCGCCGACGCACTTCCTCCCGCGGAGGCGGCAGTGTGACCCGCCGACGCA
>CAXUFG010000149.1:0-13125 GCA_964250265.1 uncultured Pseudonocardiaceae bacterium | reverse complement strand
AACCCCTCACTGGTTCCTCCCGCTCCCTGGGGGCTCTGGGGTGCTACCCGGTCCCTAAACCCCCGCTGAGCCCGCTCAGAGGCACCGCGGCCAGCATTGCTCGCACCAGGGCCCGAGCAACGTCTCCCACAGGGTGGTATCCACCGACAGCAGACGGCCGCATGCGGCTCTGAACACCCCCGAAGTGCTCGACCGTCGGGTCGACGGCGTGCCAACGCCGGTCGAGCGCAACCAGCCCCCACCTCACGGCCGGGACCGTTGACTCGGACCGAGGCTCCAGACCTCCGACTACGCGCGGGCGATCATCGGCAGCGAAGCTCTTCCGTGCGTCGAACTGGCGCATACACCGGCTGCCATCCGGGACAGCAAGAACCCCGCCCCAGGTCCCGACCGTGACGATGATCCGATCGAACGGGCCGTACTCCGCAGCACCGAACTCCCCATCCGCGCAGAGGACACGCACATCGTGATAGCCCCCGCTTCACACTGGGATACCTGCCTCCTGCTCAACTGACCGGCAATCGAGCGCGATCACCGCATCGGGGAAGTGCCCGCCCGGGTGCTGGTCGATTTGAGCGCGGTGACCACGAGACCGAGCAGGTCCATGAGGGCAGTGTTGATGAAAAAATGGTCTCCGGCAGTAGGTGAGCCTGGAATGGGCCCGTGGTGTGTTGGGTCACTGGGACGACACGACGTCATCATCGTGCAACTCGCAACAGCCTGCGCCGCGTCAGGTCCGCACCTGCGGGGTGTTCGGTGCACCGGCGGCGGTGCTGTGTGACCGATTTCCCACCCCGCTTGAGCCCGTGCGAGGACACCATCATCGTGCTTGGCGTGGGAAACGGATCACCGTCTCCGTGAAAGCCGAGCCAGCACTGCGGATGCTGCTGTCCGGCCAGCCGATGAACCTGACTCGGTCAGCGCCGTGACCGGCATTGATGCGGCGAATCTGGCTGATGTGTTCATCGAGGAGGGATTGTGGGCAGAGGTGACCGACGAGTTGCTCTCGGATTATACCGGTCTGATCTCGATCGACAATTCCTGGAAACTGCCCTCACTCTCGGGGTGACCGACCTTAACACGGCCTATAATTGCCGGGCCTTCACCTCACATCGCAGACTGGCGGCCACCGCAGGCGATTTGCTGAGTGAGTTCACGATCTCCATCAAGGTGGGCTTCTTCTCGGGTGATCGAGGACCGGAGCACAGTCTGGACCCGGTGCACCGTTGCCGCAGCCGGGCCGGTGTGACAGCAAGGTCTGCGCGGTGAAAGAACGCCACGTCCTCGTAGCGGGCGCGCGGACCGCCCAGAACGGCGAGAACGCCCCACCATGACGCCGTTCGACAGATCTGGCTCTAACGTTTGCGCCAGAGCAGGCCGAACAGACCCCCGCCGACGTCGCTCCGTCGGGCATGAGTGCGTTTCGTCCTGATCGACGACGTCGAGCATGCCCGGCACGGATAGCTCGCCGCTGCTGGCGGCGACTGCTCTCCGCATCGGCATGCCGTTCGTCGTGGCGGCCGACGTGGACAGCCCTGTTCCGAGTGCTGGCACTTCCAGTTCGTCGAGTCGCCTGCCGCGCCGATCGGAGTCACCGGGCAGGATAAAGCGCAGGTCGTCAGCGTCGTCGTAAGTCGTCTCGGCGGTGGCGAGCAGATCGAGCAGGGCACGGACTCGGGGATGAGGTGCCTGGCGAGCGCGGTCGATGACATCTGGCTGGCAGAGCATGGCGATGCACTGCGTCGCGAGGTTCCTGCGCGAGCAGCACGGGTCAGCCCACCCATAGGACGTCGAGCACGTCGACGCGGCGCTGGCGCTCCAGGATCAGGTAGGTGACCAGGCCTTGGTGGGCTGGGCCGAAGGTGAGCGACCGCACCGGCGCGTCGGGGTTGTCGTCGTTGAGCGAGTCGCCACCCCACGGATCGACCTCCAGGACGACGCGGGCCTCGACGAACGGCGCCAACGCGCCCGGTGGGAGCGCGTCGATCTGTGGCTGGGGCTGTTGGTCGGTGGTGACCCGATACACCGGCTATAGGCCGGCGCGGCGCCGGGTCTGCGCCAGTGGCTCGTCGTCCGGCGCCGGCTGGCCGGTCAGTCGCTCGGCGGCGCGTCGGACGACCGAGGCGAACCGGTCGGGGTCACGCTGGAGCAGCGCGACCCGTCGCCAGTGCTCCAAGCACCGGAACAGGTCGGTGAGGTCGAGATCCTCCCGGGCTGCGGTGAGCGCGCGCTGGTAGGCGGTGTCGAACGCAGATCGGTCTTCGGCCAGCAGCGCGCCCCGGATCGCGGCCGGCGCGGCCCCGGGCCGTAGCGGGTCACCGGTGCGAGGCTGCTCGTCGAACGACCACATCGCGGTCACCGGTTCACCGTAGCGCAAGCGGCCGCAGCCGCTGGATGACTGTGGGCGGCCTGGCTCAGTGGATCACAGGTGTTCCCAGGCGAGGATTTGGCCGCCGAGCGTTCCGGAAGCTGATCGGAGACCCGTTCGATCTCAACCGCCGCCCCCTCATGGGCGCCATCGGCGGCCTGACCATCCGGGGCGGCGAATCAGCAGCCGTCGTGTTGCGGGACAGATCGAGATCACTGACCCACCCCCCGGAGGTGTCCATGCTACGGGGGAGATCTCACGTCCGAGCCAGTAACGACAGCCCAGTCGGCGAGTACTTCGGCGGTGTCGGCGCCGGGCTGGGGCGGTGGCGTCGGAAGATCCGGTGCGGTACGCGAGAACCGTGGGGCCGGGGCAGCCTGGGGCACGCCGTCAACCTCGATGATGGTGTCGCGGGCCGCGATGTGCGGGTGGGTGGGCACCTCGGCGAAGGACAGCACCGGTGTGACGCAGGCGTCGGTTCCCTCGAACACGGTCACCCACTCGTCACGGCTGCGGCTGGCGAACGCGTTGGTGAATCGCTGGCGCAACACCGGCCATCCGGCGGGGTCCTGCTGGTCGGGTAGTTCCATGTCGGTGAGTCCGAGGCCCTGGAGTAACGCGGCATAGAAGGGCGGTTCCAGTGCCCCGACTGCGACGTAGCGGCCGTCGGCGCACGCATAGGTGTCGTAGTACGGAGCACCCGAGTCGAGCAAGTTGGCACCGCGCTGATCGCTCCAGCGCCCGCAGGCTCGTAACGACCAGAACATCTGGGCCAACACGCTGACCCCGTCCACCATCGCGGCGTCGACGACCTGACCGGTGCCGGAGCGCTCCCGCTCCCACAGCGCGGCCAGCACGCCCAGCACCAGCAACATCGAGCCACCGCCGAAGTCCCCGACCAGGTTCAACGGTGGCACCGGTTTGCCGTCCTCGGGTCCTATCGCGTGCAACACACCCGTCAGCGCGATGTAGTTGATGTCATGCCCCGCGCGCTCGGCCAGTGGGCCGTCCTGCCCCCATCCGGTGATCCGCGCGTACACCAGCCGGGGGTTACGGGCGTGACAGTCAGCCGGACCGGCGCCCAGTCGCTCGGTGACACCGGGACGCAGACCCTCGATCAGGACGTCGGCTCGCTCCACCAGCCGTAGCAGCGTCTCCCGATCAGAGAGATCCTTGAGATCAAGCTGCACCGAACGCCGCCCGCGAAGCATCTGGTCCGCCGCCCCCGGGCTCAGCTGCAAGCTCTGCTTGCCGGCGGAGGGCCGCTCGACCCGAACCACGTCGGCGCCCAGATCCGCGAGCAGCATCGCCGCGTGTGGACCCGGCCCGATCCCCGCCAGCTCGATCACCCGCAACCCGACCAACGGTCCGGGCATAAACGACACCTCCGCACTGTTGAGTCTTATCGTTGAGCCTGCGCATTCAGCGCGTGAACGAACTCACGGTCTCCGATTTTGACCCCGTTTTGACCCTCCGCGAAGGCCTCAGGTATTCTGGTCCCTGTGCCCGACTCCCGGTCGGGCCGCTCCGTGTGTCTGTTGGCAGTGTGTCGCTCGTGATGTGGGTTCTACGGAACGCCCAGGTCCGGATGTGGCGCCGGTGCCGCGCAGCTCCTGTCGGGTTGTACCCGACCGAACGGCTGGGCTCACCGCGACACGCCCGACCGCGGGATACGGAGTGACCGGCCACGCAGCACATCGGTGGCCGAGCAGTACACGTAACGCAGCACGAAGACGACAGCGTTCGACAGCACCAGAGAGCAACCGCCAGACATACCGGCAAGCGCGTCAAGACGAGAAAGCTGGTCCATGCCTACCATCCAGCAGCTGGTCCGTAAGGGCCGCGAGGACAAGCTCGCGAAGACCAAGACTGCAGCGCTGAAGGGGAGCCCGCAGCGGCGCGGAGTGTGCACCCGCGTGTACACGACGACCCCGAAGAAGCCGAACTCGGCGCTGCGTAAGGTCGCCCGGGTCCGCCTGACCAGCCAGGTGGAGGTGACGGCGTACATCCCGGGGGAGGGCCACAACCTCCAGGAGCACTCCATTGTCCTGGTGCGCGGTGGTCGGGTGAAGGACCTTCCGGGCGTCCGCTACAAAATCATTCGCGGGTCGCTGGATACTCAGGGTGTGAAGGGCCGTAAGCAAGCCCGCAGCCGTTATGGTGCGAAGAAGGAGAAGGGCTGATGCCTCGCAAGGGTCCCGCCCCGAAGCGGCCGCTGCACTCCGATCCGGTCTACGGAGCGCCGATCGTCACCCAGCTCGTCAACAAGGTGCTCGTGCGCGGCAAGCGCTCGGTGGCCGAGAAGATCGTTTACCAGGCGTTGGAGGGCTGCCGGGACAAGACCGGCACCGATCCCGTGGTGACTCTCAAGCGGGCGCTGGACAACGTCAAGCCGGCCATCGAAGTGAAGAGTCGCCGCGTCGGTGGCGCGACCTACCAGGTGCCCGTTGAGGTGCGTGCGGTGCGTTCCACCACGCTCGCGCTTCGGTGGCTGATCACCTTTTCCCGGCAGCGGAGGGAGAAGACCATGGTGGATCGCCTGATGAATGAACTACTCGACGCCAGCAACGGCCTCGGGGCGAGCGTGAAGCGCCGCGAGGATACCCACAAGATGGCCGAGTCGAACAAGGCTTTCGCGCACTACCGCTGGTGACGCGACCACTCTCGAGATATCTAGGGATGAGTTCTCGTGGCACGTGAAGTGCTGACCGACCTCGCCAGGGTCCGCAACATCGGGATCATGGCGCATATCGACGCGGGCAAGACCACCACGACCGAGCGGGTCCTGTTCTACACCGGGATCAACTACAAGATGGGTGAAGTGCACGACGGCGCTGCCACGATGGACTGGATGGAGGAGGAGCAGAAGCGCGGCATCACCATCACTTCCGCGGCGACCACCACCTTCTGGAACGACCATCAGATCAACATCATCGACACCCCCGGCCACGTCGACTTCACCGTCGAAGTAGAGCGCTCGCTTCGGGTGCTTGATGGCGCCGTCGCAGTCTTCGACGGAAAAGAGGGCGTCGAGCCCCAGTCCGAAACGGTATGGCGGCAAGCCGACAAGTACGACGTCCCGCGCATCTGCTTTGTCAACAAGATGGACAAACTCGGCGCCGACTTCTACTTCACCGTGCGCACCATCCGCGAGCGCCTCGGAGCCAACCCGCTGGTCATTCAGCTGCCGATCGGTTCAGAGTCGGACTTCCAGGGTGTTATCGACCTGGTCGGAATGCGGGCGCTGACCTGGCGCGGGGATGTCCAGAAGGGCGAGGACTACACCGTCGAGGCGATCCCGGCGAACCTGGTCGAGACTGCCACGGAGTATCGCGAGAAGCTCATCGAGGCCGTCGCCGAAGCCGATGACGAGCTCATGGAGCTCTACCTCGGCGGCGGGGAACTCAGCATCGAGCAGATCAAGGCGGGCATCCGGAAGCTCACCGTGCACAGCCAGGCCTATCCCGTGCTGTGTGGCTCGGCGTTCAAGAACAAAGGCGTGCAGCCGATGCTGGATGCGGTGATCGACTACCTGCCCTCGCCGCTGGATGTGCCGCCGGTGGTGGGCCTGCTGAGCGACGGTAGCTCGGCCACCCGCAGACCCGCGATCGAGGAGCCGTTCTCCGCGCTGGCCTTCAAGATCGCCGCGCACCCCTTCTTCGGGAAACTGACCTACATCCGGGTCTACTCCGGTCGGATCGCCGCGGGTTCACAAGTGATCAACTCGACCAAAGAGCGCAAAGAGCGCATCGGGAAGCTCTTCCAGATGCACTCCAACAAGGAGAACCCGGTCGATGAGGCCCGCGCCGGTCACATCTACGCAGTGATCGGTCTGAAGGAGACGACGACCGGCGACACGCTGTGCGATCCGCAGGCGCCGGTGATCCTGGAGTCGATGACCTTCCCTGAGCCGGTCATCCAGGTCGCCATCGAGCCCAGGACCAAGAGCGATCAGGAGAAGCTGGGCATCGCCATCCAGAAGCTGGCCGAGGAGGATCCCACCTTCCAGGTCAAGCAAGATGACGAAACCGGCCAGACGATCATCGCCGGGATGGGTGAGCTGCACCTCGAGGTGTTGGTGAACCGGATGCGCAGCGACTACAAGGTCGAGGCGAACATCGGCAAGCCGCAGGTCGCCTACCGGGAGACGATCCGCAAGACGGTGGACAAGCTCGAGTACACCCACCGCAAGCAGACGGGTGGTTCCGGTCAGTTCGCCCGGGTGATCATCAAGCTGGAGCCGCTGCAGAGCACCGATGGCGCGCTCTACGAGTTCGACAATAAGGTCAGCGGCGGGCGGATCCCCAGGGAGTACATCCCGTCGGTGGATGCCGGGGCGCAGGACGCGATGCAGTACGGCGTGCTCGCGGGCTATCCGCTGGTCGGCCTGAAGGTCACTTTGCTGGACGGCGCATACCACGAGGTGGACTCCTCCGAGATGGCCTTCAAGATAGCCGGATCGATGGCGTTCAAGGAGGCAGCGCGCAGGGCCGGCCCGGTGATCCTGGAGCCGATGATGGCCGTCGAGGTGACGACGCCCGACGACTACATGGGCGACGTCATCGGCGACCTCAACTCCCGGCGGGGTCATATCCAGCAGATGGACGAACGCAACGGTTCCCGCATCATCAAAGCGTTGGTACCGCTGTCGGAGATGTTCGGATATGTCGGCGATCTGCGGTCGCGGACCCAGGGCCGGGCGAACTACACCATGCAGTTCGACTCCTATGCCGAGGTCCCGGCCGGCGTCTCCAAGGAGATCGTCGCGAAGGCGACGGGCGAGTGAGCATCGAAGCGAAGCTGAGGAGCGGAGCGAGTCCGGAGCCGAGCAGAGGGCAGAGCGAAGGCGACGGGCGAGTGAGCATCGAAGCGAAGCTGAGGAGCGGAGCGAGTCCGGAGCCGAGCAGAGGGCAGAGCGAAGGCGACGGGCGAGTGAGCAGTACCTAACACCTGACAGCATGCCGCTATATCAGGACCGCAGTTGAGCGATCCAGCGGATCAAGAGAACGAGTCCAGGAGGACGAGACCAGTGGCGAAGGCGAAGTTCCAGCGGACCAAGCCGCACGTCAACATCGGAACCATCGGTCACATCGACCACGGCAAGACCACGCTGACTGCGGCTATCACGAAGGTCTTGCACGACAAGTTCCCGGACGTGAACGAGGCATCCGCGTTCGACAGCATCGACAAGGCCCCCGAAGAGAGGCAGCGGGGCATTACGATCTCGATCGCGCACGTCGAGTACCAGACCGAGAAGCGGCACTATGCCCACGTCGACTGTCCTGGGCACGCCGATTACATCAAGAACATGATCACCGGTGCGGCACAGATGGACGGTGCCATCCTGGTGGTGGCGGCTACCGATGGTCCGATGCCGCAGACCCGCGAGCACGTCTTGCTGGCCCGCCAGGTCGGCGTGCCCTACATCGTCGTCGCGCTGAACAAGGCAGACATGGTCGACGATGAAGAGATCATGGAGCTCGTCGAGCTCGAGGTTCGGGAGTTGCTGTCCAGCCAGGAGTACCCCGGCGACGACCTGCCGATTGTCCGGGTATCGGCGCTCAAGGCGCTGGAGGGCGACGCCGAGTGGGGTGCCAAGCTGCTGGAACTGATGGACGCCGTTGATGACAACATCCCGGAGCCGATCCGCGAGATCGAGAAGCCGTTCCTGATGCCGATCGAGGACGTCTTCACCATCACCGGCCGTGGCACTGTGGTCACCGGCCGGGTGGAGCGCGGCATCGTCAAGGTCAGCGAGCAGGTGGAGATCATCGGCATCAAGGAGAAGTCGGAGACGACCACCGTCACCGGTGTCGAGATGTTCCGCAAGTTGCTAGACGAGGGGCGGGCCGGCGACAACGTCGGCTTGTTGCTTCGTGGCATCAAGCGCGAGGATGTCGAGCGCGGGCAGGTGGTTATCAAGCCCGGCACGAACACCCCGCACACTCAGTTCGAGGCTCAGGTCTACATCCTGTCCAAGGACGAGGGTGGCCGGCACACGCCGTTCTTCAACAACTACCGCCCGCAGTTCTACTTCCGGACCACCGACGTGACCGGTGTCGTTACGTTGCCCGAGGGCACCGAGATGGTCATGCCGGGTGACAACACCGAGATGACGGTGCAGCTGATCCAGCCGATCGCGATGGACGAGAACCTGAAGTTCGCGATCCGTGAGGGTGGCCGCACTGTCGGTGCAGGAAGGGTCACTAAGATCCTTAAGTGACCCTCGTGAGTGGCGTTCGGTGCTATGACACTGTTACCCACTCACGAGGGCTCGTATCAACCGGGGAGCGCCCCGGTTGATACGATGCCCAGATCCGACACACCCGACCGCGGGGACCGGTGCGCAGGGTAGACCGAACCAGCGGTTGAGACAGATCAGTGGTACGAGAGCAAGCGGCACGAGACTGACAGGACGGCAAGCCACCATGGCGGGACAAAAGATCCGCATCCGGCTCAAAGCCTATGACCACGAGGCAATTGATGCATCCGCGCGCAAGATTGTTGAGACCGTGACGCGCACCGGTGCCCGGGTCGTCGGACCGGTGCCGCTGCCGACCGAGAAGAATGTCTATTGCGTCATCCGCTCGCCGCACAAGTACAAGGACTCGCGGGAGCATTTCGAGATGCGCACGCATAAGCGGCTGATCGACATTCTCGATCCGACGCCCAAGACGGTGGACGCGCTGATGCGGATCGACTTGCCGGCCAGCGTCGACGTCAACATCCAGTAAGGCCGGGGACATGACAGCGACTGATTCGGAGCACCAGGGCAGTAAGACCGTCCGGGGAATACTGGGCACCAAGCTTGGGATGACCCAGGTCTTCGACGAGAACAACAGGATCGTGCCGGTCACGGTGGTGGCGGCCGGGCCGTGCGTGGTGACCCGGATCCGCACTGCGGAGACCGACGGTTATCCCGCGGTGCAGCTGGCCTACGGCGCCATCGACCCACGCAAAGTGACCAAGCCGGTGGCCGGGCACTACGCTGCGGCCGGTGTGACGCCCCGGCGCCACCTGGTTGAGCTACGCACCGCCGATGCGGCGGACTACGAGGTCGGCCAAGAGCTCACCGCGGAGGTCTTCGATGCCGGCGCTGTTGTGGACGTGGTGGGCACCAGTAAGGGCAAGGGCACCGCTGGGGTGATGAAGCGGCACGGGTTCAAAGGCCTCGGCGCCAGCCATGGCACCCAGCGAAAGCACCGCTCGCCGGGTTCGATCGGTGGCTGCGCCACGCCGAGCCGGGTGTTCAAGGGCACCAGGATGGCCGGCCGGATGGGCAATGTCCGGGTGACCACCCAGAACCTCACCGTGCACCGGGTCGACCTGGAGTCAGGATTGTTGCTGATCAAGGGTGCGTTGCCGGGCCCGAAGGGTGGTCTCGTGCTGGTCAAGACCGCTGCGAAGGGCGGTGCACAGCAGTGAGTACGGTCGACATTCGCACCCCCGAGGGGGACACCGCCGGTACCGTTGAATTGCCCGATGAGATCTTCGATGTGTCGGCGAACATCCCGCTGATGCATCAGGTGGTGGTCGCTCAGCTGGCCGCGGCGCGGCAGGGCACGCACAGCACCAAGACCCGGGGCGAGGTCAGCGGTGGAGGCGCCAAGCCCTACCGGCAGAAAGGCACCGGGCGAGCTCGCCAGGGTTCCATCCGGGCCCCGCAGTTCACCGGCGGTGGCGTCGCGCACGGCCCCCAACCGCGGGACTACAGCCAGCGGACCCCGAAGAAGATGAAGGCTGCCGCGCTACGCGGCGCGTTGTCGGACCGGGCGCGTGACGGCCGGGTACACGTGATCTCCGGATTGGTCTCTGGCGAGGCGCCATCCACCAAGACAGCTCGCACAGTGCTCGCTTCACTGGCACCTGGGAACGTCAAGGTGCTGGTGGTGATCAGCCGCGCCGACGAGGTGAGCCGCCGCAGCGTGCGTAACCTCGCCTCGATACACGTGCTGAGCCCAGATCAGCTCAACACCTATGACGTGCTGGTCAGCGATGAGGTGGTGTTCACCGCGGATGCCCTCGAGGCCTTCCTTGGTCAGCACGCCAGGAAGCTCAGCGCTACCCAGGAGGCCACCCGATGATCCCCGACCCGCGTGATGTGATCCGCAAGCCGGTGATCTCAGAGAAGAGTTACGGCCTGCTGGAGCAGCAGAAGTACACCTTCCTGGTCGCGCCGGACGCCAATAAGACCGAGATCAAGATTGCCATCGAGAAGATCTTCGGTGTGCAGGTGGTCAGCGTCAACACACTCAACCGCCCTGGCAAGCGCAAGCGCACCAAGTTCGGGTACGGCAAGCGTAAGGACACCAAGCGGGCGATCGTGACGCTGTCTGCGCAGAGCAAGCCGATCGAGATCTTCGGCGGGCCGGCCGCGTGAGCGAGGACGGGTAGACATGGGCATCCGCAAGTACAAGCCGACAACCGCGGGCCGTCGCGGCTCCAGCGTCGCCGACTTCGCCGAGATCACTCGGGATCACCCGGAGAAGTCGCTGATCCGTCCGCTGCACAGCAAGGGCGGCCGCAACGCGCACGGTCGGATCACGACCCGGCACCAGGGTGGCGGTCACAAGCGTGCCTACCGCTTGATCGACTTTCGGCGGGCGGACAAGGATGGCGTGCCGGCCAAGGTCGCGCACATCGAATACGACCCGAACCGCACCGCGCGAATCGCGCTGCTGCACTACGCCGACGGCGAGAAGCGCTACATCATCGCTCCGGAGAAGCTGCGCCAGGGGGACACCGTGGAGAACGGTACCCAGGCCGATATCAAGCCGGGGAACAATCTCCCGTTGCGCAACATCCCGGTCGGTACCGTGGTCCACGCTATCGAGCTCCGTCCTGGCGGGGGAGCAAAGATCGCCCGCTCAGCCGGCGCGCGAGTCCAGCTGGTGGCCAAGGACGGTCCCTACGGCCAGTTGCGGATGCCCTCAGGTGAGATCCGCAACGTCGACGTCCGGTGCCGCGCCACGGTGGGCGAGGTCGGCAACTCCGAGCAGGGCAACATCAACTGGGGTAAGGCCGGCCGGATGCGCTGGAAGGGCAAGCGACCCACCGTCCGCGGTGTGGTGATGAACCCGGTCGACCACCCGCATGGCGGTGGCGAGGGCAAGACCTCCGGTGGGCGTCACCCGGTGAACCCAGCCGGCAAGCCAGAAGGTCGCACCCGGCGTCATAAGGCCAGCGACAAATTGATCGTTCGCCGTCGCCGCACCGGCAAGAAGCGCTGAGCAGGAGGGAGGAAATATGCCACGCAGCCTGAAAAAGGGCCCATTCATCGACGACCACCTGCTCAAGAAGGTGGACGCGCAGAACGAGGCCGGCACCAAGCAGGTGATCCGGACCTGGTCACGTCGCTCGACGATCATCCCGGACATGATCGGTCACACCA
Source organism: uncultured Pseudonocardiaceae bacterium (assembly GCA_964250265.1). Classification (GTDB taxonomy): domain Bacteria; phylum Actinomycetota; class Actinomycetes; order Mycobacteriales; family Pseudonocardiaceae. The sequence continues at coordinate 1,366 of CAXUFG010000149.1, read as the reverse complement.
TCGCGGTGCACGACGGCCGCAAGCACGTCCCGGTATTCGTCACCGAGTCGATGGTCGGCCACAAGCTTGGTGAGTTCGCGCCAACGCGGACATTCCGGGGACACATCAAGGACGACCGGCGGGCCCGGCGACGCTAAGCAGATGAACTACCCACGGACGAACCGCAACACAGAAGAGGTAGCAGCGCATGGACGCCCGTAACCAGGCCGGCGCCACGGCCGCGCAGGAGCCCTCCCGCGCGGTGGCGCGGGCTCGGTATGTCCGCGTGACGCCGATGAAGGCGCGCCGGGTGATCGATCTCATCCGGGGCCGCAGCGCACGGGAGGCGCTCGCGGTGCTCGAGTTCGCACCGCAGACCGCTTCCGCTCCGGTATCGAAAGTGCTGGCCAGCGCGATGGCCAACGCGGAGAACAACCTCGGGTTGGATCCTGACTCCCTGATCGTGTCCGGGGCGTTCGTGGACGAGGGACCCACTCTCAAGCGGTTCCGTCCGCGTGCGCAGGGTCGGGCCTACCGGATTCGCAAGCGCACCAGCCACATCACGGTGGAGGTCGAGGCGGTGCCCCAACGTCAGGCGTCACAGCGTCAAACGGCGCAACGCCGGTCACCGGCCCGGTCCCGCGGCAGCAAGGCCACCCAGACAAGGAGTGCCCGCTAGTGGGTCAGAAGATCAACCCGCATGGCTTCCGGCTCGGTATCTCGACCGACTGGAAGTCCCGCTGGTATGCGGATAAGCAGTACGGAGAGTACGTCAAGGAAGATGTCGCGATCCGCAGGTTGCTGTCCAAGGGCATGGAGCGGGCGGGCATCGCCAAAGTCGAGATCGAGCGCACCCGCGACCGCGTGCGGGTGGATATTCACACCGCCCGTCCGGGGATCGTGATCGGCCGGCGCGGTGCGGAGGCCGACCGGATCCGCGGTGAGCTGGAGAAGCTGTCCGGCAAGCAGGTGCAGCTCAACATTCTCGAGGTCAAGAATCCGGAGGCGGAGGCTCAGCTGGTGGCCCAGGGAGTGGCTGAGCAGCTGTCCAACCGGGTCGCCTTCCGGCGCGCGATGCGCAAGGCCATCCAGTCGGCAATGCGATCCCCCCAGGTCAAGGGCATCCGAGTGCAATGCTCGGGCCGTCTGGGTGGAGCTGAGATGTCCCGTTCGGAGTTCTACCGGGAGGGCCGGGTTCCGCTGCACACGCTGCGGGCTGACATCGACTATGGGCTCTTCGAGGCCCGGACCACCTTCGGCCGCATCGGTGTGAAGGTGTGGATCTACAAGGGTGATGTGGTCGGCGGGCGCCGCGAGCGGGACATAGAAAGCGCTGCGAGCGCCGCGGCCGCTGCTGCCCGGGCACCCCGGCGGGAGCGCCCTGCCC
>CAXUFG010000148.1:0-13230 GCA_964250265.1 uncultured Pseudonocardiaceae bacterium | reverse complement strand
AGCCACGCCTAACTCTAGCCGCGCGAGCCCAGCCGCGCCACCCGCGGAAGGCACGAGATGAGCGCGAGCCTGCTGGTGGTGAACTGTGCCCGTATCCGGGGCTGGCAGCGTTTGGGTCCGGTCAGGCTCAGTGGTTTTTTGGTCGGGAACAGGTCACCGCGCACCAGGCGTTACCGTGCGAGCGTGCGCATTGACGAACTCGAGGGTCGCGCGCTCCGCTGCCTAGAGAAGATCATCGTCGGTGCCCGACCCGACGCGCTTGACGCGGCGACGCCCTGCACGGAGTGGACGGTCAGAGACCTTCTGGGGCACATCGTCGCCGTCAACAAGAAGTACACGGGGATCGCCCGTGGCGATCCATGGGAACCAGGAGTCCCTGTTGTAGATCTGGGAGATGACCCGGTGCGGGCCTACCACAACACGATCAGCCCGCTGTTGGAGGCGTGGCAACAGCCCGGAGCCCTCCAACGGGAACTCGAGCTACCGAAGGGCCGCAGATCGGCCGAGCTTGCTTTGTGGGTCCATCTGCGAGAGACCCTCGTGCATGGCTGGGACCTAGCCGTCGCCACGAAACAACGGGCTTCGTTCGATACCGAGGTAGTCGAGGCCAGTTTGGCCCACGCCCGGCAGCTGGACCCAGCAGCAGCCGCGCGGCCGGCCGGTCTCGGTTTCGCCGACGCAGTGGACACCCCCGTGAGCGCTGAACCCATCATCCGACTCGCCGCCTTCTTCGGGCGCGACGTGTCCACCTGGAGGGGAGCGTAAATCCGACCGCCGCTCGCACCCTCAAGACCCTCGACCCGCACGCGACGCTCGATGATCTGGAGCCGCTGCGCGAGATCGTCGGCGACGCCCGCGTCGTCGCGGTCGCCCCCACCCAGGCCAGCCTCGCCTAGGACGAACTGGGGGTGCTCCTGTGGCGGGCAATGGCGGCGGGCAGCAAGTACAGCGCTGCTACCAGCGGGCCGAGGACAACGCTGAAGATCACAGCCTCCCACGGGGAGAACATGCTCATGGGGGCCAGGAAGCTGAGCAGCAAGAGCGCGGGGATGGTCAGGGGGATGAGCGCGGTGGCGACGGTCTTGTGACGACGGGTCCAGAATCGCGACGTCCACAGCCCGACAAGCCCGGCCAGGGCGCCGATCACGGGCAGCAGGAATCCGAATGCCAGACCGAGCAGGGTCAAACCCTCTTGAGCGCCGAAGCCACGCCGCTCCATCGGCTGGTGGTCCTGGCTACTCATCGTTACCCTCCACCGTAAGACGGTCCACCGCGTACTGACCACTGAACCGCGCCAACGCCCATCGGTCCGCAGTCGTGATCGACGCTATGGCGAACCGCTACAGGCTGCACCGTACTGTATCGGCACCGAAGGTCACTGGCCTGCTGCCCTGGTCCGGTCAGTGACACCCTTGCCATCCGGACTGAACAGAGAACTCTGCGGACCGGTTGCGGCATCATCGGTGTTGGGTGCCCACACGAATGCCCCGGCCCACCAGGTTTGGGCCGGGGCATTTCGTCCGAGTTCGGCAGGCTGGTTATGCTCGCGTGGCCGCGATTTCGGCGATCTTGCGGATCGAGTCGTCGGGATTGAGCGCTTGGGGTAAATGACGGCGCAGTTGCACCGGCCTTGCTTGCGGAGCCAGGATCCCGGCACCATGACGACAACCATGAGGCTCCATGGAACGGTTCCGAACCCCCTTGAGATCGGAAGGACCTCTGATGGTTGCCAGTCCCGCGCCCGGAGACCCGGACCCGTTGATGCCCTTCACCAGCCGGTTTCCGCTCTCACCAAATGGGGGCAGGGTGACGCCCAGCTCAACGGTGCCGTCCGGGCCGGCTACGCGGCCGTTCGGGCTGCGGTACGCGGTCCGGCCGGTCGAGTGCGGCAAACACAGCAAAAGGCCGACGCAAAAGACAAGAACAGAGGAAACTCAGATCACCGATGACGGCAGGGTGACCGGTGTCAAGCCGGACACCATTCACTATGTCGAGATGGATGAGGAGTGAGTCGTCGGATCGTGCTGGTCGTTGCGCAGGCCCACGATGGGACCGCTGATCTGGTGGTCGATGCGTTGCTGGCTCGCGGCGTGGAGGTGGCGCGGATCGACACCGCCGACTTCCCGGGGAGGTTGTCCCTGGCCGCTACTCCGGACCGTATCGACTCGCCGGGATGGCTTTGTGTGCGTGGGCTGCGCATCGACCTGGAGTCGGTGCGCAGCGTGTACCGGCGCAGCCCGGCACGGTTTGCCTTCCCGGATGGGATGTCATCTCCGGAAAGGCGATTCGCCACGCTGGAGTCGGTCTATGGACTGGGTGGGGTGCTCTCTGCTCAGCCGTGGCGGTGGATCGACCATCCCAGTACGGTGGCCGATGCCTCCTACAAGCCTCGGCAACTCCGCGTCGCCACGCACGCGGGCATTTCGATGCTCGTCATGGCGCCGGAGATTGGAACCACTAAGGCTCAACAGAGGCGAGAAACAAGAAACGAAAGGGACATAAATGTTTACATTCAGAGTACCGCTAGTCGCTGTCGTCGCAATCTTTTCAATTGTTTTTTCGGGAGAGGTGGCCAGCGCAAGTACATCTGGCAAATTCTTGCGCGACAGCCCGATTTACGAAAAGGCAGACACTAGTTCTCGCGTGAAAGGTACCGGCCGGGCAGGGCAGGCTGTCGAAATAATCTGTCATATCAGTCCTCGGGGCAGTGGCGAGTTGGGTCCGGTTGGCTTCCTTGAGGTGATCACCGGTACCAGGCACGGCTACGTGGCAGACGGTCGCGCCTCAATCACCTGGAAGGGTAAGATCTCCGATTGCGAGTCACACTCCGAACGGCTCAATCCTCGCGGGCAAAGAGACGGCGGCGCGTAACAGCGGAGTAGCTACAGGTGGAAGACCTGGCGGACATGATCAAAAAACTCTGCAGTTGAGTTCGGGAACCCCAGAACCGCACCAGCACACCACCGGGCCCTCAGTGCACCAGCCGGGGGACTTCCGCATAAGTCTCCAGGTATTACTTGCCCGTGCCCAGTACCGATCAAATGTGACGGTGGCCCAGCGGGTTGTGCGCGCGGCCTGGGCGGTAAGTCTGCGCGCCCCGGCGCGGTGGTCGAGTGCGAACTGCACCACTGCGGCGCCCACCGCACGTTCCTGCTGCACGGTGGGCCGCACGCCGCCGATGAGGATCGCTTCTCCGCAAGCCGGGCGCTGTGGCTGGACGCGGGCTTCGCCGTCGTGCACGTCAACTACCGCGGATCCACCGGCTACGGATCACGCTGGCGAGACGCCATCGAGGGCCGGCCCAGGCTCAGCGAACTCGACGACATCGCCGCCATCCACGACTGGGCGATCACCAGCGGGTTCACCGACCCGGCGCGGTGCGTGGTGGAGGGCTGCGGGTCACGGCCACCCTGCAAGCCGAACAACCCCTCCCACCCGTACCGATCCAGGCCAGCCTCACCTAGCTGCGTGAACCGGGTGGCAGCGCGCTGCGCCGATACCCACGAACCGCTTCGCCAGCTGAGAAGCAGCGAAACCAAACGAAAATTTCGGTATCAAGACGGCCTAATCGTCCTCTTACTCCCTGAGGGGACCACCGGAGGCAAGGACGGGGTCGAAATGGCTCCTTTGACACGGACACAGTTGATCTGCGCGGCGATGCTTGGCGCACTCCTGATTTCTTGCGGAGCTCCGCCGGTATCCGCGGTCGCGCCACCTGCGCCGCAAGGCGCGCAGGCACCGGCGGCCGAGCCGCAGCCGCAGGCTGAGCGGGAACAACCGGCCGAGCAAGCGCCTGCGGGAGCGCAAAATCCAGGAGCGCAAAATCCAGCAGCAGCGGAACCGGGACCCGCATCGCGACCACGAGGTGGGCTCGCGCAGGCAGCCGAGCCCGGAAGCAAGGCCCAGGTGCCGGACGGGGTTCAGCGGCGGCCATCGGGCAACGCACCCGGGGTCGGACACGGCATTCCCCAGGAGAGTAAAAGCGACTACGCGGACAAAGCCGACTGGGAGAAGGCACAGCGTCAGGCATGTCGAGATGCGCTAGGCCGAGGCCACGACAACTGCGTGACGTTAAGATACCAGTGGTTCAAAGAGGATGAATCAGGAAATTTGGACCTGAACGCGCCGATCCATGACCCCACACCGAATTATTCCAATTACGACTCTTGCCTGGTCCGTCATATCGACCCCCCGAACGACGGCAGCCTCGTGCCGCCCAATACCAGAATTACAATACAGATCGGTTGTTATTCTCCGGACACGCAGCCACCGGATCAGCAGCAGCCGGGTAGCGATCAAAACAAGACGGGCACACAGAACGGATCAACCACCTCGGGACAGCAGCCGGATAGCGTCACGAATGACACCAGCAAGCCGAGCAAATCGCATCAGTCGGGTACCTCGAGGCAGCAGCCAGCCACAAACAAAGGCAAGCACAGCACGGAGAACCGGTCCGGAGGATGACTACCGTCGCGGCGGCACCCGACGGCGGTTCCGCTGAACCGTCCTCCGAAGCGACGCCGGTCACCGCGCGCTCACCCGAAGCAACGAACGAGACCCACGCATCTGATGCCGATAACGCGTCCGATGGCAATCGCGCGGCACCACTGGAAGCCAGCGGCGCCGCCGGCAGTGCCGATTTCGAAGCCCCCGCCGCGCTGCCCCAGGTCCTGAAGATCGTAGGGACGGTTGTCGCTCCCACCACGCTGCTGACGGCGCTGATGTTCCACTTCGGTTTAATGTTCGCCGTCGCATACTTCGGGTACTTCGGCGCGAATTGGACGGTCCTTGATCTTCCAGTCCAAGACTACCTGATTCTCAGCGTGACCAGCGCGCTCATCCCGCTGATTTGTGCTGCGGGCGCCACGCTGTTGGTACTCTTGCTCTACCAGTTACCGCTTGACGGGCTGTCCGCCGCAGCCCGACGGGTCGCGCTGCGAGCGCTGATGCCGGGTGTGGCCGTTGCCGGGGTGTTCCTGGTGGTCCTGGCCATGGTTGACACCTGGTATCCCGTGTTCACCGCGGACTTTCCGCGGGAGGGCAGAGGACTCAGCCTCTCCATCGGAGTCCTGCTGCTGAGCTACAGTGCCCGGCTGCGGCGTAAGCTCACCGCGGAGCGACGATCAGTGCAGGCACCACGGCGCGTGCCGGCGGAGATGGTCGTGGCCAAGTGGGGGGCGGTGTTCATCCTGGTCAGTGTGGGACTGTTCTGGGCGGTCTCCAGCTATGCGATCAATGTTGGAAAGTCGGAGGCACAAGGATTGGCGACCGATTTGCGCTGCGAAGCGGATGTGGTGTTATACAGCGAGAAAAGCATGAACCTGCAAGCACCGGGCGTTCGGGAGGTGATCGGCCAGAATCCTGATGCGGCTTACCGGTTCCGCTATGAGGGCCTCAAGCTCGTGCCGCAGTCTGGGAACATGTACCTTTTCGTCCCCGCCAGCTGGACGTATTCAGGGGGTGTGGCCATGCTGCTGCCGCGCAGCGACAAACTCCGGTTAGAATTCAGTCAGCCGGTCGCGATGCGAAATGGAGAATGTTGATTCATACCAGTCTGGCCGGACGGGGCCGTTAGCCCGACTGAGTCACTGTGGAGTGGGTCGGGACTCCCGAGTTCTGATCATTCGTTGGTCATGCCCCAGCGCGAACTGCACCACCTGCTCGCCTATTGTGCGCAGGATGCGCTCGACCGCGGGATCGGAGGGCTTGCCGTGGTCGTCGAAGCTCACCTCGGCGGAGTTCAACGCCGCGCCCAATGGCGTGGGCCAGCCGCGCAGGGCATGCACAATGGATCGCAGCGCGGTCAGCGTGGTCACCGTCGCCTGCCAGCCCAGCGCCATCGCCACGCAGCCGACCGCGCGCCCGTCCAGGTAGGGCCGGTCATCAGCCCGGAGGTCCTCGACGTAGTCCAGCGCATTCTTGACCAGCCCAGACACAGTGCCGTGGTAGCCAGGTGAGACCAGCACCACCCCGTCAGCCTCGCGCAACGCCTGCACCAGCCGCAGCGCGATCGCGCTGCGTTCGAGCACCGCCGGGTCGTAGAACGGCAGGACCAGCTCCTGACCGGTGATCGCGACGGTCCGCGCGCCGGCGCCTCGGGCGCCCTGCAGCACCACGCTCAGGGCTCGTTCGGACTGCGAGTCCTCGCGCATCGAACCACCGATGCCGACCACGGTGAGCCCCATACCACGGACACTACGGCGCCCGAGTGAACGAGGCCTGGAGGGATCTTTACCGGCGCGAGAGCCGGTCACAGATCGAGTGCGGCGCGCAGGGCGGTGGCGAGCCGCTCAAGGGTCGGCGGGTCCAGCTCACCGGCACGTTCCCGCAGCCAGCCGCGGTACAAACGGGACAGGTTGCCCGCTGACACCCAACCGCGGCCTTCGACAGGTACCGCCAGAATGTCCCGCGGGTCCTCTAGCGTGACCGGGGCGCCGAGTAACCACGATCGCGACGACTGGTTGATCCCATCGCTGGACATGATCACGACGAGGGGCTGACGAGGAGAGCCCTGGGGGACGTAGGACCAGATCTCACCCCGCAGCACGCATGTGCCTGTCCGCCTCGATCAGCTCGGCCTCGTCCGCGAGCGCCTCGGCAACCACATCAACGACGGGGCCGACGCCGGTGCGTACCGCTTCCCGGCGGGCAGCTCGGGACAGCCAGGCCGACATCGACACACCGTCCCGAGCAGCAGCACGCTCCGCCAAGTCCAGAGCGGTCGCATCGAGCGACACCGTTACCTTGCGAGTTGCCATACCTAATACCCTACCAGGAGTGGTGGCGTCAGGACGAGATGCGCGAGGCTGCGTAGTCGCGGGAGGCGATGAGGGATTGCTACGTCGACCGTCCCGGTAGGGGTGAGATGGTGAGGATGGGTCGGTAGTGGCCGGCGGGGTTCGGTTCGCCGATGGCCTGACCGTTGACTTGGATCCAGGCGTGCGCGGCGAAGGGGTGGTACTGATCGAGGCCACCACGGGTCGTGGGTGAGCCCGCTGTCCCCGGGGGCGGGCGGGTAGCGGCGCACACCGAGGACATGACCGTGCCAGTAGCGTGCCGGCGGGAGTTCCGCCAGAGCGGCCGGCCCCGCCTGGGCAGGGGTCACGATCACCACCACCGCCGCGACCACGACGACCTCGAGGGCCCCGGCCACGCGGCTCTCCGATCGCACCCCCGAGGGAGTTCTGCGGTGCTGCCCGAGCCCGCCGGCGAAGAACGCGGGAGCGCCTGGTCGTGGCGCTGGTGGCGGGGGGACCTGTCGCCGGGGACAGCGTTGCGGTGATCCCCGCCGGCAGGGGGACCTGCTACCAGTCCAGTCTGGGGTTGTGGTGAGCCTGCGGCGGGCGGCGCCACCGGCCGCGTCCGGGATTCTGACTGGGGGTCAGGAGGTCGGAGGGTGACCAGATAACGAATTGCACCTGTGTGATTCAACAGGAGGATCACAGCAACAATCGCGGGAGGACGAGTCCCACCGGTCGAGGTCGTCGCACGTCAGACCCGTTCCCTCAGCTCATCCCACCAGAGGAGTTGCGCCGAACAGCCTGCGCGGAAATCCGGGTTAGCAACAGGCGAACGCGCGAGGGCCCGGCCCCCCCAGCGTGCCGGGCCCGCGGCTTTCCCCGACCTGCTCAGGCCTTGGCCTGCGCGCCGGAACGCGCGGGGTTCGCTTGCTTGGCGGCCTTGGGGTCCTTTTCGGACTGTTTGGCGCGCACACCCTGCTCGATCCGGTCGCCCAGGCCCTTGTCCACGTTGCGCCAGTACTCGAAGGCCCGTTGCAGGACCGGCTCGGTCACGGCGTTGAGCAGATGGCCGACGACATTGTCCACCAGCCGCCCGCGGGCGTCGTCGTCGAGCACCTCACGGACCATGGTGCCGGCCTGGCCCCAGTCGTCGTCCTCAGCATGGAGGGTGTACGCGGCGTGCACCATGTCCCCGCTGGTCTGCCAGCCCGCCGACTCTCCGTAGCGCGCGCCGTCGGCCTTCGGGCCGCCCTTGGAGTTCGGCGCGTACACCGGGTCTGAGACGTTCTGGAACCGCATCGCGCCGTCTTTGCTGTAACTGTGCACCGGCGACTGGGGAGCGTTCACCGGCAGCTGCTGGTAGTTCGCGCCGATGCGGTGCCGGTGGGCGTCGGCGTAGGCGAACAGCCGACCCAGCAGCATCTTGTCCGGGCTCGGGCCGATCCCGGGCACCAGGTTGTTGGGCTGGAAAGCGGCCTGTTCGATCTCGGTGTGGTAGTCGGTCGGGTTGCGGTCCAGCGTCATCTTCCCGACCTCGATGAGCGGGTAGTCGTCGTGCGGCCACACCTTGGTCAGGTCGAACGGGTTGAACCGGTAGGTCTTGGCCTCCTCGAACGGCATGATCTGCATCTTGAGGGTCCAGCTCGGGTACTCGCCGGCGGCGATGTGCTCATAGAGGTCACGATGGTGGTAGTCGGTATCGATCGAGGCCATCTGGTCGGCTTCATCCTGGGTGAAGAACTCGATACCCTGGTCGGTGATGAAGTGATATTTCACCCAGAACTTCTCGCCGGCGGCGTTGACCCACATGTACGTGTGGCTGGAGTAGCCGTTCATGTGCCGCCACGTGCGGGGGATACCACGGTCGCCCATCAGCCAGGTGACCTGGTGGGCCGACTCCGGCGACAGCGACCAGAAGTCCCATTGCATGTCGTGGTCACGCAGGTTGTTGTCCGCGCGGCGTTTCTGCGAGCGGATGAAGTGCTGGAACTTCATCGGATCGCGGATAAAGAAGATCGGCGTGTTGTTGCCGACCATGTCATAGTTGCCCTCGGTGGTGTAGAACTTCAGCGCGAATCCGCGGGGATCGCGCCAGGTGTCGGGGCTGCCGCGCTCACCGGCCACCGTGGAGAACCGGGCCAGCATGTCGGTCTTGGTGCCCGGCTGGAACACCCCGGCTTTGGTGTAGGCGCTCACGTCGCCCGTCACCTCGAACCGGCCGAAGGCGCCGCCGCCCTTGGCGTGCGGCTGGCGCTCCGGGATGCGCTCCCGGTTGAACTGCGCCATCTGCTCGATCAGGTAATGATCCTGCAGCAGGATCGGACCGTCCGGGCCGACGGTGAGCGAGTGCTCGTCACTCGCGACCGGGATACCGGCATCTGTCGTTGTGGGCTTGGACTGCGGGTTCGTCACTACCGTGCCTCCTCGTAGTGGGTTGGACTCATACCATCGTCTTTGGCGATTGCGCCTGGCAGGTGGGGCAGGTCCCCCAGAACACCACCTCGGCCTCGTCGAGCAGGTAGCCGTGACCGTCACTGGGCGTCAAGCATGGACGGACGTTAACGGCGCAGTCGACGTCTTCGGTGCGTCCGCAGCGGCGACACACCACATGGTGGTGATTGTCCCCCGTCCGGCGCTCGAATCGAGCAGGATGCCCGGCCGGTTCGATCCGGCGCACCAGCCCCGCGGCGGTGCAGGCCGCCAGCACGTCGTAGACGGTCTGGGTGGAGACCGATCCCAGGGCCTGTGCCACCCCGGAGCGGACTTGCTCGACGGTGGCGTGCGGGTGCTCGCCCAACCACTCCAGCACCGACCGGCGGGGTGCGGTCACCCGCAAACCCGCCGCCCGCAGCTGGAGGTCGATACCCGTCGAGATCATGCCGTCGCCCACTATCCCGCCTTATCTGGAATGAGTCAAGAACAGGACATGATCGTACGGCGGGTCAGAGGTGATCATGGGACTGACTAGCTGGCACTAGCCGTCCTCGGTCCAGACGGCGATGAGCTCCGATTGCCCGAACGGGTTGCGGAACCAGATGGTGCGTCAGATTCGCTCTGAGTCTCCCGAGCTGGAGGGCTGATCACGACACTGAAGATCCACGGGACGGTGACTAACGGCCCAGCAGCCGGTGGACAGGGACGGGATCGGCGCCGAGGTCGACGTAGAGCTGGGCCCAGCGCCGGTCGGCGGCACTGGGTGGCTGCCCGTCGCAGTACGGTTTGGATCCGTTGACCGTGTAGTAGTGCAACAGCGTCAGCACCTGCGCGCTGTCCCGGCGTTGTGGATCGGTGTAGCGGCTACCAGGGGCCGCCGGTTGGTGGACCATGCAGGACACGGTGCGCCCGCCCTCGCTGTCGAACGCCGGTCCCAGGTCCTCGCTGGCCGAGCTCCCGGTGGCCGAACCTCCGGAAGTGCAGCCCCCGAGGTAGGCCACGGTGAACAGGGTGAAGCCGGCGACGAAGAGCGGGAGCCGGTGGGGACGCACGAGGGGGATCCTTCCTAGCCCGCTGCGCTGAAGCTGCTGAGGGCCAGCCCCAGCCCGACGACCAGGACCAGCATTGCGGTGAGCACGGGCAGCGCCGTCATGAGAACCGCGGCGCGCTGGCGTAACCGCGCACCGGAATCACTGGCTTCCAGGCGATCCCGGACCCGCACCAGGATCAACCCGGCCGCGGTCAGGGTGGCGGCCATGCCCGCTCCATAACAGACCACGAGCACTACGCCGAACCAGGTCCGTCCCAGAGCCACCGCGCTGAGCAGCACCACCAGAGCGGTCGGACCGGGGACCAGGCCCCCGGCAACCCCCATAGCGACCAGAGCACCCCTGCCGTAGCGGCCACTCGCGAGCTCCGGGTCTTGGTGTCCGTGGCCATGCCCGTGTCCGTGGCCATGCCCATGTCCGTGGCCATGCCCGTGTCCGATTAGCGCCCGAGCGCCGACGCCCACCGGCACCGGCAGCGGGTCCGGCACCGGCACCAGGCCATCCTGCACCAGGGTTGCCGGATCCGCCGACCGCTGCCGCAGCGCTGAGCGCAACAAAACCACCCCGATCGCGGCCACCAGCAGCCCACTGGCCACACCGAGCCAGCGCAGCACAGCTTCTGGCGCCAGCGCGCTGGACACCGTCACCAGCAAGCCCAGCACCAGCACCCCGGCGGTGTGGGTGAGCGTCACCGTGGCTCCTACCAGCACGGCGTCCCGGCGGGTGCCACGCCGGCCGGCCAGGTAGGCGGCCATGACGGTCTTGCCATGCCCCGGCAGCGCAGCGTGGGCCGCACCGACCACCAGCGCCAGCAGCACCGCCAGCGAGCCGAACAGCGGGGTCAGCGATCCCCCGGCAAGGTCGGTGAACAGCCTCGTGACGCCACCGCTCCAGCGCGCGAGCAGACCGGCGGTGGGCAGCGCGATCCCCAGCGCGCCACCGGCCACGCCGCTGCCGGGCTGGGTGCGCAGCGTCGCGTCGCGGATCCCGAGCGGTGAGCTGAGCAGGTCGGCGGGGTAGCGGCGCAGCTCATCGCTCACGCTCGTCGCCGGCACCTGCGGATCGAGCAGCCGCACGCCGTCGCCGACGGCGGTGATCTCGTGCCAGCCCACCCGGTCGGCGCGGTAGCCGTCGGAGAACGAGACGGTGGCGGCTCGGTCAAGGTCTGCGGGCGCGGACAGCTCGCAGACCAACCGGGTAGTGGGAAGGCCGCCGTCGCCCGGCGGGTACGTCACCGCCGCGGAGCGCACCACCCACCGCAGCGGCGATCCGTCCACCGCCGCCGAGACGCCACCCACCACCTGCGCGCACTCGCGGGCCGCGAACGTGGCGCGCTCGGCGGCGCCGATCACCCCGTCACCGTTGGCGTCGACCAGCGGCCGGTTCTGCAGGGTCGGGATCTCCGCGAAATCGACGACCGCGTGGTCGGTGACGGTCTCGCGCGACAGCGTGAGCCCGTTGTAGTGGTTGACGGTGAAGTTGGACAGCGGGTGCGCGGCGGCGGTGCCGGCCAGCGGTCCGAGCACCACCGTGGCCACCAGGCCGAACAGGAGGAGCAGCCGAGGGATCACCGGGCGGCCCGCAGCTGCGCCAGCGCGGCGCGGGCCCGGGGAGCGTGCAGCGGCGAGAAGTTCGGGTTGATCGCCAGCGCGGTTGCCAGCGCCTGCTCGGCGTCGCCGTTGCGGCCCAGGCTCTTCAGGATCATGCCCCGGTGGTAGTCGAACTGGGCGTTGCGATAGCCCAGGGCGGCGGCCTGCTGGGCGTATCCCAGCGCCTCGGCGTCCTGCCCGGTGCCGTGCAGTGCCCACGCCAAGGCGTCGGCAACCAGGATCATGTGCCGGCGGTTCCATTCGGCCCGGGCATGCACCACGGCCTGCGCCGGGTCACCGAAGTCGGCCAGCGTGGTCGCGGCGGTGAGGTCGTCGGTGGCGCCGTTCGCGGCGAACAGCTGCTGCTGGGCGTCGAGCAGCTCGAGCTGCGCCTTGGCCGCCGCGCCCTGACCGGCCACGGTGAGCAGCTCGGCGTACTCGGCGATGTACTGCGGCAGCGGCCGCTGCTGAGTCAGCTGCTGGTAGCCGGCCAGCGCCTCGTCGAGGTGCCCGCGCGCCGCAGCCACCTTCGCCAGACCCTGCGCCAATTCCGGGGAGCCGCCGGCGGCGGTGGTGCCCGCCTGGTACTGCGTCTGGGCCTCGTCGAGCTGCCCGGAGTTGAAGGCCAGCTCGCCCAGGTAGTACCGGCAGTAGGCGACATCGGCGGGTGTGGTGGCGCTCTGCAGCGCCTGCTGCAATGCGGTGCGCGCATCGTCGGTCCGCCCGTGCAGCTCCAGGTCATAGGACGCCCGGGTCAACGAGCTGAGCCCCGGCTGCAGATCGAGCATGTGCTGCACGGCGTCGGTAGCCGCGTCGGCCTGCCCGAGCTGGGTGTAGGAGTCGGCCAGCACGCCGTAGACCGCGGCGGTGTCCGGACGGATCGCCCGCGCCTTGTTCCCCCAGTCCCGACCGGCGGCGAAGTCGTGGCGGGCGTTGGCCAGCGCCCCCATACCGATCATGGCTTCGGCGTTGTCGGCCGGCTTGACCTGTACCGAGCGCTCCAGCGCGCCTTGTGCCTTGGCGTAGTAGCTCGGGTCACCCGTGATCCGAGCCTGCTCGATGTAGGGCACGCTCAGCGCGGCCCAGGCCAACCCATCGGTGGGGACCTCCCGCAGCCGCTTCTGGTAGGCCTGGATCGTCGCCGATAACGAGCCACCCCGTGCCGCTGGGCTGTCCCCGACCGCGGCGACCCGGGGAACGGGATCACCTGAGTCGGTAGATGCCTCTGTGGAGCGACCGGAGACCACGCTCACGGCCGCGACCAGGACGAGGGGGACACCGGCAGCAGCCAGCAGGGTCGCAGACCACTGCCGCCAATTCTTGATGGGCAAGGCTTGTGCTCCAGTTCCTGGTGGGGAGCTGGGGTTGGGGGGGGGGGGAGTTAGACAGCTCCACCCCCCCCCCCCCCAGAGCCGCGGC
>CAXUFG010000147.1:0-13254 GCA_964250265.1 uncultured Pseudonocardiaceae bacterium | reverse complement strand
AACAAAGCCACTACCAGCGACAACGCCTCAAACATCACAACGTGCGGCTGCCGTATTAGTGGCATTGCCTCCAAGGGTGTCATTGTTAGCGGGATTCCCGGCTTGGTACCGAGGTCATGTGGGTTCCTGGTCCAGGGGGCCGCCGGAAGCGGGGCGCGCGGGCGCGCGGCGCAGCAGGGTCGCAGACAGGATCGCCAGACCGGTCACGGCCAGAGCGCTGAGCCCGGCGTTGAGCTGCAGCCCGTTGGTGAATGCCTCGCGGGCGGTGTCGAGCACCTCGACGCCACGTTCGTGCGGTAGCTGGTTGGCCGCGGCCACCGCGCCACCCAGGGTTTCCCGGGCGGCCTGGGCCGCCTCGGGCGGGACGCCGGCCAGGACGGTGCCGGCCACCTGGCTGCGGTAGACGGCAGTGCCTATGCTGCCCAGCACCGCGATGCCCAGCGCGATACCGAGCTCGGCACTGGTCTCCGAGACCCCCGACGCGGCACCGGCCCGTTCCGGAGAGGCCGACCCGATGATCAGGTCGGTGGTCAGCGCAGTCACCAGACTGATCGCGAACGACGCGGTGATGAATCCGGTTATCAGAACCGGGAGACCGGCCAACTCACACCCGGACCTGTTCTGGGCGCTGCGCGGGGGCGGGGGCAACTTCGGCGTCGTCACGTCCTTCGAATTCCGGCTGCACCCGGTGGGGCCCGAGGTGCACCTCGCGCTGCTCTTCTGGGGACTGGATCAGGGAACCGAGGCACTGCGCACTGCTCGGGATGCGATCCCGGCGCTGCCGGATACCACCGGGACGCTCATCGCCGTCGCGCTCAACGCGCCGGCCGCCCCCTTCGTCCCGGAGCAGTACCACTTCGCTCCGGGGCACGCGCTCGTCGTCGCCGGGTTCGGCACCGCCGAGGAGCACGCGCGGGCGATCGCCCCGATCCGCGCGGCCTGCCCGCCACTGTTCGAGTTCGTCACACCGATCCCGTACGCCGGACTGCAACAGGTGCTCGACGACAGCGCGCCGTGGGCATCCGCGCCTACGAGAAGGCGCTCTACCTCGACGAGCTCACCGACGACGCCATCGCTGTGCTCGTCGACCGGGCAGTGGATAAGACGTCGCCGATGTCGTTCGCGGGCATCGTCAGGCTGGACGGGGCGTACTGCCGGGTACGCGACGAGGACACCGCGTACGGGTGCCCACGTCGGCCGCAGTACGCCGTGAGCATCGCCGCGGTCAGCCCGGACGCCCAACCGCTGGCCGCCGACCGGGCCTGGGTCCGGTCGTTGTGGGACGCGCTGCGCCCGCTGGCAGGTGAGGCCCGTGACCAGCCAAGATCAACGGACCTGAGGAAACGATCTGCAAAGACTGCTACCGCTCGCCACGGCCCCGACGTCGCTGCGACCGCTGCGGTCGCATCCGGCTCCTGACCAGCCAGGTCGACGGCGATGGCGCCGGATTGGAGCTGTGCCGGTTCTGCCGCCTCAGCCTGGACAAGGTCTGCGCAGGCTGCGCCGAGATCCGACCATGTCGCCGATACGGCCCCGACCGGCGCTGGTTCTGCCCGTCTTGCCAGCCCAAGGGCACCGAAAGCTGTTGTCGCTGCGGCCAACCGAAACGGATCCACACCCGCTGGCCGATCGGCCCGCTCTGCGCCACCTGCCACAACACGCTGCTCGACACCCCCAGCACGTGCGCCCACTGCCAGCGGGTTATCGGACCTGTGGCCTGCCGAGGATCTGCTGGGCTGTACCTGCTGGTCACCAACCGGACGTCGACATCGGAGGCAACGCTGCTCGGCCGAGAGCGAACGTCGACCCAGGGGCGACGCACGCTCACTACTGTGCACGGGATGATCGCAACGAGCGAGGTCACCTACGATGCTGATGGTCTGACGATGGTCGGCCACCTGGCGCGGCCGGACGGCGAGGAGCCTTGGCCGGCGGTGCTGATCGGGCACGACGGCATCGGTCTCAACGACTTGCAGCGCCGCCGCGCCGACCACCTCGCCGAACGCGGCTACGCGGCCCTGGCGATGGACTACCACGGCGGTCAGTGGTTCTCCGGGGACCCGGAGGCGATGCTGGCCCGGGTCCTGCCGCTGATCGCCGATCCCGACCGGATGCGGGCCATAGGTCGCGCCGCGCTCGACGTCCTGCTCGCGGTGCCCGGTGTCGACCCCGACCGGCTCGCCGCCCTCGGCTATGGCGCGGGCGGCAGCATCGTGCTGGAGCTCGCTAGCGCCGGGGTGCCGTTCCGTTCCGTCGCCGTAGTCCATCCCGGCCTGCCGACTGCCGACCCGAAGGACTGGGCCGCCGTCACCGGCACGTTCCTCGTCTGCACCGGCTCCGAAGACCCGCTCTGCACCCCCGACCAGGTCCTGGCGTTCACCCGCGCGCTACAAGACGCCGGGGTTGACTGGCGCGTACACGTCTACGGCGGGGCCAAGCACGCCTTCTGGGCCCCGCCGACGAATCCCGACGGCTCCCTCACCGGCGGGACTACCCACATCCAGGCCACGGTTCCCGGCGTGGGTTACCACCCGGCGCACACCGCGCGCGCGTGGCGGGCGGTGCTCGACCTGCTCGACGAGACCATCGGGGCGCCGGCCGTCACGGCGTGAGCGGCATCCGGCCCGAACCCACTGCCAATAGTGCACGGTTGGAATAAGTACCGTGCGCCAGTAAACGATCAGGGGTTGGGGCTGGCTGGGCTGGTGCTGGCTGGCACACCCCGCGACTCGCTGTTCTCGGTCGATCTGATGTACCGCCGTGACGGCGGGGTCCGACCGGAGGGGTTCATTTCCGACACCGGTTCTTATAGCGACATGGTGTTTGGGCTGCTGAAACTCCTGGGCGTCGACTACCGGCCCGAGCTTGCCGATCTGCCCGATCAGAAGCTGTGGCGGATCAACCCGAGTGCCGATTACGGGCCGCTGGACCAGGCAGCGCGGGGCAAGATCGACCTGTCGCGGGTCAAACGGCACTGGCCCGACATCGTGCGGGTGGTCGCCTCAGTGCACAACGGCCAGATCAGCGCCTCGGACGCGATGCGCATGCTCCAGCGCGGGGGCAAACCCACCCAGCTCGGCGACGCACTGGCCCACTTCGGCAGAATCTTCAAAACCCTTCACGTCTTGACCTACGTGGACCGGGAACCGTACCGGCGAGGCATCAAACGGATGCGCAACCTGCAAGAAGAGCGCCACGGCTTGACCAAACACGTTTTCCACGGTCGCAAAGGCGAGCTCAGGGAGGCCTATCACGCCGGAATGGAAGATCAACTAGGCGCGCTGAATCTGGTCACCAATTGCATATAGCCGGTCATGGTCGGCGGTGACCGAGAGGTCCTGCACCGGGATCCGGCCCCGCACGCCGTCGCGGTGCTCTGCCAGACAGATCACCTGAGGCAGCATCAGCGGCGCGCGGACGACGTTGCCCACCCGCGGAGGGTTCGGCGGGAACGACAACTGCGCGGGCAACGCGCCGGCTACCCCGACCGGCAGCAGGCCGTAGCAGGTGACCATCCGCTGCCGATCGGCATCGGACACGACGTCGAGGAACCGGCCGGTCGTGGCGATCGCGGTACGGCCGATCCCGGTCACCGCCAGCAGGAACGCGCCCTGGGCCAGCGCTGTCGTCGTGGGCGCGCGGATCTCGACGCACAAGTCGACATGCGGCACAGGCCGCACCGCGTCCCCCCCGCTAGGGCGTCGATAACGTCGTCATCGAGCACGATTTCCCGCTCACCGTCCAGCGCCGCCCGCGGGGCCCGCCCCCGCCGGCGTTGGTCGCCCCCCCACAACAACGCGGCCCGGCCCCCCCGCCCCGGCTGCTCGCTGTAGTGGCGGGGGAACCCGAGTCCGGCGGTGGGATCAACGAGCTGCCCGAGTGGAACCACCGCGCCGGACCCATACCGGGACAAAAACCTGCCGTGGTACTCGCGCCACGCCGGATTCCCGGTCGGATGCGGGGTCAGTCTCAGCAACGCCCCCGCCGCAGATTCGGCTTCGGTAGCCACCAGCGGGGGCAACACCATCGTGGCACCGAGCCGCAGATCCACCATCAGCGGCTGCTCGGCAGCGGTCGACAGCGCCCGCATCCGCGCGGCCGTCGCCCGCCTGGCCTGTCCCTCGACCCAGCTCATCGCCCCTGTCGGCCGCCTGCAACTGCGCGTGGATCGCGCGCAGTTCCCCGACCAGCCCCGCCGCTTCCCGCAGGGCGGCCGCGTCCACCTCCTGCAGCTGATGCAGGACGTGGGCGAGCCCATCGGTGCTGGTGGAGGGCGGACGCAGGCTGGTGATCAGGACGCCACGCGCCACCAGCTCCGCCACCATGGCATCAATCGCCGAGACTGCAGCGGCGGGGAACTCGGCGGCCACCTTGTCGATCAGGTCACCGACTTGGATGGGTGACCGGGCCGCCTGCATGAGCGTCTGGACGGGTGGGTTGTACCGCACCGACACCTCAACCGACCTGCCACCGTCGGGGTCGCCGGCGCCCGGCTGCCAGGGCACCACCAGCCGCTCACCGCGCACCACCACCAGATCGTTGACCGTGACCGGCAGCCGGCGCCGCAGAGCAGGACATGATTCCAGCGAGGCGATCACCGCGGCCAGCCACACCGCGTCGGCCCGGGTCCGCGCCTGGTGGGCATCAGTCCACCGCGCCGATACCCGCGGGCCGAAACGCAGCGCAGCCACACCGGCGAACGCCCCGAAGGGGGTGGCCCTACCGCGCATCCGCACCAGGTACCGGGCCAGCGATATCACCATGCGCCGCACCTGACCAGCACCGGGGCCGCAGCCCTTCGCACACCGCCTCGACGCGGTCTGCCAGCACCGGGCTGGCCACCGCCACAGCCTCCGCGACCGGCGGTTGCGCCCAGACCTGCGCGAGCCAGGCGCACCATTGCTCACTCTCGGTATCAACGTTCAATTCAGGCCACGACCGGGGAACCACCTCGCTGGTATGCACACTGGCCCGCAGCAGCGCCGCATCAACGTGCCGATACCACCGCGCACGCTCCGGCGCCTTCACTTCTGAGGCCTCCCACATCGACCACGCTGTTTACCGTCGAGAAGCCCTGTGCCCGCGTTGCGACGAGCTGGCAACGGATTTCGAGGCCCTGGTGCAGCGACACAACCGCGAAGACGACGGCGCCCTCGTCTTCGGCTCCGACTACCTGGAGGTCGTCGCGCAGGTGGCAGCGGCGTAGCAGGATGGCCGAGGTGTGGGACAGCGGGCAGGCGTACGAACCCTATGTCGGACGGTGGAGTCGGCTGGTCGCGGGCGGCTTCCTTCGCTGGCTACCGGGACGGCCGTTGGCCGCCTGGTGCGACGTCGGGTGCGGTACCGGTGCGCTGGCGCACACAATCCTCAACTCCGAGAATCCCAGCCGGGTAGTCGGCGTCGACCCGTCCGAGGGGTATCTGGGTGCCGCCCGCCAGCACGCCGAAGACGCGCGCTTCGAAGGCCGGATTGGCAGCGCAGCGGCGATTCCCGCCGAGGACGGAGAATTCGACCGGGTTGTCTCGGCGCTGGTATTGAACTTCGTGCCCGATCCGCTCGACGCCGTCGCAGAGATGCGTCGAGTTGCGCGTCGCGATGGTCTCATTGCCGGCTATGTCTGGGACTATGCCGAAGGCATGGGCATGATCCGCGCATTCTGGGACGCTGCCATCGAGCTGGACCCGGCAGCCGCGGACCTGGACGAAGGCCAGCGCTTCCCAATTTGCCGGCCGGAGCCGCTGCGGCAGCTCTTCGGGGCGGCGGGCTTGACAGAAATCATAGTGGAACCGCTAGACGTGCCTACCGTCTTCGCTGATTTCGACGACTTCTGGAATCCGTTTCTTGGCGGGCAGGGGCCTGCTCCCGGCTACTGCATGACGCTTTCCGAGGACCATCGGGTCGCTCTCCGCGAGAACCTCCGCAGCCGGCTGCCGTGCGACGCAACCGGCACCATCCGACTGACGGCCCGGGCGTGGGCAGTCAGTGGATTTCAGCTGGCCAACGCGACAAGTGCGACGCCGGGCAGCTCATAGCCGCGGTCGGCGGCGAAGCGGACGAACTCCTCCCCAAGCTGCGCCTTGATCAGCCGTGAAGCCGGCGCCCAGCGGCCAGCGCGTGAATGTTGCGGTTGGAGCGGAACAGGTTGTCCGGGTCGTAGGTCTTCTTGATCTCAAGTAGACGGTCGAAGTTGTCACCGTAGCTTGCCCTGACGCGCTCGGGGTCCTCGTCTGCGGACTGGAAGTTGACGTAGGTGCGGCCGGTGGAGAAGGGATGCAGCTGGGTCCACGCGCCGCGGATCCAGTCCCGGTACTCCGCCGCCCGGGGCTCGTCGGGCTCCCACATGGCGTTCGTGCCGATCACATACCGGGCGTTGCGGTTCCCGGCAGCGCCGTCGTCCTCGTCGCGCTCGTTGACGGCTCCGCCGATCTGGAGGAACCCGAGATCGATGCCCGGGATGGGGCAGTCGGCGAACAGCTGCTGGGTGAGGTCAAGGAGTTCGTCGCTGAGCTCGGTGGCGTAGTCGGTCTTCCAGTAATAGTGCAATCCCTTGGGCTCGGCGTCGTCGAGGTAGGACTGCACCTGGGTGTAGGGCTGCTCGGCCAGGAAGTCCATGATCGGGTCGCCGATGGCTCGGATCGGTGCCAGGACGTCATCGGTGGCGGCCAGGTCACCGGTGTAGCACACGGCCATGGCGCAGATCTTCTTACCGTGCCACTGCTGGGGTACGAACGGTTCCGGAGGTGCGTTGATCAGGAGCAGCCAGACGGCCAGCTCCCTCGGTGCCTGGGTGGTGATCGTCCGGTAGGCCCGCAGGATCTCGTGCGCCCGTTCGCCCGGCCAGGCGATCAGGCCGCCGTAGACGGTCGGGCCGACCTCGTGCAGCCGGAAGGTGAACGAGGTGACGACGCCGAAGTTGGCGCCGGCGCCGCGGACCGCCCAGAACAGGTCGGGGTACTTGTCGCGGCTGGCTCGGTGGACCCGGCTGTCAGCGGTGACGATCTCGACTTCGAGCAGGCTGTCCACCGTCCAGCCGAACCGGCGGGTCAGATACCCCAGGCCACCGCCGAGGGTCAGGCCCGCCACGCCGACCTCCGAGATGAAGCCCAGCGGGGTGGCCAGGCCGTAGCGTTGGGTCGCGCGGTCGACGTCACCGAGCCGGCAGCCGGCCTGCACCGTCGCGGTCCGGGCCTGCGGATCGACCACGACCTCGCGCAGCCCGGACATGTCGATGGTCAGGCCGCCGTCGGCCAGCGCGGTGCCGGCGATGTTGTGGCCGCCGCCGCGCACCGACAGCGCGAGGTCCTGCTCGCGGGCGAATCCCACTGCCTCGACGACGTCGGCGGTGCCGGCTGCGGTGACGACAAGCGCCGGCTTCGCGGTGATCATGCCGTTCCAGAGCTGCGTCGCGTCGGCGAATCCTGCATCTCGCGGAGTGCGCAGCGCGCCGCGCAGCCGGCCGCGGAACCCCTCGACGATCTCAGCGGTCAAGGTGGTCGCCGGGCCATCGCGGGTGGCGAGAAGGTATGCGGTCACGGGTGGCTGGAGTTCAGAGCTGCGCAGTGCGCGGATGAGGGCCTGGGGCGCTTCCACGGGTGGGTCGTCGGCGCAGTCCTCGATGACCTGCAGGGGCCAGCCGTACCGGGCACTGGCCGCCTCAGCGATCCGGAGCGGCGTCGCCAGATCGTGCCGCCCCCAGACCAGGGTGGTCACCACCGTGATCCGCGCCAGCTCCGCCGGCGGGATCGGCGGTCCGCCGAACTGCTCCATCAGGGCGCCGAGGGCCTCCTGCACGGCTGGTGTGCGGGCGCGGTCCACGTTGTAAGCGCGGAACGGTTCCCAGAGCTCGCCCATCCGGTGGCGCAGCGTGTCCAGATCGGTCGCGCAGAACCGCCAGAGCTGGTCGTGGGTGTGCTCGCTCGGGTCGGTGAGGAAGTCGTTCAACGCGAGACCGAAATCCGGTGCCGGCTCGAACGGGCTCAGCCCGAACGCGTCCACCAGCACCAGCCGGCTGAGCAGATCACTGTGGTCGGCGGCGAAGCGGGCCGCGATGGCGCCCCCGAGCGCGTAGCCCACCAGCAACGGTGGCCTCGCGCAGGTGCGTTCGATGAGGGCGCCGAGCCAGCTCAGCGCGCGATCGGCGTCCAGCGCGCCGCCGGTGACCTCCGAGGCACCCTGGCCGGGCAGGTCGGGGACGATCACGTGATGACCCGAGACCAGATCCGGGACGACCCGCAGCCAGTGGGCCGCATTCCCGCCCGGCCCGTGCAGCAGCACGACCGCAGGCCCGTCACCGCCCTCCAGCACGGCGGTCGAGACACCCGCCACGTCCAGCTGCCGCTGGGTGACGGGCATCGCCGCCAGTAGCCGTTGCCGTGCCTGGTTACCGGTGATGTGTTGGGCTCGGTCCGTGACGCGGGGCTGGCTGGTCATCGTCGTCTCCCTGGTGGGGTGCGGGCACCGTCACCGGCAAGCTACGGAGCTGGCCGGTGTTCTCGCGTCGGGAGAAACATGTGAGTCCGCGGGTGGTGCGAGTGGGTAGAACTGTGTAGGCGGCTCTAGACCAGGCCATGCCGGTAAGCGTGCGCGGTGGCGGCCGAGCGGGACGGCAGGTCCAGCTTGGCGAGGATGTTGCTCACGTGGCGGGCCACCGTCTTCTCGCTGAGCACCAGATCGGCGGCGATCAACCGGTTCGACTTCCCAGCCGCTACCAACCGCAGCACCTCCAGCTCGCGGGGGGTCAGCCCGGGAGCGCCCGCTGCCGCGGGACCGCAGGTGAGGGCATCGAGCCGGGCCAGGTCGGGCGCGGCACCCAGTTGCGCGAACGCCGACCGTGCGGCCACCAGCTCCAGCGCGGCGGAGTCCTCGTCGCCCAGCGCCCGGCAGGCCAAACCCATCAGCACCTGCACTCTGGCGATCTCATACGGCGCCTCCACCTGCCGCCACAGCTGACCCGCTCGGCGCAGCGCGACCAGCGCCTTGGTCGGCGTCCCCGCGGCTAGCTCGACCGCGCCGCCGGCCTGCGCAGCCAACGCTTCCAGCACCTTGCCCTGGTAGTGACCGGCGATCTCGGTCAGCTCGTTGCTGGCGTTGCGCGCCTTGTCGCCCGCACCTACGGCCAGCATGATCTCCACGTACGCCGGCAGCAACCGGGCCCGTTCCCACCGCTGCGTGGTCTCACCCAGTACCCGGCAGATCGCGGCCTCCGCAGCGTCGGCGCGTCCTTGGGCCAGCCGGAGCAGGGCCAGGCCCGGCTGTGGCTGCCACCCCCAGCTGCTGGCGCTGCGGTAGGCCTGTTCGGCCGGGGCGAACTCTCCCAGCAACCGGAGCACCTCCGCCTGCTGGTAGTGAGCGCCCGCGGTGGCCAGCTCGCGGGTCGTCTTCTGCGAGAAACGTTCACCCGCGCGCCGTGCCTCCGCCAACGAGTCCCGCCATTCGCCGCGCAGCTGCATGATCTCGGCGCGGTGTACCAGGCACTGACCGGTGAAATTGACCAGACCGGGTTGGGCGTCGCACCACCGGGTCAGCGCGGCGGTCCACTGCCGGGCACGACCGAGGTCATAGACCTCCCGGCAGGCGTCAATGACGCTGCAGTAGATCAGGCCAGTGAACATCGGCGAGGTCAGCTCCCCCGCGATCACCGCGACCATGGCCTCGTCCAGCAGCGCCATGCCTTCCGCGACGCGCCCTTGCCTGATCCTGGCCCGGCCCTGCGCTTTCAACGCAAAGGTGACCAGGTCGACGTCGTTGCACCGCTCACCGATCTCTGCGATGGCCGACGCGGTGCGGTACGCCGCCTCGGCGTCATCATCGAGACGCTGGAGAACGTCGGGTATCAGCAGGTAGCCGCGCTCGGCGCAGTCCCGGTCGGCGCGATCGAGGACCCTGCCGGCCCGGCTGAACCAGCCGATCGCCTGGGCCGGCTCGCCCATGTCGAACAGCCCGAAGCCGGCCCAGATGGCGCACCGTGCGGCACCGACCGGGTCTGCTGCCTGCAGGTGGGCCCGATGAGCCCGCTCCATCACACGGACGGCTTCGTCGTCCCGGCCGACGAGAAACGCCGACATCGCCAGCAGTTCGAGATCCGGGGCCGCCAGCCCGACCGACCCGTCGATGCACGACAGCGTCTGGTGCGCATCGCGCCAAGCCCGTTGCTGGTAGCAGGCGCGGCCGCGTTCCAGCTCGTCGAGTGGGTCCACCTAGGTCTCCGATCCCCTGCCGGAGCTCCCGCAGGAGTTGCCGTGCCGACAGTGTGCGTCGCAGGTCACGTGGATGAACCAACGCGCGCCGTGCCACCTCAGCGACTAACGTTATCCGCGAGACAGATTGGGACGCGACGACCGAGTGCGGGCTACCGAGTGCGCCACGATGGCGGCGTCCTCGCCTACGCCGAGCAACGTTCCGGACTTGCGCTTGCGCAGGAAGTGGACGCCGCAGAAGAACAGGCCCGGGACCACCGCGCTCGCACAGTTGTCGGTGAGCGGGAAGCCCATGGCATCGAAAGCGGGAAACCGGATCCAGCGGGCGTAGTCGGGGCGGAAGCCGGAGGTGAAGACCACTACGCCGAAGTCCGCAACATCCAGCTCAAGCGGCGGGTCGGCCTGGAACGGCGGAGGGTCGGGCAGCTCGGGCACCGTCATACCCTTGACCGGGAGCTGCTCGGTGAGCAGCTGTCGAATGTCGGCGTAGCGGGCATCACCGAAGGCCACGGAGTCGGCCAGATCACCCGCGAAGCACGCCCGACGGCCCGCCACGCCGGTCAAGCGGCCTAGGAGTTGCACACCCATCGCCTGCAACGTGCGGTAGTGCAGGTCATGGCCGCCTCGGCTGCCGGTCGCCTGCAGGTTGGCGTTCAGCCGAGCGGCGGGCGAGGGCAGAGCGCTCAGCGGCGCGTCCAAGAAGGTCGTCTCCTTGAGCCAGGTGACGATGTCGCGGCCGTCGATTCGCCGCGGCACCCACGGCGCCCGCCCGCAGGCCAGGAAGACGTCACGGCCCGACTCGTGCAGCTCCTCGGAGATCTGGCAACCGGTCTGGCCGCTGCCCACCACGAGCACCTTCCCCGGTAGAAGGGCAGCTGGATTCCGGTAGTCCTCGGCATCGATCATGAGCACACCCGGGGGGAACGCAGCAGCAACATCGGGACGGTGCGGCCGCTGATAGGTACCGGTGCACACAACGACTGACTCCGCGCGCATGTCGCCTGCGGAGGTGCGAAGCAGGAACCCGCCGTTGCGTCCGGGTTCGAGGCTGTCGACGCCGATTCCCTCGCGAACAGGAGCACTGAAGGCTGACGCATACCGCTGCAGGTACCGGACAATCTCGTCGCGGGGGACGAAGCCTTCGGGATCGTCGCCCCGGTACGGGGCACCCGGCAAGCTCAGTGTCCAATTCGGTGTTACCAGGCAGAAGCTATCCCAGCGGCCACGCCAGGACTCACCAACCCGGCCCCGTTCCACCACGACGTGATCGACGCCAAGGGCGGTCAGCTCCTGGCTCACCGCCAGGCCCGCCTGGCCCGCCCCGATCACCACCACCGGGACGTCGCCCGACTCGATTCGCTCAGCCCGGGGCTCCGTTCGGGGGGTGGTCATCACGATACCTCATGAGACGGTCGAAGATCACGGCAGACGTCATGCAGTGGACCTCCCCCACAGAAATAGATGCCGCGGCGCCCGTCCTGATACCTCCACCCACCTTCTGGAGCGTCGTCAGGCAGAAACCCAGCCTGTGAATGGGGTATTTCCCCGATACTTCGCCGTCTCTATACCTGCATCCTGGCGCTCATCGCCGAATCAGGAGTCCGACATGACCGAGAACCATTACGACGCCATCGTGGTGGGCGCGCGCTGCGCCGGGTCACCGACCGCCATGCTGCTGGCCAGGGCCGGCTACCGGGTCTTGGTGGCCGACCGGGCGAGCTTCCCCAGCGACACGATCTCCACGCACCTCATCCACCCGCCGGGCGTGGCGGCGCTGCGGAGATGGGGCCTGCTGGACCGGGTCACGGCGACGGGGTGCCCACCAATCCGCAGCTATTCGTTCGACTTCGGCCCTTTCGCGATCTCCGGGGCACCGGGGACCGACGACGCTCCGGTCGCCTACGGGCCTCGACGGACGGTGCTGGACAAGCTGCTCGTGGACGCGGCATCCGAGGCGGGAGCCGAGGTGCGGGAGGGCTTCACCGTCTCCGACGTCGTCTTCGAGGACGGTCAGGTGACCGGGGTTCGCGGACACAGCCGCAACGGGGCGACCGTCACCGAGCACGCCCGCGTGGTCGTCGGGGCAGATGGCTGGCACTCGCTGGTCGCGCAGTCCGTGCGACCCGACCAGTACCACGATAAGCCGCGCCTGTCGTGCGGCTACTACACCTACTACAGCGGGCTGCCGGTGGAGGGCCGCTTCGAGGCCTACGTCCGTCCCGACCGGGCATTCGCGGCGTTGCCCACCAACGACGGCCTGACGCTGGTCGTCGGCGGCTGGCCGTTCACGGAGTTCGAGGCCAACAAGAAGGACATCGAAGGAAACTTCCTCAAGATGTTCGAACTGGCGCCGCCCTTCGCCGAACGGATCCGGGCCGCTACCCGCGAGGGGCGCTACGTCGGTACCGTCGTACCGAACTTCTTCCGCAAGCCCTTCGGCCCTGGCTGGGCACTGGTGGGAGATGCCGGCTACAACAAGGACCCCATCACCGCCCAGGGGATCACCGACGCCTTCCGGGATGCCGAACTCTGCGCCACGGCCCTGGACGAGACATTCTCCGGGGTGTGCTCCTTCGACGTTGCGATGGCGCGCTATCAATCCACCCGCGACCAGCACGTCCTGCCGATGTACGACTTCACTATCCAGTTCGCGAGGCTCGAGCCGCCGCCACCGGAGCTGGCGCAGCTGCTGGGGGCGGTGCACGGCAACTCCGAGGCGATGGACGCCTTCGTGCGGGTCTGCGCCGGAGTGACGTCTCCGGCAGAGTTCTTCGCCGGCGACAACGTGGAACGCATCTTCGCCGCCGCCGGGGCCAAGCTGGCGGGCTAGCTGATTACGTTGCGCTCCGTTGCGCAGGGTCTCCGCGAGATCGACGACGCACTGTGCGGCGGCGATCGAGTGAGATCGGCCGACGCGCCTGGGTCACCGAGCGCAGCCGGCCCGCCCATTGTGTAGCCTCGCCCTCTCGCGATCGCCGCTCGCTGGCCGGCGGGAGGCTCCGGGTGGCAGATCAGCAGCCGGCATCACAGGGGAGGGACGCTCGCATGACCCACCGCA
>CAXUFG010000146.1:0-13290 GCA_964250265.1 uncultured Pseudonocardiaceae bacterium | reverse complement strand
GAGTGCAGGCTCGGTCGGGGGTGTGGCGGACGGCCGGTCGGAACCGGTCCCAACGGTGCGTTGTGATGCCGTGGCCATGACGATCCAGCCTGGTGATCGGCCTGATTTTGGCGAAGCTGCCGAGTCCACGCGCTCAGCGGCCGATCTTGCCGGCGAATTCCTCGAGGCACCGCTGTAGGGTCGCGGGTGCTCCCTGCGCTTCCTGGATGCACCGCTGGTAACTCTGGCCGGCTGGTGTGTTGAACAGGGATATTCCGAGCACGATCAACCCGATCGCGATAACGAGTCCAATGGTGCCGATCACGGCGCCGACCACCGACATGCCACCGTTGGTCGCTTCCCCGCGGTTAGCTCGCTTACGGCCGAGCAGACCGAAGATCAGCGCGAGGATACCGAAGACAATGCCGCCGATGATCGTCCAGCACAGCAACAGAGCCAGCAGACCAAGCACCAGAGCGGCGACGCCGAAGCCGTTCCGGGGCCTAGCTAGGGGCCCACCGTACCCGGCGCCTGGGCGATGCCCCGGCTCGGCCTCAGCCGGATTCTGCGCGTAAGGCTGTGAGCTGCGCTGCTGGCCGCCGTCCCTCGGATCCCCCGGCACGCTCATACGACTCACCCTCACCCCATCGCCGCCTGATCCCGCAATCATCGCACCGACTGGCTCAGGTCGCAGCCACCTGCGGTGAATCATCGACCAGCACTCCAGCTGCGTAGGCAGCACAAAGAGGCACACGGTGGCGAAGCCGCAGCCGCGGCGGCTCCCGCTCGTCCGCAGCCGATCGAGTCGGCTTCATTGTGATTGCGCTTAGCCCTGATCCATCGATGAGATACCGCGGGTCTCGAATGGGCGAAGAGGCCGGTGAGGTCGCGCTGGTCGCGGCGATGGTTGGGTGAAGTGCGCGCACTCGGCCGGGGATACATCAGCCAATAGGGCGCGGATCGCCGGGCCGGAGCGCTCGATCTTCGTCGTCGCCGCGGTCATCGGTTGATTATCGCTCATACCGCCGGTGCCGGTACGACAGGCGGGGCAGGCGGGTCGGTGACGATCATTCGGGGTGGATCCGGCGTCGCGCATGATCAGTGTCGCCTTGCGGACGGCCCATCTCTAACATTGGTGCGGTGGTATTGCCCCGCTGGCAAGCCCCGCTGCTCCTGAGAGTTCTCGTGGTGGCGGCGCCCGGGCTTGTGCTGGCCGGTGCCGGTCTGACCCATCCGATGGATCTGACTCCGGCGACCGCGCGCCACTGGTGGACCCTGCACGTCTGGCTGCTACCGGTGTTCCCGCTGCTCGCCGTGGTCGTCTGGACACTGGTACGGGGCGAGTCCGGGTTGGTGGCATGGGTGGCGCGGTGCGCCGCGTACGGGTATGCGACGTTCTACACGGGCCTGGACACGCTGGCGGGGATCGCCGCTGGGGTAGCCATGGAGAGTAACCCGGGCGGTCCCGCCGTGACGCGGTTGCTCGCACTCGGCAACCAGCTCGCCATCCCGGGCATCTGGTGTTACCTGATCGCCGTGGCAATGACCGGGGTCGTGGCTGTCCGCCGGGACGGCAGTCCGGCCCTACCCGGCGCGCTGATCATCGTTGCGGCGGCCATCCCCTTCATGTTTGCCCACATCTACTGGCCGATCGGAGTGCTGGCCATGGTGGGGACGGCGATCGGTGCGGCGGCACTCGAGATCGCCCACCGGGGCGCGGTGAACCCGGCCACACAGGCACCGACAACCACTGTCGCGGCGAGTGGGTGACGAACGGCGGTCGGGTGGCGAGCCGAGTTGGGGGGGCGCTGATGATCACTGTTCCCGGCGCGGTGCGCAACAAGGCACTCGCCGTGGGCGCCGAGCGGTGGCTCGACGATCTCCGACGCTTCGTGCGGCGTTGGGCGATGCCGAGACCGTGGTCGGCGCCGGAGACCCGATCGATCTCGCTTGCTGTTCAGGTGCGCCGGGGGGTGATCAAACTTAGCCCGCCCAGCGCGGGGCGCAAGGCCTCGGGCACCCGAACCGAACCGTCGGGCTGCTGGTGGTTCTCCAGGATGGCGACGATCCACCGGGTGGTGGCCAGTGTGCCGTTGAGGGTGGCCGCGATCTGCGGGCGTCCGTCGGTGTCGCGGTAGCGGGTGCCCAGCCGGCGGGCCTGGAAGGTGGTGCAGTTCGAGGTGGAGGTGAGCTCCCGGTAGGTCCGCTGGGAGGGTATCCAGGCCTCGCAGTCGAACTTGCGGGCTGCTGAGCTGCCCAGATCGCCGGCCGCGACGTCGATCACCCGGTAGGGCACCTCGATCGCGGCGAGCATCTGCTCCTCCCAGGCCAGCAGCCGCTGATGCTCGGCCTCGGCGGCCTCGGGCCGGCAGTAGACGAACATCTCGACCTTGTCGAACTGGTGTACCCGGAAGATGCCCCGGGTGTCCTTGCCGTAGGAGCCGGCTTCCCGGCGGAAACAGGACGACCAGCCGGCGTAGCGCAACGGGCCGCCGGACAGATCGATGATCTCCTCAGCATGGTACCCGGCCAGCGGCACTTCGGAGGTCCCTACCAGGTACAGGTCGTCGTCGCGCAGCCGGTAGACCTCGGCGGCGTGCGCACCGAGGAACCCGGTGCCCTCCATGATCTCCGGACGGACCAGCACCGGCGGGATCACCAGGGTGAACCCGGAGGCGATCGCCTGCGACGCGGCCAGCTGCAGCAGCCCGAGCTGAAGCTGCGCGCCCAGCCCGGTGAGGAAATGGAACCGGGCACCGGAGACCTTCGCGCCGCGCTCGATGTCGAACAGGCCCAGCGCGGTGCCCAGTTCGACGTGGTCGCGCGGGGCGAGGGCCGGCTCGGAGGGCGACCCGACGTGCTTGAGCACGACGTAGTCGTCCTCCCCTCCGGCGGGTACCCCGTCGACGATCAGGTTGGACACCGCGCGGTGCGCAGCCTCCATCGCCTGCTCAGCGCTGGCCTGCTCGGCCTCAGCCTGCTTGACGTCCGCAGCGAGTTGCTTGGCGTGGGTGAGCAGCTCGTCCCGCTCCGCACCCTGCGCCCGGCCAACCTGCTTACCCAGCGTCTTCTGTTCGGCGCGTAGCGAGTCAGCGACGGCGACGGCCTTGCGCCGCCGCTCGTCGGCGCCGATCAGCGCGTCGACGGCGTTCTCGTCCTCACCGCGTGCCCGCTGCGAGGCACGGACCCGGTCCGGGTCCTCCCGCAGCACCTTGAGATCGATCATGGCTGGTCAGCCTAGTCTGGGTCGCCGGGGCACAGCACAGCGGCGGCCTCGAGCAACATCCAGCCCGAGAGCTGCACCGACAGGTCCCGCTCGGCCAGACCTGGACCGGGCTGGCGCGCCGGCACCGACCACTGCGGTCCGAACACCGGGCCGCCCTCGGCAGCCCCCCGGTTGCGCCAGGCCGCTTCGGCGGAGTCGAGCACCAGGCGCGTCGCGGTCTTCCTCGTGGGCTCAGAGACGGACGCAGGCAAGGACACGGCGGCCTGCGTGAGATAGCGGGCCAGAATGCCGGTGAACAACCCGCCGTCGCCGCCGCCGTGCCCGCGCAGCACTCCTTCGTCGGTGAGGTGCTCGGCGACCGCGTGCACGGTCGTCTCGGCCTGCTCGAGCCAGCGCGGTGCTCCGGTGGCGGCGCTCAGCTCGACGCAGGCGCCGAGCAGCACGCCCTGGCAGTAGCTGTAGATGGCCCGCTCGATGGACCGCAGCGTCCCATCGGGGTTCACTCTGGCCCCGTCGAAGACCAGACCGGTGTTCGGGTCTATCAGGTGCTGGAGCATCCAGTCCGCCAGGGACGTGGCGACTCCCACGTTTCCCCGCCTGGTGTAGAAGATCGCGGCGGGACCGGTGGCCGGGACGTTGACGAAATCGTCGCCGACCCGCCAGCGCATCCCCCCGCTCGGGCCCCGCCCGAGCCGCAACCGGCGCATGATGGCGTGCTCCGCGCCCGGTTTGCGCAGCCCAGCGACCGCCGCGCTGCGCTGCAACGCCAGGCCGAGCCAGGCGATGTCGTCGTGGTAGTTGTTCACCCAGCCGGTGATGTTGCGCGCCCGCACGCCGCGTTCCAGTGCGGCGATGGCGTCGCGCCGCCACCGCGTCGGGGCGCGGTGGTAGGCGTCGAGCATGCAGTCGAGCAGGTGCGCTTGCCACCAGTAGTGCCAGCGCACCGTGGGTGACACTGTTGGCCAGGCGATCTCGCCCAGCCGGGTGTCCGGCAACCCTGACAGCACGCGGAGGTGCCGGGTGTGCACAGCCCGCTCGGCCGCCGCCGCCCGGCCCACCCACACGCTCACCAGGCCGCCTTCAGATCGGCGTGCTGGCGAATCCAGGCGTGCATGGCGATCCCGGCGGCCACCCCGGCGTTGATCGACCGGGTGGAGCCGAACTGCGCGATGGAGACCGTCAGCGCAGCTCCGGTTCGGGCTTGGGGGGTCAGGCCGGGTCCTTCCTGCCCGAACAGCAGCAGGCAGTTCCGCGGCAGGCTCGCGGTCTCCAACCGCAGCGCGCCCGGGGAGTTGTCCACCGCGACCACGGTGAGGGCGGCCATGGCGGCATGTGCCAGCAGCTCGGCGATGCCGTCATGGTGGCGCAGATGCTGGTATCGGTCGGTGACCATGGCGCCGCGCCGGTTCCACCTGCGGCGCCCCACGATGTGCACCTCGGCCACCGCGAAAGCATTCGCGGTGCGCACCACGGTGCCGATGTTGTGGTCGTGGCCGAAGTTCTCGATCGCGACGTGCAGCGGGTGCCGCCTTGTGTCGAGCTCAGCGACGACCGCGTCGCGACGCCAGTACCGGTAGGCGTCGACGACGTTGCGGCGATCACCCTCGCGCAGCAGGTCCGGGTCGTAGCGCGGGTCATCGGGCCAGGGCCCACGGAATGGCCCAAGGCCCGGAGCCTGGCCCCACTCGGTGGGCCCAGGCTCCGGGCCTTGTGAGTGGCACTCTTTCGCACTCACAAGAGCTCCCCGAGCTCAAGTACGGCGCGGTAAGGCAGCCCGGCGGCTTCGACGGCCTCGCGGGCGCCGGTGTCCCGGTCCACCACGGTGGCCACGCCGACGACGTCCGCGCCCGCCTCGCGCAGCACCGCCACCGCGGTGAGCACCGAGACGCCGGTGGTGGAGGTGTCCTCGACGGCGAGCACCGGCAGGCCGGCCACGTCCGGACCCTCGATGCGCCGCTGCATCCCGTGCTGCTTGGCCTCCTTGCGCACGATGAAAGCGTCCACCGGGGGGCCCGGCGCATGCAGTACCGCGGCGGCGACCGGGTCGGCGCCCAGCGTCAAGCCACCCACCGCCCGGTAGGACCAGTCGGCGGTCAGCTCGCGGACCAGCCGCCCGATCAGCGGAGCGGCCTCGTGCTGCAGGGTGACGCGGCGCAGGTCCACGTAGTAGTCGGCCTGCGCGCCCGAGGACAACGTGACCCGGCCGTGCACCACCGCGAGCTTGCGCACCAACTCCACCAGCCGGGCTCGGAGCTCTGTCATGCGCGGCCCCGTCCTGCGCGCCCGGCGAAGCGCCGGACCAGACTGCGGGGCAACACATCCACCAGCCCCACCAACGCCCGGTACTGCAGGCCGGGCACCGAAATGGTGCGGCCGCGCCGCAGGTCGGCCAGGCAGTCCCGGACGACGTCGTCAGCGTCCAGGTAGAACGCCGAGGGGGTGCCGGCCATGTCGATCCCCGCCCGGGCGTGGAACTCGGTGCGGACGAAACCAGGGCACAGCGCGATCACCTGCACCCCGGTGTCGGCCAGGGCCACCGCCAGCCCCTCGGAGAACATCGTCACGTAGGCCTTGCTCGCGCCGTAGGTGGTACCGCGACCGGGTATAAAGGCGCCGACGCTGGACACATTGATCACCGCGCCGCGTCCGGCGCGGATCATGCCCGGCAGTGCGGCGTGGGTCAGCCGCAGCACGCTGGTCACGTTGACGTCCAGCTGCGCTTGCAGATCGGCAATGTCAGCCTCGAGGAATCCGGCGGCGGCGACCCCGAAGCCGGCATTGTTCACCAGCAGATCCACCGGATCTGACGAGCGCAACCACTGCTCGACCGACTGCCGTTCACCGGCGTCGGCCAGATCGGCGGGAAACACCTCGGCGCTGATCCCGTGCCGCTGCGACAGCTCCGCGGACAGCCGCCGCAGCCGGACCCGATCTCTGGCGACGAGCACCAGGTCGTAGCCCTCGGCCGCGAGCCTGCGCGCAAATGCGCCCCCAATCCCCGCAGTAGGTCCCGTAATCAGCGCAGTCGGCATAGTGCCCAGGCTAGCGACGCGGACGGCCGCCCCCGACATGGAGCCATGTCGGGGTTTCTGGCCACGTCCAGGCCCGATATGGCTCCATGTCGGGTGAAGGGCCACCTCGGTCAGGGGTCGGGCCAGCACTTGCCCTTCCCTGCCTTGGCGAGGCCCTGGCGGTCGCCGGGGCCCAGGTCGGTTTGCCCCGAGTTCACCGCCGCCATCAATTCACCCGGATCCGTCACGTGGTCAAGGCCCACGACGTGACCGAGTTCGTGCATCACGACCGCCCGCGCCACCGCGTAGCCCTCATTATCCGCCAGAACCGGGGAAAGGTCCTCCCGGTCTAGCGCGATCTGGCCAGTGACGTATCGTGCCGATTCAGGCCCGTCCGGGTCGGCGAAGAAACTCCCGCCGACCGCCGCCACGTTCCCGTCGACCAGCGGGTACTCCGCCTCGTCGACCCAGGCGATCAACACCGGCGCCCAGCGCTGACCGTAACGTTGCGGCTGGACGAGCTGCCGTTGTGCCCGGGCGGGACGCTCTTGCGTGAGGCCGTCCTCGGTGAAGGTCAGCCCGGTCGCTGCGCTGATCCTCCCGATGGCGTCACGGATCAGCGCCATCCCCCCACTGGGCATGTCAGTCGGGTTCACGACGTAATGGATCGGGCGGCACGGATCGTAGGTGATGGGTCGACCGGAGGGGGTCACAAGGCCAAAGGCGAACGGCGCCTTCGCCGTTACCTGCGCTGATGAACGGGCGGCCTCCCACCGGCTGGTCTTGCCAGCCAGCGAGGGAAAGGCCGTTACCAGGTAGAGGAGCACGCAGACGATTCCCACGAACGACCCGGCGTAGATCCACTTACCCTTGCTGACCGGGCGGCGGCGTGACTCCCGCGGTGTGTCATCCGGTGGCGTGGCGGCGGCCGCCCCGTCCCGGCGGTCCAGTTCGGCAAGCCCGGCCGTGCGCCGGTAATGGCGCCGCGCCTGCACCCTGCGCACGAGTCCCACGACGTCTCCTCGCCGACAGGACCACTGTAACGGGGCGATCGGGGATCCCTCCCACCTTCAAACCCGAAGGAGGAAACCGGCAGCCTCGGCGCCGTGGTGCGTGAGGTCGCTTACACCGGCCATGAGGCGATCATCACTGACAACGGCCGGGAGGTCGCCGTCATCATCAGCCTGGACGACGAGGGCCGATCACTGATCCGTCGGCCCTGTCACGTCTGACAGCACTGTCGCGCCAGGGATCTCCGCACCGGATGGCATTCCGTCGGCGACATAGGCGTCGTAGTGCGCTCGCCAGGGCTCGGCGGTATCACTGTGCGGTCCATGAGCAACTTCCCCGCGGAGGTGCTTGTCGAGTTCGGCGAGGCACACTGTCCAACCGGCCGCGTTGCGGGCCGCGGTATTGCGGGCTTCGAGAACGTTGATCAGTGTCAGCTGGCAGCGAGTGCCCCCGACCGCTTCCAGCTCGAAATGGAGTTCGTCTCCCGACCAGCTGAATGCAAACCGGTGGGGCGGATCGAAGACCATAATCGTGCCCGTCGTCGGCGCCATGTTGGGGTCGTCGGAGAATTCGATCGTCCCTCCTGCCCGCGGCTGGATCT
This sequence comes from uncultured Pseudonocardiaceae bacterium, assembly GCA_964250265.1. Taxonomy (GTDB): domain Bacteria; phylum Actinomycetota; class Actinomycetes; order Mycobacteriales; family Pseudonocardiaceae. Next base: position 5,462 of record CAXUFG010000146.1, on the reverse strand, counting down.
GCACGGCGAAGGGAAACCAGCGGGAAAGCTCATCGGGTTCGGTGACCGCGGCCCAAACTCGCTCGATCGGGTGCGGATAAGTGCGCTGGAAACGCACGGCGGGTCGGCCGTCATATTCGATGTAGGTTCCGCGATCCATCAGTTCTCCTTCGGGTTGTCGAGGTGCCGGCCGAGCGCATCGAGACGCTCGTTCCACAGCCGGCGGTAGGGCGCCAGCCAGGCATCGAGCTCGGCGATCGGCGCGGGGTCGATCATGTAGATGCGACGTTGGGCCTGCTTGCGTACTCGCACCAGGCCTACCTCACGGAGCACCTTGAGGTGCTTGGACGTGGTCGGCTGCGGGAAGCCGAGCTGCTCGACCAGCTCATTGACCGCGCACGCACGGACGCGCAGCGCATCGAGCAGAGCACGTCGACGTGGATCCCCCAAGGCTGACCAGATGGCGTCCGTCACCGGACTAATATTCCAAAGATAGCATATACTTGTCAAGGAATACGATGGAAGAAGCGCATTGACAACACTCGTTGGCCTACGCTGGTTGGATGGCGTTTACTGAACGATCCCGGGCAGCGCGCGACGCGATCCTCACCGCGGCTCGGCGGCGGTTCACCGAGGAGGGTTACCAGCGCACGACCATCCGAACGGTCGCGGCCGACGCCGGACTCGACCCGTCCATGGTCATGCGCTACTACGGCAGCAAGGACGGGCTGTTCAGCGCCGCGGTCGACGTCGACCTGCGCCTGCCTCACCTGGTCGACGTGCCGTCACACGAGCTGGGCAAAGTGGTCGCCCGGCACTTCGTCGAACTCTGGGAGAGCGACTGGGGTCAAGGGACCCTGCTCATCCTGATCCGGTCGGCCGCCTCCCATCCCGAGGCCGCCGAGCGGGTCCGCGCGGTGTTCACCGAGCAGGTCATACCGCTGGTGCGCAAGGCGACCGGCGACCGAGCCGATGCCGACGTTCGCGCCGGGCTGCTCAGCACCCACCTGCTCGGTACCGTGCTGAGCCGCTACATCCTGCGCCTGCCGCCGGTGGTCGCCATGGACGCCGGCGCGCTGGTCGCTGCCATGGCGCCGGTGCTGCAGCACTGCTTGACAGGCTCGCTGACCAGTGCCGGTAGCGGGAGGGAGCCGGATTCGCGCTGAGCCTCCGGAGCCGGCCTACCCTCGTCTGACACCGCTACGTCGTCTGGCACTGGGCTCCAGCGAGACGCCGCGCCGTGGCTTGGTTGTCCCGCCGCTGGAAGTATCCGCGGGCCCAGGCGGGGAATTGCCCCGCTGTGCCAACCCAGGCCAGATAGCCATCGGGCCGAACCAGCATCAACTGGCTGGTCGGCAGCGCCGGCACAGCGGCATCGACCTGGGGTGGCCGCTCGACCCGGGGGGCGTCGCTGCCGATCAGGACGAACCGGCCACCGCGCAGAGCCTCGTGCAGCGCCCCGCCGGTCAACGCGATGTTGGGCACGCGGATACCTACCCGCCGGTCGGCCCCTCGTGGCGCGGGGTACCGGATGCCGATGCCGGAGATGGTTCCGGCTACCCGCGCGGCGACCGGCGGGATGCCCATCAAGAACTGGCCGATCCGATTGCGCGCCTGGCGGCCCCATCGCGGTCTGATCAGCGCCAGCCGGATGAGCGCGCCGCTGCTGCGCAGCACCTGGCGTCCGACCCGGTACCGCTCCTCGTGGTAGGAATCCAGCAGACGCTCACTGCCCCACCCGTGGACCGCCGCGGCCAGCTTCCAGCCCAGGTTGGCGGCATCCTGTATCCCGGTGTTCATTCCCTGCCCACCCGCGGGCGAGTGGCAGTGCGCGGCGTCACCGGCCAGGAACACCCGGCCCACCCGGTAGCGCGGGACCTGGCGCTCGTCGCTGTGGAACCGCGAGAGCCAGCGCGGGTCGTGCATGCCGAAATCGGTGCCCAGGGCGCGGCGGGTCACTTCCCGGATCTCCGCGAGCTCCAGCGGGGCCTTGTCGTCGACCTGGTTGTGCCGGTTCCAGGCGAACACCCGGTACCATCCGTCGCCGAACGGAGCGATGAAGGCGAACTCATCGCCGACGCCGTTGACCGCCAACACGTCCTCGGGTGGTGAGCTGAGCCGGACATCGGCCAGCATAATGGACTTGATCACCGATTGTCCGGGGAAGGGCAACCCGAGGGCGGTGCGAACCGCACTGTTCACCCCGTCGGCGCCGACCACGTAGGACGCACGGTAGGTCGCCGCACCGCCCTGCGCGGTGCGCACTGATACATCGACACCGTGCGCGTCCTGGGTCAGCCCGGTCACCTCGGCGCCCCGCACGATCCGCACACCCAGCGCGTCGACTCGCAGCCGCAGGACCCGCTCCGTCTCGTATTGAGGCGTGATCAACAGTGTGGCGAATTCGCTGGGCAACCTCGACAGGTCGATCTGTACCCGGTCAAACAGCCGCAGCGATCGGATCGGCGTGCCAGTCTTCGCCAGCTGTTCGGACAGACCCCGGATCTGCAGTTCCTCCATGGTCCGGGCATGCACTGCGAACGCCCGCGTCACGTTCGATTCGTCGGCTCGCCGTTCCAGGACGGTGACCGCCGCGCCCGCTTCGGCCAAGTCCCCGGCCAGCATGAGGCCGGTCGGTCCGGCTCCCACGACCACCACGTCCACGTCCATCTCTCACCTCTAGAAACATCTGTTGGCCACCATCTGTTGGCAAACGTAGCTGAGATGGATCCTGGAAGTCAACATTCGTAGGCCCACGTTTGTTGGCATCTTCCTCCAGCTCACCGCCAGACCGGGGCCGAAATCTGTGCCCAACTCTGTTGTCGCCGAGCTCGACACCAGGGCGGCAGGAGACCCCTTGGGCTGTCGAACTCGGCGACGAGTGCGCTCCGAGGATCGGGTATCTGACTCAGCCTGATGGATCGGCGGGCAATGACCTGGATTGCCGGCGCGCGAACCTGCGTCTGCGGGACGGTGCCGGTTGATCCGACGGGACAGGCACGCGGGCGGATGGCACGTGGATTGCCGGTGACTCGGACACGGGGGTGCCGTTTACTTCCTGGGACTGAACTCGCTGGAAGCCCAGCCGGACAGCTCCGCGAGATCGGCGGCAGCCGTGTGGTCGGTGTTGTCGTCCGTCGCGGCGATGTCGAGCAGGTCGGCAATCTCGTCGAGACCGCGGAGCAGCCGCTCCAACCGGGTGGGCGTGGCGGTGCACGGCGCCGTGGCCAGCACCCAGTCCTGCTCCAACCAGGCAACCGAGATGTCAGCGCCCAGCGCGTTGGCTGCGAAGACGAATTCTGGCGTCACGAGTGCGCGGGCCTGGTCGGGAGCGGTAACCAGGGCGACCCGGTCCCCGGCGGAGCCGAGCATGATGAGCTCAGGATCCTGGGGTAGCGGCTGGTCTGGCAGCCACAATTCCATCACCAGATCCGCATTCCGGACTCGCCGCTGCACCGCGACCACCACGTGGGAAACCTGGCCGCCCTGCTCGTGGTCGAACACCTGTACCAAGCGACGACCCAGCGGGGTGAACAAGCTCCCGGACACCAGATCCCGGGCCAGCCCCGCGCCGGCGATCACACCGTGCCGCCAGCGCTCGGTGATTACCGGGTCGGACGGCACGAACCGCCACCCGCGCAGCGCCGCCCAGCGACGACGTTCCCGCTGGTTCGCGCTGTGCTGTCCACGGTCGGCGGCCAGCAGCGCGCTCCCGGCGGCAGCGGCCAGCCCGGCGATCAAGAACCACACCCACGGCGTCACCAACCGAGCCTAAGCCCACACCCCGCCAGTTCGGGCGCGCACACGCCGTGGCGATCAACCCACGCAATGTTCTCGTCAGGGCTCGCTCTCAGCCTCCCGAACTCAACGGCAGAGCTGTCCGGGCTTGATCGAAAAGCTCTGCTGTGGAGTTCGGGAGAAGACCGCTCAGTGGCGTCACGAGAAGGGCGCGGTCGTGCACTGTGCGGTGCCGACCTCGATGAATCCGCCTCTGGTCGATCGGCGGGCCAGCGCGACGAACTGGCCTTCCGGGTCCTTCACAAAGCCGTGGATGGTCGCCAGGACCGGACAGGGCCACGCCGACGCGCAAATCCGGCAGTCACCGCCGCTCTGCAGCTCGTGCTCGATCATCAACCCGCGAATGCCGAGCACCAGGTCGCCGATCAGCTCGCGCGCTTTGTCCATATCATCAGCGGACCACTCGACATCCTGCATCGCCAGCGAGTCCGCCTCATCCAGGTGCGCGCAGATGTCCTCGCGCAGCAGCCCGAACGCGTCGGCCAAAGCCGGGGACAGAGTGCTCATCTCGGATACCTCCTCGGGATTGCGCGAGACCCGACGCCCCGCCGAGGATCAGAAAACTGGTTCACACTGAGTGAATCAAGTAATTCACAAGCTGTAAATCCGAGCTCTTCTGGGGAATTTGCGAGATTGTGTTCTATGATCTCCGGCCGGGAGGGTGATCATGCCAAAACAGGACTCGACGATACGCAGCCGCGAGCTGGGTGAGGGACTGCGAGCGGCCATGGAGCGGGCCGGATTGAACGGCAAGCAGATCGCCCGGGAGCTCGGCTGGTCGGAGAGCCTCGTGTCGATGATCCTCAATGGCAAGCGCAACGCCAGCGAGGTGGACATCGCCGCGTTTCTCGGGGTGTGCCGGGTGAAAGGCGAGCGGCGGGAGCGGCTGCTGGCGCTGTGCCGCGAGCAGGACACCCCCGGCTGGTTCCAGCCGCACGGCTCCAGGCTGCCCAAACAACTCGTCACCCTGATCGACCACGAGAACAAGGCGGTCACCATCAGCGGCTTCGAGACGGTCGGGGTGCCCGGCCTGCTGCAGACCGGCGAGTACGCCCGCGCGGTGCTCAGTCACAGCGCCACCGTGCCACCTGGCGAGGTGGAGGACCGGGTGGCCGCCCGGCTGGCCCGCCAGAGCCTGTTCAGCCGGGATCGTCCGGCTCAGTTCACCTTCTACCTGCACGAGTCCGTGCTGCGGCTGCCGGTGGGTGGCCCCGCGGTGATGGCCGGGCAGCTGGGCCACCTGCAGCGAATGTCGGAGCGCTCCTACCTGAGCCTGCGGGTGCTGCCGGTCGCGCTCGGCGCGCACCCGGCGATGGCCGGGGCGTTCCGGCTGATGGAGTTCGCCGAGTTCAAACCGGTGGCCTACCTGGAAAGCGAGACCTCCAGCGTGTTCTTGGAGAAGCCGGAGGAAATCCAGGCCTACCGCAACATCCTGGCCGCGCTGGCGGACACTGCACTGACCGAGAGACAATCACAGGAGCTGATTGCCGCACTGGCAACCGGGCTCTACGCGAATGGAGAGGATCATGATGACCACGCGTGAGCCGGATCTCATCGTCTGGCACACCAGCAGCTACAGCTACAGCAACGGCGACTGCGTCCAGGTCGGCTGGCGCACCAGCAGCTACAGCGCCGGCAACGGCAACTGCGTCCAGGTCGCCCCCACACCGGAGGCCGTCCTGGTC
>CAXUFG010000145.1:0-13391 GCA_964250265.1 uncultured Pseudonocardiaceae bacterium | reverse complement strand
CACGAGGGGTCGGCGCGGGCGGGGCCTGCCGGGTAGCCGACGGCGAGGCATGCGGACTGACCGCAGGCGAGGCACGAGCAGTGACCGCGGGCGAGGAAGGCCCAGTGATCGCCGGGACCGGGGTGAGCGCAGGAGAAGATATCGGAGTCGCGGTCGGCGATGCCGGTGGGGCGGGGGGCTGCGGGGTGGGGGAGGGCGCGGGCGGGCCGTGGCCAGATGGTGTGGCCGCCGCAGAAGCCAGCCCGGCACCAGCAGCGCCGACCACCATTGCGGCTGCGAGTATCAGTTCGCGCCTCATATCCGTAAATCGGGACTCGTGTTTCCTTTCTTACGATCCAAATGAGGACTTTTCGGAAAATCTTAGGAAAATTTCCGGACTCAGTCGTCCGAGGGCGTCGTCAGATTATTCACGCGATGATTCGAACTCCTTGACAGGTACTAGCGCAGGGTTGGCCGGCGGGAATACAGGTGCTTGACGTCGGCCGTTGGCTCACGGTCAAGAAGGGGCCTACGCCGACCAAGCTCGTCAATGCACCTGCTCCGGCGGTGACTACCGCCGGCAACGTGGAATACGAGTTCCCCGGCGCGGAGGCGAGAACGACCACGACGTAGCGGCTATCCGCCCCGACCAGGCCAGTGCTGTTCATCACGGCTCGAGAACCACTGGTTCCCCAACCCTGCTTGATCGCCCAGCTGGTGTTCGGCATCCCGTCCGGAATGCCGAAGTATTGATCGAATCCGTCTGCGGCAACCTTCGGTGTGTCCGCTAACGCACTGACGATCAAGTCCTGGTCGGGTCTGGGTAGTTGATCGGTGATATAGCGGTAAACAGTCACCATGTCGTGCGGTGTGATCAGCGTGTCGCCCCACTCACCGGGATCCTCGGGCGGCCGGGTGCCGTCGAGTCGGAGCACGCCGGTCATTCTGGTCACGATGTCGGGGCCACCGCCGGCGGTCCAAAGCATGTTGGCGATCTGGTCATCGCTGTTGGCGAGCATCTGACGGAGTTCCTGCTGGGTGCCGCTGTCCGGGATAACCCAGTTGTTCCTGGACAGCACGTCCAGCGCGATCAGCAACTTGACCACTGACATGGCGGCGAATTGCTGGTCGGCATCCTCGCTGGTCAACGTGGTGTTATCGTGCCGGTCGAAGACCTCGAACGCGACCTGCGCGTTCGGCAGGACTGCCTGCGTCGCCTGCCGCACCCTCGCGGGCACGGCGGCCCGCTCCGCGACAGAGGACGCCGAGGTGGTGTCCGCGGCCGCTGGGACGCTGCCGAGCGGAGACACCGTTGCCGGGCGCGCCGCACTCGATTGATGAATGATCGCCAGCGACTGCGCCGACGCCAACCCGGTACCGGCAATGCAGAATAGCGCCGTCGTCAGCAGTATCAATAAGCGTCCCATGCCCGATACGTCGGCCGGTGACATGGAGCTCTTACGGGGTTTGGGAAGTTCCCCGGAAACTCACAGGAAAATTCCAGATATCCCCCCGTGGTGTCGCTGGGCGCGAGAGCAAGAATACTAGGGGTGACGCGACCAGCTCTGGAGTATTAGCGGGAGTATCGGTGCTTGACGCCGGGCGGGAAGTATTCTGGATCACCGCTGTGATGCAGGGTTACCCGCGGAACCTGGTGTTCTGGCGGAGTGTAGTGGGCGAACTCACTGTTGAGCCGGCGAAGCTGGACGACGACCGACTGCGTTATCCCATTTCTGATCTCTTCGGTGCCGGTCACCCCGGGAGCCAGTTCGACGGCGATCGCGAGATAACGATCGCGGTCACCGTCCTCCCTGGACTCCATGACGAACTTGCCGGTGACGAAGGATGCGATCGGTTGCTGCTCCAGGCCAACAGCGATGTTTTCCGGGTAGATGTTCGCGCCGTAGTAGGACACCGTGAACTGCGAGCGTCCGAACACGTGCACGAACGGTAGCTCGCGGATGACCGGCTTCCCGGCCGCGTGGTCGGGACCGAGCTCGGTGAGCGGATCGAAGCCATGGTCGGCGAGGAAGGCCAACATCGCGTTGAACGAGGTGAGGCCGCCGGTGTCGGCGATGTGGTAACGGATCAGCGGTATCCCGTTGTCCCCGGTGAACAGCAGCGTCTCGTCGTGCATCTCGAACAGCCGGCTGCGCGGATCGTACTGGGCAAGTGTGGGCAACCGCGCTTGGCCGAACAGCTCGCGCGCGGCGGCCGGATGTTCGGCCAGATAGCGGCGGATGCAGATCGACAGCGGCGTCTCGGTGGCCAGCACACCAGCATCGGCGGTGCCATAGAGCGACGCCGAGTCGAAGCACGGGTTGGCACCGCCGAGGCGCTGGCCCATCAACGTGCGCCACTCCTCGCTGAACACCTCTCCTGCCATGACCAGCTTGACGTGGTAGTCCGACCAGGGCACGCCACGGGCCCGGCCGGTGTCGACGACACCCTTGAGGAACGGCGGGTATCCGAGCAACACCACCTGCTCGAACTGTGGACCGAGCGCGGTGACCACCCGGAGGATCTCCTCGACCGCAGTGCCCGGGGCGATCACCGTGATCGGGTACCCCTTGGCGGCCAGGTGCCGGCAGCAGCTCGCGGTGTACATGCCACCGACCCAGGTGCCCAGCGCGAAGCACACCACCGCCAGCGTCGGGCGCCATCCGGCGTCGAAACTGTCATGGAAGACTTGCTCGAACCGGGTGGCCACGGCGAGCTCGTCAGCCACCGACCGCGGCCAGAAGGTGGGTTCCCCGGTGGAGCCGGAGGACACCGCGATCATGTCGCAGCCCACCAGCTCACCACCGCGGCACAGCTGCGCCAACGGATGCCGGCGCAGGTAGTTGTCCTTGGTGAGCAGCGGCAGCGTCCTGAAGTCCTCGACGGTCCGCACCGCCGCCGGGTCGACGCCGTGCTCGGCGAGGAACGCCCGGTAGGCGGGCACCGTCGCGGCCACCGACTCGAACAACGCCAGCGCGCGCCGCTCCGCGTCGTCGGTCATCGGGCGGGTCAGCGCATCATTCAGACCACTGGCCAGAAACTTCTCCAGCGCAGCCTGCGTCGGTTCCTCGCGCAGCGCCATAGCCGCCCTTCCGCTTCCACTGACCAGTCCGCCGCCGGCAGCCACGCCGCCACCTATGAGACTCGGACCGACCCGCGGCGCAGTCAAGAGCGAAGATCACAACAGCGACGCGCCTTGACCTTAACATTAGTTGACGTTCTAGCGTTCGTGCTGTCGATCGGAGTGGTGACCGCGGAGAGGAATCCACCATGGCGGAGCGCGAACTGATTCTCGTGACCGGGGCGACCGGTCGTGTCGGTCGTGAGGTCGTTTCGCAGCTGCTGGCCAGGGGCGCCAGGGTGCGCGGGTTGACCCGCCACCCTGATTCCGCAGCGCTACCGGTGGGGGTGGACGTGATTGGTGGTGACCTGTCGGACCCCGCAAGCCTGCCGGCGATCCTGGATTCGGTCGACGCCGTGTTCCTGTTATGGCCGTTCTTCACCGCCGGCGGCGTGGCGGAGTGCCTGACCGAGATGGCGAGACACCCGCGGCGGGTGGTATTCCTCTCCGCAATGGGGGCCCGCGACGATCACGGCGTCGCGAACACCTTCCACGGCGACGTGGAGAACCAGATTGAGTCTTCCGGGCTGGAATGGACCTTCCTGCGGGCGGGTGGATTCGCCGCCAACACGCTGGCTTGGGCCGAGCAGATCCGCAGCGCGGATGAGGTGCGATGGTCCTACGGCGGAGCGGCCAGATCCCTGGTGCACGAGCGGGATATCGCGGCGGTCGCGGTGCACACGCTGACCGGCGACGGGCACGCGGGGGCCACCTACACCGTTACCGGGCCCGAGGCGCTGACCCAGGCCGACCAGGTACGCATCATCGGCGAGGCGATCGGCCGGACGATCCGGTGGGAGGAGATCCCGCCCGAGGCTACCCGGGATCAGCTACTCACCGCTGGCATGGCACCGGCGTTCGTCGACGGCGCCCTGGATTACTGGGCCGGACTGGTCGACCAACCGGAACCGGTCACCACCACGGTGGAACGACTCACCGCAGCGCCGGCGCACACCTTCGCCCAGTGGGCCACCCACCACGCCGAGCAGTTCCGCTGAGATGGCCGCCGCGAGCCGCTGGACGGCCGGTGGGGTGCGGTCAGTACTGTTCGGCCGCGAGAGAAATCGCAAGCGTTCTGTCGGTGGCGGCGGTTAATGCCGGTGCTCGGTCGGCGCCAGCGGCTCCTCGATGTCCATGCGTGCGACCAACCCGTCGCGTAGCTCGTAGATGTGCAGGACACGCCCGTCCCAGAGCACCTCGCCGACCAGGTTGCGCGCGACCTGGTGGACGTCGACTGCGATGCGCCCGTCGGCCCGGGTGCTGATCGTGACGGGCTCGACTCGTGGGTCCAGCTCGGCCCATTGGCGGCTCCAGTACGACCGGACCGCTTCGCGTCCGTGTACTCGGCCGCCCTCCCAGCCGTTGGGCCAGTCCACGTCGTCGGTCATGGCGGCCAGGAGGGTGTCGATGTCGCGGGCGTTGAAGGCGGCATAGAGCTCTCGCAAGCGCTGCTCGTTCACGCCTCGAACCGTACGGCTTCGGCTCTCTTCACCGCCGCGTCGTTCACTCTCAGCGTGAGACAGCAGTGTCGCCGCCTAAGCCCGCTAACCGCTGGCTTGGCCGGTGAGCGGTTGGGAGAATCTGATGTGGTTGCCCGCCGGATCACGAAATGCGCAGTCCCGCACGCCGTAGGGCTGGTCGATCGGTTCCTGCAGCACCTCTGCCCCGGAGGCCTGGATCCGCTCGAACGTCGCATCACAGTTGTCAGTGCTGAAGATGAGGCTGCCCAGCGCGCCTTTCGCCAGCAGCTCGGACAACGCCCGCGCGTCCTCCGGCGAGTGTCCCATCGCCGGCGGGACGAGCACGATCTCCAGCTCCGGCTGGCTCGCCGGGCCGACGGTCAGCCAGCGCATGTCGCCGAGTGGCGCGTCAGTGCGCAGCTGCAGACCGAGCACGTCCCGGTAGAAGCCCAGCGCCTTGTCCTGGTCGTCGACAATGACGAAGGTATGCGAGATGGTCAAGTTCACGGCGATGACGCTATCGGCTCGAGCGCGCGGCGGCTTCTCCGATCCTGCTCGATCGCTGGATTGGCCTCGGGCGCAACCACGACCTGGCCACGCAGGCCGGAACGGCGGCCAGCTCGCTTCCGCCCTCCTGATGGCCGGTGCGATACGCACTCGGGCTCTGCCCGACCAGCTCGGTGAACCGGGCGCTGAACGAGCCGAGCGAGGTGGCGCCGACCGCAATACACACTTCGGTCACGGTCAGGTCGCCACGACGCAACAGCGCCATCGCCCGCTCGATACGACGGGTCATCAGATAGTTGTACGGCGTTTCGCCGTAGGCCGCGCGAAACCGGCGGGCGAAATGCGACGGCGACATGAACGCCGCGTGTGCCATTGTCGGCACGTCCAATGGAGCAGCGTAAAGGCGGTCCATCAGGTCACGCGCGCGCCGCAAGTGGACCAGCTCGTCCGGCTTCAACCGCTCCCGGTTCACGGAGCTGAGCATTCCACACTTTCCCCGAACTGCTAGCAGCCTGTGGCGGCAAGAAGAACCCGGCACGCGTGATGCATTCGAGCGGGAGACAACGAGGTGACCTGACGGCGGAATGCCTCTTTGGGCAGCGTGTGCAGGTTGTCGAAGTTGGCGACGCATGCGCTCGGCACCCCGTCGTCGTGTGGGGTCAGCTCGAGTTCGGAAACCAGACCTCGTACGGTCCGGGTCAACGCCGCGACGACGACCGACCCGATCCGCTCGGCGACCGGGTCGCGGGTCAGGACAAGAACTGGGCGGTCCCCACCGGGGGTGGCGGCGAACCAGATCTCACCTCGCCGCATCGGCCCAGTCGGTCCAGTCCTCGGCAGGACCCCAGTCTTCGATTGCGGTCAATGCCTGCTCGCCGGCGGTCATCGGGGTTCGCTGCCAGATTTCAGCGTCCCGCTCACTCGCCAGCCGGAGCAGGTGTCGGCGGAGCGCGTCGCGGAGTAATTCAGATCTGTCCACGCCTAGCCGCTCTGCCCAAGACTGCGCTTCTCGAGCCTCAGCGTCCTCGACTCGAAAGCTCAACATCGTCATACAGGTAGGGTACTGCGTCATACGAGCCTCGTGCGGCGGAACCACCCGCCCGCCGCGTGGGCGGTCTCGTTCAAAACGTCGACACCGCGCGCGGCTGGGACGGTGATCTCATGGGTTCGCTGCTCGCGCAGGGTGCGCAGGTGGACCGCGGCCCAGGTGCGGAAGGGTCGCCAGAGCTCGGACACGTCGGCCAGCGAGCGGTCCGGACCGTATCGTTCGGCGACCTCGGTGGCCAGGCGGCGCTCGTGCCACGGTAAGGCGTCGGGTGCGTTCGCCCCTCGTATGACGACGAGCTCCGCTGCGAACGGCCCGAGGCCCTTGACCTGCTGGACAGTGCCGATGGCGGCCTCCGGGTCCATCGCGCGCAGCGCGGCGCCGTCGAGCCGGCCTTCCAACGCGGCCTCGGCGACGGCGTGCAGGTACTCGCTCTTGCGACCAGGAAGGTCCAGAGCGAGCCCACGCAGCACTGCGGGTGGCGGGAACGCGCCGTCGTCGCCGTGTCGGCGTACGAGGTCATCATGCAGCCGAGCCGCCTGCACGATGCGGATCCGCTGCGAGAGCACCGACCAGGCACCGTGGATCCCCGCTGGCTGACCGCCACCTCAGCTCGACGCCAGTCACCGTCGGCGCAGAAGATCGTGCGAAGCTGTTCCCCCGCGCCCCGGGGAGCCAGCGCTGCAGGAGCGAACCCCTCCCAGAACGTCGCGCTCGCGGACAACGACCACGGACCGAGCACCTCGACCGTCACCTCGAGACCAGCCATATCGACCTCACCTCGTCAGACCCGAATGTTGCGCACGCTAGCGCGGGGGGCTGACAATTTGGACCGTTCCGCAGTCACACACCGGCGCCACACCACGGTGGATCGCGCAGCCAGAATCGAGCACGGTTTCAGTTGTCGTCGACCGAGGTGAACGCTGCGGCGTGGTCGCGGACGAAGTCGGCGATGTCGCGCGGGGGGTGGCCGAGAAGGTCGGCGACCGTATCGGTGGTGAAGTCTCCCCAGCCGGAGGCATACGCCTGCGCGTACTCCTCGAGCATGTCGGCGATCCATGTCGGAATGCCGTAGCCGAGCAGTGTCTTGCGCTTGGCGTCGTCGCTGACCGGTAGGTACTTGATGGACCTGCCGAGAGCGACACTCAATTGGTCGGCGACTTCGTCAAACGTCAGCGAGCGCGGGCCGGTGAGGGTGTACGTCTGGCCGTGGTGGCGATCCGGGTCGTCGAGGAGCACGCAGGCAGCGCACGCGGCGATGTCGCGTACGTCGATCATGCCGATCCGCGCCGAGGCCATGTTCAGCGAGAACGTACTGGTGGCGGCGATGTCGCCCGCCTCGTTGAGCAGGTTCTGCATGAACCAGTGTGGACGCAGGATCGTCCAGCGCATGCCGCACCGTTCGGTTTCCCGGTCGGACAACGCGTGCAGCCTGCCGCTGCGGTTCGGCGCGTCGTGTGCCGCGCCGACGACGGACAAGCGCACGATGCGCTCCACACCGGCCTGGTGTGCGGCCCACACGACGTTCATGTTGTGCTCCGGAGCGCGCGGGCCGTTCGGGGTGAGCAGCCACACATCCTGGACACCCTCGAAGGCGGGCGGCAGCGACCGAGCGTCATCGAGGTCACCGACGAAGACTTCGGCGCTCTGCTCGCAGGGGCTGTCCGCTTGGGACTCTTCGCGGACGAGAGCACGACGGTCCACATCGGCCCCTTCCAGCGCATCCATCAGTGCGGTGGACACGGTTCCGGTGGCTCCGGTGATCAGCACGGTGCGCGACACGCTCATTCTCCCTTGGTGGTAGCGGGGGTACGGACCAGGTTGCGGACGCCGTTGGGGGCCAGCTGCGCGGCGGCGATGGCGGTCAGCGCGAGCACGAACCCGACACCCTGCCACGGCGTCAGCGATTCACCGAGGACCAGCCAGCCCAGGATCGTGGCGACCGCGGGTGAGAGCAGGGAGAGGAACGACACGGCGACCACGGGCAGCTTGCCGATGCCGTGGAACCAGATCAGGAAAGAAAGCAGGGCGCCTACCACAGACAGCCACGTGTAGCCGCCGATCGCACGAAGATCCAGTCCGGGCGGAAGTCCCTCGAAGGCAAGCGCGAGCGGGACGAGCACGAGACCGCCGGCGGTGAGCTGCCAGCCGGCGATGGTCGCTGCGCCGGCGCCCTCCGGGCGTCCCCAACGTCTGGTCAGGACGATCCCGCCGGCCATCACGCCGGCAGCGGCGATGCCGGCCAGGATGCCGAGCAGGTCGAAGGAGAGCTGGCCGCGCAGGACGATCAACCCGACGCCCACCAGGCCGACCAGGCCCCAGCCAAGCCGCCAGCGTGTGGGCGTCTCGCCGAGCAGCAGGAACGCCAGGCCGGTGACGAACAACGGCAGGACGGCGGTGAGAGTCGCCGCGATGCCACCCGGAAGTCGATAGGCGGCGACGAACAGCAGCGCGAAGAGCGCGCCGATGTTGAGGGTGCCCAGCAGCAACGATCGCCACAGCCACTGGCCGTGCGGCAGCTTGCGCGTGATGGCGAGCAGGATCAGCCCCGCCGGCAGCGCGCGGATCACCCCGGACATCAACGGGTAGCCGGGCGGGAGGAACTCGGTGGTGACCAGGTACGTGGTGCCCCAACTGACCGGCGCGGCCGCGGTCAGCGCGGTCAGTCCCAGGGTGCCACCGGGCGGAGACGCGCTGCTCGCGTCCGACCGGCTCGGGGCCTGCATCATCTATTCTCCTTAACGTTGAAATGTTCAACGTTAAGGAGAATAGCCATCTGTTAGGATAGCGTCAAACAGTTTCACGTTGAGAGGTTCTGGAGGCGGCAGACGCGTGGAGGACAACGTCGACTGGCGGCTGAGCCAGTGGCGGACCGAGCGGCCCGATATCAACCCCGCGCCGATGGGCGTGGTGGGCCGGATCCAGCGCGCCTGCCGACTACTCGAACGCGAGCTTCGTGACCACTTCGCTACGCATGACCTGCAGCTATGGGAATTCGACATGCTGGCGACGCTGCGCCGGTCCGGGCATCCATATCAGCTCACTGCGGGGCAGTTGGTCGAGTCGTCGATGGTCACCTCCGGAGCGATCACCAACCGGATCGACCGTCTCCTCGCCAAGGAGCTGGTGACCCGCGAGGTCGATCCCCTTAATCGGCGCAGCGTGTTGATCACGTTGACCGAGCGTGGCCGGGAACTAATCGACGGAATCGTCGTCGATCACGTCGACCTGGAGGCAAAGCTCCTCAGCCAACTGAGCGGCCGTGACCAGGAACGTCTCGCCGGATTACTGCGCCAGCTGCTCACCAGCCTCGGCGACCACTCGCCTGGCAACCCCCTGAATCCGTAGCGACTGACTTGTCACCAGGCCCGGTTGATCTCGATCGAGGTCGAGGGCACATGACCGCGACCAAGCTCACCCCTCCCGGGCCCGTATCAGGGAGCCGAGAAGACGCTGCCGAGCAGGGCGATCCCGACCGTGCGCAGGTAGAAGGCGAGCGACGCCTCGACGTCGGCCACTTGAACACCAATGTGATCGAGCATGGCCGAAGGGTAGCGACGCCGCTCCCGAACCCAACAGCAGAGCTGCCCAAGCCGTACAGAACAGCTCTGCTGTTGAGCTCGGGAGGCTTGGAGCCAATCGGACTAAATCCCCAGAGCCACGGACACGCTCAGCTGGAGCGAGGGCGTACTGCTAGACGTGCTCTGTACCGTTGATGCCGTGGACACCGGATGCCTTACTGAGATCACCTCCGAGGCGCAACTAGAGGAGATCCTCGGTGTGCCGCTGCCCCACGCCGCCAACAAGGACCGGCCGTCACTGCACGACTACGACAAGCAGTGGCTGGCCCACTCGCCGTTCTGCCTGGTGGCCACCTCCGGAGCGGATGGCACCTGCGACGTCTCGCCGAAGGGTGACCCGCCGGGCTTCACCCTCGTGCTCGACGACACGACAATCGCCATCCCGGAACGGCCGGGCAACCGCCGCGCCGACGGATTCCGGAATATCCTGACCAACCCGCACGTCGGGCTGATCTACCTCATTCCCGGACGCCCCGACACCTTCCGGATCCACGGTAGAGCGAGGCTGGTGCGCGACGCCCCCTTCTTCGAGCAGATGACGGTGAAGGGCCACCGCCCGCTGCTGGCACTCATCGTCGAGATCGAGCAGGTGTTCTACCACTGCCCGAAGGCGTTGCTGCGCTCGAAACTGTGGCAGCCGGCCACCTGGGACCCGGCGGCGGCGCCGTCGAAGGCCCAGATCGCCCAGTGCCTGGAACGGCCGGACAAGACCCTGGAGGAACTGTTGAGCTACTACGGACCCGGCTACGCTTCCGGGCTCTACCGCAATCGTTAGAGCGGTTTGCGCAGCGGCAGGCGCACCGCCACCCTGAACTGCCCGGCGCGCGGCTCCACACTCATCACCCCGCGCAGCGCCTCGACCCGCTCACGCATACCGTCCAAGCCGCGTCCCGTACCGGCGGCAACGCCAGCTTTCACCGGGTTGGTGAGCTCCACCTCGAGAGCGTCCCGGGTCACCGCCAGCCGCAGTGTCACCGGAACCGGACCGGCGTGGCGCAGGGCGTTGTCCAGTCCCTCCTGGACGATCCGGTACGCCTCGCGGGACGCCGCCGCCGGCACGTCGGCCAAGCTGCCGGATACCTTGAGGCGCACCTGGACACCGGACGAGCGAGCCTCGGCGACCAGGCTGGCGATGTCTTCCAGACCCCGATGCGGACCGCTGGTGGCGGGCTCATCCTGAAGCAGGCTCAGCACGTGGTTGAGATTATTCAACGCGGTACGGCCGGTCTGCTCGATAGTGGCCAGCGCAGACTCGACGAATCTCGGGTCGCTGTCCTGCATCCGCCGGGCGGCACTAGCCTGCACTGTGCTGACGGTCAGGGCGTGCCGGATCGAGTCGTGCAGCTCCCGAGCCATCCGGTTGCGTTCAGCTAGCGCGGCGGCGCGCAGGCGCAACGCGGCCAACTCGTCAGCGGAGCTCGGCCCGAGCAGCGCAGATGCCGCGCGGGTGAGCAGCTCGCCGAGCCCCGCGACCAAGTAGACCAGCCCGAGCAGCAACCCGAGTCCGACCAGCGGCGCCCAGGCCGCGGCCCAGCCTGACGGGATCTCCGCGCCCAGCCCACCCGGCAGCAGTGACGGACGTGCCCGAAACGGCGCCTTGGCCAGAGCCACTGTGACCGGCAGCACGAGCACCGTCGCCGTCATGGCCACCCCACCGGCGACCATGTTGACCAGCAACCAGCCCGCACTGCGCAAGCGCACCGGCCAGGCGCGGGCCGCCTCAAGGGTCTGCTCGGGCAGCTCGACGCCGAGCAGCGTGCGGGCTGCTGCCACCTCCAGCACCCGCGCTGCGGGCACGAAGCCGATCAGCACGGCCACCCCCAGCGTCATCAGGACCAGCAGAGCCAGCACGAAAGGGGCCTCATCGGGTCCGAGCGAGTGGGTGAAGCCCCGGGCCAGCAGCACGTAGGGCAACAGCAGCACACCGCCGAGGAGCAGGTGAACCCACCGCCGGTAGGTCCACCCGCTGCGCAGCGGCGCTAATACGGCGGTCACGCTTTCAATGGTGGCAGAGCACCGGCCCCACTGAGCTACCCAACGCTCGATCAGGGTAGTTTCTGCCAGATCTTCAGGCTTCCCTCCTCCCGAACTCAACAGCAGCGCTGTCCCGGGCGCGCCGGCGGGCTCTGCTGTTGAGTTCGGGAGCCTGAGTGCTAACACGCTTAGCGAAGGAGAAGATTAATGGCAGCGCCTTACTATTTCTGCATTCACGGCGAATTGGTTATCCTTGGCTACGAACCCGACGGGGACTCGGTGCGGTTCATCGCCGATGACTCGACACACTATGAGGCGCTGAAACGGTCCGACCGGATCCGTCCATCACAACGCGACGGTAGTGTCCAGCTTCGCTTCGAGGGGGTGGACGCTCCTGAGCTGCACTACGGCAGCAACGCTCAGCCCCTCGGGGACACCGCGAGAGATGCGCTGCTCGACTGGATCGGCTTCACCGCCATCGAGTTCGACCACGGTCAGCCGACCCGGGTCACCGCGGCCGAACCGGTTAAGGTTCGAGCGGCCATCCTCGCCCAGATGGTGGAGATCAACGGCCGACCGGTCGCCTACGTTCTGGTCGAGACAGCCGAGGACCTGCCGGCGGACGGTGCATGGGTCAATGTCGAGCAGGCTCTGCTAGAGGCGACCCTGAACCTGCGCCTGCTCTCCGAAGGGCAGGCCTATTACACGGTGTACACGTCGGCGCCGGTGAGCCACCGTCATCATCTGCGCACCGTAGCCGCCAAGGCGCGTACCGCCGGAAAGGGCGTCTGGGGTCGGGATACCACGGCGGATTGGCTGCTGGCAGACCAGGCATCCATCGGACCCGACGGTCAGCTCATCCTTCCAAAACTCTTCCGCCGGTGCACCGACTACCTCAAAGCCGTGGACAAAGGATTTATCGGCAACCTCGGCGACTGGTTACTCGCCGGTTCAACCACACCCACCCGAGACGAGAACGATCGGGTGCTGCTCCGGGACACCACCGAAGTACATCTCAGTGACCTCATTCAACAGCGAAACCAGCACATCGCATTCCAAGCAGACTTGCTCGACCTCACCTTCGTGGAGAAATAGCGGCGCACGCGTCCTTCGGCTGGCTACCGCTGCCAGGAGCCGCCAACGCGGCCGTTTGGCGCACCGGCTCCCGGGTTATAGCGGAAGCGGCCACCGATACGGGGGCGTCCAGCCAGGTGAAGTTGTGCCATGAACCGCAGCGAGGGGTTGTCAGCCACGAGTCCTGGATTGATGGGGGTCGTTCCCCGCTGCGGGTTGCGCTGGTCAAAGATCTGGTCCCAGTTCTCGCCGTTGCGGTGCGGGCTGTCCAGCCGGGTGCGCATGGGCATGAACGCTCCGGGCAGGTTCAGGAACATCCCTTCGACGACCTCACGGTCGATCGCAGTCAGTCGCATCAGCGAGCCGGCGAGGCTCCCCGCAGGTCGGCGACGATGACCCCGTCGGGTGTGAGCTGGGCGATCCACGCTGGCGGAATGGTGGACCTCGGCTCCGTGGAGTCACTGCTAACTCGTGTCCTGCGCCGCATAACTCCTGCGGGGCGTCGGTCGGTGAGCGAGGCGATGGGGTCTCGAGGTGGTGATCGGTGGTCGGCAGGGGTGTGATCACGGTTTGTGTGGGGGGGGGGCGCCCGGGGGGGGGGGGGGGGGGCGCCGCCGCGGTGGTGGGGGGGGGGGGGGGGGGGGGGGGGG
>CAXUFG010000144.1:0-13596 GCA_964250265.1 uncultured Pseudonocardiaceae bacterium | reverse complement strand
GCTGACACGTTACCGCGGCCATCATGTCGCGGGCGGGGCGGGCGCCGGGATCTACCTCGGGCCGGTTGAGCTCTACCTGGGCATCGCTGCCCGGCACCTGGGGCTGTTCGATGATGCCGTCGCCGACCTCGACTACGCCCGGCAGGCGTGCGCGGCGAACGGGGCGGCCGGTTACCACGTCGAGGCGCTGTTCGAACTCGCCGTGGCGCTGGCCGGCCGGGCCGGGCACGGTGATGCGGCACGGGCCGCTTCGTTGGCTGCCGACGTGGCCCGCCGAGCCACGACCCTGGGCATGGCGCCGTTCGCGGCGCGCGGTCGAGAGCTGGCCGACCGGCTCGGCGAGGGGCCGGCCGAGCCGTTGACGCGCAGGGAGCGCGAGGTCGCCGATCTGGTGGCGCAGGGGATGACCAACCGGGAGATCGCCGCCCGGCTCTACCTCTCCGAGCGCACCGCGCAAAACCACGTGCAGCACATCCTCACCAAGCTCGACCTGCCGAACCGGAGCCAGATCGCGGTCTGGATCACCAGCCGCAGTTGAGTAGCGGGTGAGTAATTCGGCGGACGTCGCTACACCACGTCCCTCCCTATCGTGTTCGATACACGGAATGGATGAAGACAGTGACCATCGTCCTGCCGGTGACCGGATTTGTCATCAAACGGAGGAGGAGTCATGACTGACGCCGCATTGCAGACCAGTCTTCGTCAGACCCGAGATGCGACAGTCAGAGAGCACGTCGACGCGGAGAACCGCCACGATCCCGACACTACCGTGGCAACCTTCTCCGACTCCAAGGCCAGCTATGACATCCCCGCGTTCGGTGATGCGGGCCAGGTACCGGACCACGACGCGATCCGTGGGCTGTTTGTGGGAATGTTCTCGGTGTTTCCTGACTTCCATATCGAAGCTGGCCCCTTGCGCCATGGTGACGACCATGTTTTCGTCGAGGTTCTTTTTACCGGTACGCAGAACGCTGACTGGGCAGGAATTCCTTCGACGGGTCGATCAGTCAGTACGCGAGTAGCAGTGCTATTCGAGTTCGAACACGATCAACTCGTGTGTGAACGCCTCTATATGGACTTCGGTGACATCACCCGTCAGCTCGGGGCGCGCGCGGGGTGCCGCCGCCGGCCCCCACCGGTGCTGACGGTGGCGGTGGCCGCGCTTGACGCTACTTCAGTCCCGCTCGGCGCGCTGGGATAGAGCCTCGTAGTCGTACACGTACAGGCCTTACGATGGGACACTATCGCAAATGTCCGGCCGGACAGGTCGGCTCGCCGCGGTGGGAAGCACCCGAGTGGACATGAGCAGTATCGGTCAGCCGGAGCAGGTCTTCGGGCTGGTGCATGCGGACCTACCCATCGAGTTCCCGCCGCTGCGTTCGTTGGGCACCTTGCCCAACACTCTCCCCGTTGAGCTGACCAGTTTTGTCGGCCGATCCGCGGAGCTCGCGGAGGTTGGCGAGCTGCTCGGGCAGGCGCGACTGCTGACGCTCACTGGCGCAGGCGGCTGCGGTAAGACGCGCTTGGCGCTGCAGGCAGCCGCAGACGCGATGGACGGCCAGCTCGACGGTGTGTGGTGGGTCGAGCTCGCGCGGCTGGAGGACGACACACTGGTGCCAGCCGCGGTGATCGGTGCCGTCGGTGTGCGGGAGGCGCCGGGTTGGGGACCGCGGGACACGCTCGTCCGGTATCTGCATGCGCGCCGGGCGCTGATCGTGCTCGACAACTGTGAGCATGTACTGGCCGCCTGCGCGGATCTCGCCGACGAGCTACTGCGCGCATGCCCATCGCTCACGGTGCTGGCGACGAGCCGGGCTCCGCTGGGGGTGCCGGGGGAGACGGCGTGGCGGGTACCGTCGATGTCACTGCCCGCCGATGCCTACCGCGAAACGGTCGAGGTGCTGCGAAACTCGGACGCGGTGCGCCTGTTTATCGATCGGGCTACGCAGGTGCGCCCCGATTTCCAGATCACACCACCAACCGCACCGGCCATCGCGCAGATCTGTCGGGAGCTCGACGGTATCCCGCTGGCCATCGAGTTGGCCGCCGCGCGGGTGCGGATGCTCACGCCACAGCAGATCGCCCACCGACTGGGCGACCGGTTCCACCTGCTCACCGGCGGCAGCGGCACGACGGTGCCGCGCCAGCAGACGTTGCAAGCCTCCATCGACTGGAGCTATGAGCTGCTCAGCGAGGACGAGCGGACGCTGCTCCAGCGGTTATCGGTGTTCACCGGCGGGTGGACATTGGACGCCGCCGAGCAGGTCTGTACCGGCCAGGGTATCGACCGCTGCGCCGTCCTGGACCGGTTGACCGGCCTGATTGACCAGTCCCTGGTCACCACCGCAGAACACGACGCCGAGGTGCGGTACGGGCTGCTGGAGACGGTCCGCCACTATGCCGCGGCGCGGCTGGCCGGAGCGGGTGAGCTCGACGCCGTGGGCGAGCGTCACCTGGCCTACTACGTCGGGCTGGCCGAGCGGGCCGAACCGGCGGTGTTGCGCGCCGGGCGAGACGACCCGGTGCTGCAGCGCCTCGCGACCGAGCTGCCGAACCTGCGAGCAGCCCTGGAACGGGCGGCGGCGATTGACCCAGCCGCCGCGGTGCAGCGCTTCGGCTTGCTGCTCGCGCTGGGCGATGCCCAGTGGTGGGCCGGGCACGTCTCCGAAGCGACTGCGACTTTTCAGTCCGCCGCTTTCCTTGCTCGGCAGTTCAAGGATCCTCACCGGTTGGCCGAGGCAGCGCTGCGGGTGGGCGAGGTCGGCTACGGCGGCGCATACATGGAGGCCTGGTCCTTCGACCCGATCAAAGTCGAGATCCTCGATGAGGCCCTGGCGGCCCTGGAAGAACAACCACTGGGTGAGCAGGAGACCCCGCTCAAGGTGCGCGTGCTCGCCCGGCTGGCCGCTGCCCTGTACTTCTCGCCGTTCGACTCGTTGGCCCGGAGAGAGTCGCTGAGCGCCGCTTCGGTGGACCTGGCCCGCCGCCTCGGGGACGATCCGACCCTCGCCTACGCCCTGCACGCTCGTCATCTCGCGGTGCGGGCTCCGGACAACGTCGAGGTGCGCGTGAGCCTGTCGGCCGAGATCGTCGAGCTCGCCCAGCAAGCCGGCGATGTCGCCCTGGAGATAACCGGACACGTCTGGCAGCTTTCGGACCTGTTCGAGATCGGCGACATTCCGGGAGCCGATCGCGAGATTGACATTCACGAGGAACTGTCCGCGCGCTTAGGGTATCCGCAGTTCATCGCACACGGGCTCATGTTCCGCACGACGCAGGCAATCCTTCGCGGCGAGTTCACCGACGCCGAGGCCCTCGCTGCGCGCTCACTTGCACTCGGGGAGCAGGTCGGTGACGCGAACGTGCAGATCAACTATCAAGTCCAAATGGCTGTGTTGCGGGCCTTGCAGGGCCGGCCCCAGGAGGCCGCCGCATACTTCGAGCCCGTGGTACGCGACCATCCTCCAGAACTTGCAAAGCTGGCGATGCTGACCGTCCGCTGCCTCGCCGGAGACCGGACTGGCATCAACGACGCCTTCCCCGGGATTTGGCGGGCCCGAGCCCGGATCCCGCGCTCATCTTGGCTGGTCCTAGCTGGCTGCGGGATCACATTGCTGGCTGCCCACACAGGATCCACCCAGGAGGCGGCGGCCAGCTACGACCTCCTCCGCCCCTACGAAGGCCGCTGGATCGGGTGCGGGCGAGACGCCGTTGGCCCACTGGGGCCCGGGGCATACTACCTCGGAGTGCTCGCCGCCTCCCTTTCCCGCTACGACGTGGCCGCCCCCCACTTCGAGGTGGCCCTCAGCGCCACCGAGCGGATCGGCGCGCGGCCCTTCGTTGCTCTGATCCAGGGCGCCTACGGCGCCATGCTCGAAAGCCGGGGCGCGAGTTCGGACCGACGGCGAGCCAGGCGGCTGCTCGCGGAGGCGCTGAAGACGGCCAAGGAGCTGGGGATGAACCAGCTCTACGACGAGGTCGCACGCCGGCGGGGCTCACCTTTGGGCCCGGTCTTGACGCAGGCGCAGCGCGAGACGGCCGAGCTGTTGACGCCGAGGGAGCGGGAGGTCGCCGAGCTGGTGGCGCAGGGGCTGACCAATCGGCAGATCGCCGCCCAGCTCTACCTTTCCGAGCGCACTGCGCAGAACCACGTGCAGCACATCCTCACCAAGCTCGATCTGCCGAACCGGAGCCAGATCGCGGTCTGGATCACCACCCACAGTTGAGTAGCGGGGGTGAGTAATTCGGCGGACGCCGCGACCCCACGCGCCTTCCTAGAGTGCACGAATCAGCGGTAAGTCCACAAGCTGACGGTGTCGATATCGAGTAATCCGCCGACGCGGCGGACGCAGACAATCGGCTGTCGGCACACGAAAGGAACCACCAATGGGACGCGCAGCGGATCTGGTGAACAAGAAGATCGAGGCATTCAACGCTCACGATGCTAAGCAGATCATGGCGATCTTGAGTCCTGACGTAGAGTGGGCGATTCCAGGCGGTCTGCTTCGCGGGCCCGATCAGGTGATCGAATTTTTCTCTGGTCTCTGGGAGGCATTTCCTGATTTCGCACTGACCGTGACGTACGTTGCCGGGGAGGGTTCGACCGTCATCACGCAGGCCAGAGCTCAAGGAACGCATCAGGGAACGTTCCACACCCCTGACGGAGACATCCCTTCCACGGGTAGACGTGTAGACCTCCCGTTGTCAGAAACCTACGAAGTCACAGGCGGTGTGATCGTCTCAGTGCGACTTCTCTTCGACCGGTTGGAGCTGCTCGAGCAGTTGGGGGTAGCGCCCGCCCCGGCTTCTGCATAGGGAGTGGGCGCGCACCGTCGTCATCAGCGCAGAATAGCGGTCTGCGGGCGGTCCGATCGCCATTCGGAGCCGAATGGCAACGGCTCCCGAAGAAGCGGCTGGGGCGCCTTACCGGGTGTACTCTTGATGGAATCGACCACCCGCCGCTGCCACCACGGCGTACGGCTTCACCGGCTCAGCAAACGTTGTCAGACGGGTACTCGAGGTATCGGCTCGCTCGCCACGGTCAGCCGACCAGTAGGCGCCGGCTGAGCTGAAACCCAGCTGGATCAAGGGGTTGACATGGTCGCAAACGTATCGGCCGCGCAATGGCAGCAGAGCCAGGACGCGCTCCGCGCTGAGGTCCGGCGGGTGACGACCTTGATGCGGTCGATCAGTGCTCCGGGAGTTCCCGCGGTGGGCCACTGGAACATCGCTGAGGTTGCCATGCATCTCGCGCAGAACTGGATGCTGGTGCCTGGGATGGCGCGGCAGGACCTCTCCCGATTTAAGGCAGTGGTGCCCGGCATTGCTGGGGTGGCCGGTGATTCGATGATCCCGGACATGTGGGACAACGCCGACATGAACGCGCTCGGGTTGAAGTCCGACGCCGAGCGCGATCTGGCCGTGCTGGCCGACCGCATCGAGGAGCGGGCGCAGGAGTACCTCGGCGAGTGCGCGGGGCACTCGCCCAATGAGCTGCGCCCGTGGACGGTCGAAGGCACCACGGTGCCGCTGTCGGCCCTGACCTGCAACCTACTGAACGAAACGCTCATGCACGGTTACGACATCGCCCATGCCGCCGGGCGCAAGTGGAGGATCAAGCCAACCCATGCGGCCATGGTGGTGCGGCAGTTCTTCGTCCCGGTGATCCGAACTTGCGACCCTCGGACGTTTGTCAACACTGAAAAGGCGGCCGGCCTCCAGGCCACCTACGAACTGCGCCTGCGGGGAGGCGGCCGGATCATTTTCGTTTTCGACGATGGTTCGCTCAGGGTCGAAGAGCCGTCTGCCCGGCAGATTGACTGCCATATCTCGGCCGATCCGGCAGCGTTCTTCATGGTGTTCTGGGGCCGCCAGAGCCAGTGGAACGCGATCGCCAGGGGTCAGCTCGTGGCCTGGGGCCGCCAGCCCTGGCTGGGCTTCAAGTTCAGGTCCCTGATACGCAACCCCTGACAGATCGGCCTCATGAATCTTGACCGGCCCCGACGGATCGCGGCGTATATGGCTAGGCTGGGTGCGCGGAGCGGGCTGGTGAGGGAGGTGTTCGGGTGTTCAACATCGGCTGGGGGGAGTTCCTGGTCCTCATTGTCGCCGGGCTGTTGATCCTGGGCCCCGAACGCCTACCATCAGCGGCGGCGTGGTTGGGCCGCACGGTGCGGCAGGTAAAGGAGTACGCCAACGGAGCCCGCGAGCAGCTGCGCTCCGAGCTGGGCCCGGAGTTCGACGAACTCCGGGCGCCGCTGGAAGATCTGCGCGGGCTGCGAGGCTTCAACCCTCGCAGTTTCAATCCTCGCAGCGCGATCACCCGCCACCTGTTCGACGATCTCGACGGTGACCCCTTCAGCGACGCGATCAAACCGAATGGTTACGCCGCGCCCACCGGCCGGGGTACGCCGGTTCCCCGGCCGCTGCAGCCGGGTGAGCGCGCCCCGTACGACCCCGACGCAACCTGAGTGGCCTCATCGGGACCGGGGTTACCTGGGACTCACCGAAAGTAGCTTGCCGGCGAGGCCACGCGAGCGGGTCGCGAGGCGGTTGGCTATGCCGCGCAGCACGACCGATGCCGGCGAGGTTGGATCGGTGAGCACCAGTGGAGTGCCGGCATCGCCGGTCTCCCGCAACCGCGGATCCAGCGGTATCTGACCTAGCAGCGGTACCTCGCTGCCCAGCGAGCGGCTCAGCGAGTCGGCGACTTCTTGACCACCGCCCGAGCCGAAGAGGTGGTTGCGCGAGCCGTCCGGCATCTCCAGCCAGGACATGTTCTCCACCACACCGATCAGCCGCTGGCGGGTCTGCAGGGCGATCGCCCCGGCCCGCTGCGCCACCTCCGCCGCGGCGCGCTGCGGCGTGGTGACGACGAGGATCTCCGCATTGGGGATCAGCTGCGCCACGGAGATGGCGATGTCGCCGGTGCCCGGTGGCAGGTCGAGCAGCAGCACATCGAGGTCGCCCCAGAACACGTCGGCGAGGAACTGCTGCAATGCGCGGTGCAGCATCGGCCCCCGCCACACCACCGGGGTGTTGTCCTTGGTGAACATGCCGATCGAGATGACCTTCACGCCGTGCGCGGCCGGCGGCATGATCATCTTTTCCACCTGGGTGGGGCGTGCGGTGGTGCCGAGCATGCCCGGCACCGAGTGGCCGTAGATATCGGCGTCGACCACTCCGACCGACAGGCCCCGATCGGCCATCGCAGCCGCCAGGTTCACCGTCACCGAGGACTTGCCGACCCCGCCCTTGCCGGAGGCGACGCAGTACACCCGGGTCAGCGATCCCGGTTCGGCGAAAGGGATCCGGGGCTCCTCAGCGGTGCCACGCAGTTGGCGGCGCAACGCCGTGCGCTGGGCGTCGCTCATCACGTCCAGCTCCACCCGGACGTCCCGGACACCCGGCAGGGCGTGGACGGCCTGGGCGACCCGGGAGGTGATGGTCTCGCGCATGGGGCAGCCGGCGACGGTGAGCCACACTGCTACCTGCACCGCGCCCTCGGGCGTCACGGTCACGTCCTTGACCATGCCCAGTTCGGTGATCGGTCGGTTGATCTCGGGGTCGTGTACGCCGTGCAACGCGGTTCGGACCGCGTCGACCGACGGGGCGGTCTGGGTGGAGGCCACGGGTGGCACCGACCTTCCGTTGAGTTGTGGGTCTCCTGTCCATGCTAGGTGTTGTGCCGGGGAGCCGATCAGGCTCGCTTGCCTCGACGAAGGCCACCAGGTCGAGCAGGGGTAGGCCGTTCCGATGCGGCCGGATCCGGTGCACCCGGATCCTTGTGCTCGCCCAACCGGACGAGCTCGGAACGCAGGAAGTCCCGGGTCACCACCTCGCCGAGGGCCAGTCGTAGTGCCGCCAGCTCTCTGGCCAGGTACTCGGTGTCCGCTTTGGTCCGTTCGGCGCGGGCCCGGTCCTCATCGAGCGCCACCCGGTCGCGGTCGTCTTGGCGGTTTTGCGCCAGCAGGATCAGGGGTGCCGCGTAGGCTGCCTGGGTGGAGAACGCCAGGTTGAGCAGGATGAACGGGTAGGGGTCCCAGCGCAGGGACACCGCCGCCAAGTTCAGTGTGATCCACACCATCACGATGACGGTCTGCGCGGCCAGGAACCGTCCGGTGCCCAGGAAGCGGGCGATCCGCTCGGAGAAGCGGGCGAAGGAGTCCGGGTCCACTCTGGGCGCGAGCCGCCGCGGCCCGCGCGGCAGGTCCAGCCGGCTCGCCGAATACTGCCAACGTGACTCAGCCACCGGTCACCTCCCCAGATAAGTCAGGGGTGGGCCAGGCCTCTCGCTGCCGCCAGTCGTCCGGCAGGGCGGCATCCAGCAGATCGTCCACGCTCACCGCGCCGAGCAGGTGGTCCTCCGGGTCTACCACCGGTGCGCAGACCAGGTCGTAGGCGGCGAAGTATCGGGTGACCTCGGCCAGTGTCGCTTCCGGCCCGAGGCGTGCCAGCTCGGTGTCCAGCAGCCCGGCCACGAGGTTCGACGGCGGCTCGCGCAGCAGCCGCTGCAGGTGAGCGCAACCCAGGTAGCGTCCAGTCGGGGTGGCCGTAGGCGGGCGGCAGACGAACACCATGGTGGCCAGTGCGGGGGTCAGCTCAGGATCACGGGCCCGGGCCAGTGCCTCAGCGACGGTGGCGTCCGGGGTGAGGACTACGGGCTCTGGGGTCATCAAGCCGCCGGCGGTGTCCGAGGAATAACTCAGCAACCGGCGGACCGGTGCTGATTCTTCGGGCGCCATCAGCCGCAGCAGCCTTTCCCGTTCGGTCTGAGCGAGCTCGCCGAGCAGGTCAGCGGCGTCGTCGGGATTCATCGCCTCAAGCACGTCGGCAGCACGCTCGTCGCCCAACCGGGCGAGTACCTCGGCCTGCTCATCCTCCGAAAGCTCTTGGAGAACGTCCGCAAGACGCTCGTCGTCCAGCGAGTCGACCACCTCGTCGCGGCGCTTGGCGGGCAGCTCCCGCAGCGTATTGGCAACGTCCACTGCGCGCATTCCCTCGAACATGGCCAGCAGCTGCTCAGCGCCCTGTCCTCGGGATGACACCTCGGCCAGGGTCAGCCCCGCAACCTCGTCCCATCCGAGTACCTCAACCGGGCCACGGCGGCCAAGCCGGCCGGTGCGTTCCCGTACCGCCAGCTTTGTGATCATCCAGTCCCGGGTGCGGGTAGGCTCGATCCCGGCGTCCACCACTACTGCGACCGCCCCGGTGGCGGCCACGTGCACCCGGGTATCCAGGATCTCTCCGATCACCAGCGTCTCGTTGGGGCGCAGGGTGAACTTGCGCAGGCTCACCGTGCCGGTGGCCAGCGCCACCGCGCCCGGCTCGATCGAGGTGACCCGCAGCATCGGCACGAATATCCGTTGCCGGATGGCAAGCTCCACCACCAGCCCGAGCACCCGCGGCGGTCGCGGCCCGATCCGCAGGGAGGTAACCAGGTCGCGGACCCGCCCGATCTGCTCCCCATCGGGCCCGAACACCGGCAGCCCAGCGACCCGCGCGGCATAAACCCTGCTCGCACTGGCCACAGCACGAGGCTAGCGTTCGCTGATTTTTCGTGATCCACCGCCATTCGGAGCCGAATCGCGGTCGCGGTGCTGGGCCGAACCGCCATTCGGAACTGAATGGCGGTTCGGGTGCCCGCGCCATACTACGGTTGTTACGCGCACGCCATGCCGCCATCAGCAGCACGCCGTTGAAGAGCACCCCGAGGGCGTCGATGCCAAGGGGCTGACGCGAAGATCAAGCTGTGGACAGGATCGGCACTGAGGGCTAGCAGGCTAGGCTGATGGAGACGCCAGCCCAACGCTGGCTGGGCATGACCGGCCGGTTCAGCGGAAGCAGTAGGAGTCCGAGGACGCGTCACCGCCTTGCAGCCGTACTTGGTGCACCCGCAAGCCCCGGAAATCCTCGCCGTGCGGGAAGAACGACTCATCGATGCTCAGTCCCCCGGTGGTGGCTGCGTCGATCTTGGCCATCCAGGCGCCGACGCCGTCGGGGAAGAACTGATCGTCCCACGCGCCGTAGAGCGAGTTGGTGACATACACGCGCCGACCGTCCCGGCTGACCTCGACCATCTGCGGACCCCCGGCCAGTGGCGCTCCGGGTTCGGCTGGGTGGGCGGCGCGGCCGACGATGCCACCCAAGCGCACCGAGCCCGTTTCGCGCGGGTTCGCCAGGTCGGACACGTCGTACTGTTTGAGCTCACCGGTGCCGAAGCACGACACGTACAGTTGCTGGTCGTCGACCGAGAGGTCGATGTCGGTGATCAGCGGCGGGACCGCGCCGAAGGGTTTCAGCGCTGGCGGCAGCGACTCGGGGTCAGCGGGTTCGGCCGGGATGGTGATCACCTTGTCGGCGGCCCAGCCGTCCTCCTCACGGTGCCACCGCCAGACCGAGGCGGACAGGTCCTGGGTGGACACGACCACACCGACGAAGCCCCAGGTCGCCTCGGGGTCGTGCGCCGGGCGCAGCTCGAGCACCATCTGGTGGTGGGCGCCCAGGTCCACCTGCTGGAGATGCTTGCCAGCGGCCAGATCCCAGAAGTGCAACGCGTGGCCGTACTTGTTAGCCAGCAGCAGCTCTGGGTTGACCCCGTCTTCGATCATCGACGGGGTACCCCACTCGCTGGTGATCAGCGTGTTCTGTTTCAGGTGCCACCAGGCGTCATACGCCAGGTACTGTGGCCCGCGGTCGTTCTCCCACGGCCCCAGCACTTCGAAACTGGCGTGGTCGAGCAGCGCGATCCCGCCTGGGCCCTCCGCACCATTGCTGCCTCCCAAGCAGGACAGGAAGATCCCTTCGGGGCCACAGTGCAGCGTATGCGGCCGGGAGTAGCCGGCTTTGTCGGCAAGCTCCTTAGCGGTGATCGTCTTGACCAGAGTGGGGCTAGTCGGATCCGGCTGGGTGTCATAGACGTGCACGTTCGAGCTGCGCAGCCCCGGTAACAGCAGGTAGCGGCGCTCCAGGCCGTGCAGGTCATGACCCTCGTGAGCAAGCGCGCTGCTGCAGGCGTTCCAGCCGAAGTGGTGCAGTTCATCGCCCAGGGTGGGCAGATCTGCCCAGCCCACTACCTGCCCGTACCGTGGCGAGCCGGGGTCGACGTCGATGACGGTCAGCGCGTCGGGCCGCGCAGCTGCGCGGTCGAACGCGACGACATAGGCCAGCTTCTCGGCCGGTGCTGCGGCGGCCTCTGTGGGGGTGCGGTAAAAGGTCGGGTCTGGAGATGGTCGCAGCGATGCGCTCATGAGTCCCTCCTCGGTTCTTGGCGGATGTCCTCGGTTCTCGGCAGATGGCGCTGGGTAGATGCGGCGTTCTCAGCGCGGTCCCGGGTATCGGGGGGCGAAGACCCACCCGAGCCGATCCCGGCCACGATCACCGCGGCGAGATTGATTGGGGCCAGCGGTCATGAAGCGCGACACAACGCGCTGGCCAGCCTAAGAAGATCGACATGTCGGCGCGTGAACAGCCACACCGTCACGAACACTCTGCGCACCTGGGATGTTGCGCCGTTGCAGCGCATTGTCATGAGCCGGCCTCGGTGCCCGCTGAAAGCATCGTGATCCGTCCCTCGTGCCGAAACGATGGTGCCACAGAGGATGGTACCGAATCGCCGAGGTGCAACACCGCAGATCTCCCGGTCGATTTCACCGTACGGACCGCCTCGCATGCCGCCATACTGGCGAGTGCTCGCAGCATGGAACTCGTAGCGCGACGAAAGGGTGCCCCATGGCGCGGCTTGCTCAGACTGATGGGCTGACTGACATCCAGCAGGAGATCCTCGCCACGGTCAAGACCTTCGTGGACAAGGAGATCATCCCGGTCGCCCAGGAGCTGGAGCACACCGACACCTACCCGCAGGAAATCGTCGACGGGATGAAGAAGATGGGCCTGTTCGGGCTCACCATTCCCGAGGAGTACGGCGGTCTGGGAGAGTCACTACTCACCTATGCGCTGGTCGTCGAGCAGATCGCCCGTGGCTGGATGAGCGTCTCCGGCGTGATCAATACTCACTTCATTGTGGCGCACATGATCAACCACCACGGTACGGACGAGCAGAAGCAGCACTACCTGCCCGGCATGGCCGAAGGGATCATTAGAGGTGCCTTTTCGATGTCCGAGCCTGAGCTGGGTTCCGACGTCGCGGCGATAAAGACGCGGGCACGGCGCGATGGCGACCACTACATCGTCGACGGCGCGAAGATGTGGCTGACCAACGGTGGCACATCGACACTGGTGGCAACCCTGGTTAAGACTGATGAGGGTGCGGCGAGAGCTCACCACAACCTCACCGCGCTGCTGGTGGACAAGCCCACTGGCTACGGCGAGGTCGCGCCGGGGCTCAGCGTACCCGGCAAGATCGACAAAATGGGTTACAAGGGCGTCGACACCACCGAGCTGGTGTTCGACGGCTACCGGATCGGAGCCGACAAGGTCCTCGGTGCCGCTCCCGGCAAGGGTTTCGCCCAGATGATGGACGGGGTTGAGGTGGGCCGGGTCAACGTTGCAGCGCGGGCTTGCGGCATCGCCATCCGGGCTTTCGAGCTCGCCGTCGACTATGCCCAGCAGCGCAGGACCTTCGGCAAGCCGATCGCGGCGCACCAGGCGATCGCGTTCAAGCTGGCCGAGATGGGCACCAAGGTCGAAGCCGCGCATCTGATGATGGTCAACGCCGCCCGGTTCAAGGATTCGGGCGCGCGCAACGATGTCCAGACCGGCATGGCCAAGCTGCTGGCCAGCGAGTACTGCAAGGAGGTCACGGAGGACGCGTTCCGCATCCACGGCGGGTACGGCTACTCCAAGGAGTACGAGATCGAGCGGCTGATGCGCGAAGCCCCGTTCCTGCTCATCGGCGAGGGCACCAGCGAGATCCAGAAGACAATCATCAGCAAGGGGTTGCTGCGAGAGTACGCTGCGCGAGGTTGAGCCAGCGTCGGCACGGATACCTCGTAGGTGAGGTGATGCACTATGACAAGTCCATTCAGCGGCCAGGGTCAGATGCCCGGCCTACCCACCCCACCCACCGGCTGGCCCATCGGCTCCTACACCACATACGCCGAGGCGCAGCGCGCGGTGGACCACCTCGCTGATAACCAGTTCCCGGTCGCCGAGGTCACGATCGTCGGGGTGGACCTCATGCTGGTGGAGCGGGTGATACGCCGGCTGACCTGGGGCAGGGTGCTCGGCCAGGGGGCGGCGTCAGGTGCCTGGTTCGGCCTGTTCGTCGGGGTGCTGCTCAGCCTGTTCTCGTCTCAGACCGGCGCCGGGATCATCCCTATCATGGTGGGTTTGGCTACCGGCGCGGTGTTCGGAACGGTATTCGCCGCAGCTGGCTACGCTTCGACCCGCGGCCGGCGGGACTTCGCGTCATCGAGTCAGCTGGTAGCTGGGCGCTACGACGTGTTGTGTCAGCCGCGCCACGCCGAGCAGGCCCGCGACATGCTGGCCAAACTGGCTCTGGGCCCCGGCACCGCCCCCGCCTGAGGCTCTCTTGCCGACCCTTGCCGACCCTTGCCGACCCTGAGACAAAAACGGGGTTACGGACGTGCCCCCACCCCCCAATTTCGACAAGTAGGCAGCAGCGGGGGGGAGCAC
>CAXUFG010000143.1:0-13822 GCA_964250265.1 uncultured Pseudonocardiaceae bacterium | reverse complement strand
CACGATTTACCCCGCTGAGCCCGCTGAATGCGATCAGAAGGCGGCTTCGGGGACGTCCATGAGGGTGTTGTCGGTTGCCTCGACGATGGCGCGGCGGGCGGTGAGTTCGGGTAGCACGTTGCGGGCGAAGAAACTTGCGGCGGCGATCTTGCCCTGGTAGAAGGCCACATCCCTGGGAGAGACCTCGCCGGCTAGCATGGTCAGGGCCACCTCGGCCTGGCGCAGCAGCAGCCAGCCGATCAGCACGTCGCCGGTGCTCATCAGCAGCCGTACGGTCTGCTGGGCGACCTTGTAGGTGTTGCGCGGATCCTGCTGGGCCGACATCAGGAAGCCGATCATGGCATTGAGCATCGCCTGCAGGTCACCCAGCGCGGTGGCCAGCAACGCCCGTTCCTCCTTGAGCCGGCCATTACCACCGCCTGCGGTCAGGAAGGCCTGGATCTCGTTGTTCAGGTGGCCGATTGCTTGCCCGCCGTCCCGGACGATCTTGCGGAAGAAGAAGTCCTGGGACTGGATGGCCGTGGTGCCCTCGTACAAACTGTCGATCTTCGCGTCACGGATGTACTGCTCGATGGGATAGTCCTGCAGGAAGCCCGACCCGCCCAGGGTCTGCAGGGACAGGGTGAGCATTTCGTACGCCCGCTCAGAGCCCACCCCCTTGACGACGGGCAGCAGCAGGTCGTTGACCCGCACCGCCATCGCGGCATCATCGCCACCGAGCTCTACGGTGTCCTGGTAGCTGGCGGTATAGAGGTAGAGGGCGCGCAGACCCTCGGCGTAGGCCTTCTGCAACATGAGCATCCGGCGCACGTCAGGGTGGTGGGTAATGGTCACTCGTGGGGCGGTCTTGTCCTGCATCTGCGTGATGTCCGCGCCCTGCACCCGCTGCTTGGCGTACTCCAGCGCGTTGAGGTAGCCGCTGGAGAGCGTCGCGATCGCCTTGGTGCCGACCATCATCCGGGCGTACTCGATGACCTGGAACATCTGCGCGATGCCGTTGTACGCGTCGCCGAGCAGCCAGCCGACCGCGGGCGTGCCGTGGGCGCCGAAGGTCAGCTCGCAGGTGGCAGAGGCCTTGAGCCCCATCTTGTGCTCGACGCCGGTCACAAACACACCATTACGGGCACCGAGCTCACCGGTGTCGGTGTCGAAGTGATACTTCGGCACCAGGAACAACGACAGGCCCTTGGTTCCTGGGGCCGGGGTGATACCCGGACCTTCCGGCCTGGCCAGCACCAGGTGCATGATGTTGTCGGTCACATCGTGCTCGGCCGAGGTGATGAAGCGCTTCACCCCCTCGAGATGCCATGAACCGTCGGGCTGCTGGATCGCTTTGGTCCGGCCGGCACCCACGTCCGATCCAGCGTCGGGCTCGGTGAGCACCATCGTCGCGCACCAACCCTTGTCGATCATGAATTGAGCCCATCGCTGCTGCTCTTCGGTGCCGTTCTGATGCACTACGACAGCCATGCTGGGACCGCTCATGTACATGAAGACCGCTGGATTGGCGCCCAGCATCAGCTCCGAGGCCGCCCATCGCAGGGTGTGCGGCGCGCCGTAACCGCCGAGCTCGGCGGGTAGGTCGACGCGGTACCACTCCCCGTCCCACAACGCCCGGTAAGACTTCTTGAACGCCGCTGGGACCTCGACGGTGTGCGTCTCGGGATCGAAGGTGGGCGGGTTGCGGTCAGACTCGATGAAGGAGTCCGACAGCGGTCCACGGGCCAGCCGGTCGACCTCGGCGAGCACGTGCTGCGCGGTGTCCCGATCCATCTCGGCGAACGGGCCGGTGCCCATGCGGTCCTGCACCCGGAGCACCTCGAACAGCATGAACTCCAGATCGCGGAGATTGCTCTTGTAGTGACCCATGTCCTCGCTCCAACGCAGTGCCGACAGCCGGCCTACTCACCGGTAACAACACCATATTACCGGCTGGTAACCCGGGCAACTCCGGCGTGACCGGACACACACTGACTCCACTGTCCAGGATCTTCGCAGCACTTCGTTGCTTGTCAGGCCTTCACGGCGGACCACGACGTGGACGCGTACGCTCTGTGTCCATGAGCGCGTCGGACGTCGATCGAGTGCTCGCGACCGCAGGTGTCCGGTTCGCCTACCTGTTCGGCTCCCGTGCGACCGGCCGACACCGCCCGAGCAGCGACGCCGATATCGCCATCATGCCTGGATGTCCGCTGGACCTGCTCGCGGAGGCGGGTCTTGCCGACCGGTTGGCGCAGGCTCTGCAAGTACCCGCGGTCGACCTTGTCGACCTGCGGCGAGTGCCGCTGCGGGTGCGCGGACGGGTGATACAGGAAGGCAAGCTGCTCTATAGTGCGGACGAGGCCGGCCGGGTTGCCTTCGAGGTCCGCACTCGGGGTGAGTACTTCGATTTTCTCCCCACTCAGCGAGCGCACCGCGACGGATTTCTGCGCCGGGTGGCGGCAAAGGGGCTGAATGGTTGATCTCGACCGGATTCACCAGCGTTTGGAGCTACTTGCCGGCTACCTGCGCGAGCTGCCCGGCGCCTACGTGATCTGCCGGTCGCCGAGTACCTGCGCCACGAGGTGTACACCGGCCGCTACCTCGTCCAGGTCGCCGCGCAGACCTGCATTGATCTGGCCAACCACGTCATCGCCTCCGAAGGCTGGCGGGCTCCCCGTGACTTCGGCGACAGCTTCACCGTCCTTAGCGAGCACGGCGTCATCGACGACGCGCTGGCGGGGCGGCTCCGCGGCCTCGCCGGGTTGCGAAATCGGCTGGTGCACGTCTATGACGAGATCGACGACGCCCGCGTGCACGAGTCGCTCGCCGCCGGACTGTCTGACCTGGACATGTTCGCCACTGCCTTAGCCCGGCTGGTGAACTGAGCGCTCGACCGACGTGTCAGCAGTGAGCAGGGGCGGCCTCGGTGCGTGGCCGCATGCGCCACGCCTGGCAGGCGGCGACCAGTGCCAGCGCGGCGGCGACGCTGCCGAAGATCTCGAACGTCAGCAGCAGGCCGAGCGGGGTGACGAGCACGCCGGCCAGGATCGCGGGTAACGACAACGACGCGTAGGCGACGATGTAGAAGGCTGACATCACCGCGCCGCGGTGCTCCGGCGGGATGGCCGCTGACAGGACGCGGAGCGCGCCGAGGAACGCCACCCCGAAACCGGCGCCGCCAACGATCGCGCCGGTGAGGAAGAGCGCACCGGAGTCCACCGACGCGGCGAAGACGATGATCATCACCCCGGCGGCGAGCACCACTGACCCGGCGGCGGCGCCAGCCCAGGGCACCGTGCGCCGGAAGGCGAGTTGCGCGAGCGCTGCTGGTCCGGCGAGGGCGAAGACGTTGACCCCGGACACCAGGTGATCGTTCGTGTGGAACAGGGTTCCGGCAAGCTGCGGACCCAGTGCGAGGAACAGCCCACCGATCGACCACGAGGACATGACCCCGAGTGAAGCGAGCAGGAACGCGTGGCGCGCCGTGGCGGGCACACCCGGGCGCTGCGGGCGCAGCCGCAGACGCGAGCGGCTCGCGACAGGCTCTGCCATCCGCAGCGCGCCGATGAACGCGATCGCGAACAGCACGAACAGCGCCACGTAGGGCAGCAACAGCGGCGCAGGCAACAGCTCGATGAACGCCGCCGACATCAGCACGCCCAGTCCCATCCCGCCGGCGCTCACGACGCCGTTGGCCAGGCCGACCCCGGCCGGATCACGGCGCGGGTGCAGGTCGAGCATCGCCGCGCTGGCCGCCCCCAGCGCCAGCCCGGTCGCCAGCCCCTGCACGGCACGGGCGATGAACAGCCACAGGACCGAGTCGGCGAACATGAACACCACCGTGGCGGCCATGAGCGTGCCCAGCGCGGCCAGGAGCACCGGGCGCCTGCCAACGTCGTCGGAGACCCGGCCGGCAAGGATGAGAGCGGCCAGCACACCGATGGCGTACGTCGCGTACACGAGGGTCAGCACGACCGGAGAGAAACCCCAGAGGTCGCGATAGGTGGCGTAGAGCGGTGACGGTGTTGCGGAGGCGAACAGCGCCAGGCCGATGACACCCGCGACCAGCGCGTAGGCTGCACGCGGCGGCAGCGTGCGACGCGCGCCGACAGGTGAGAGCGTGGTGTCGGTCGTCAACGCACCCTCCTTGGAAGGTTCCAAACTAATGGAATCTAGGAATTAGCTATAATATTCCACCATGTCGACGCACGCGAACCCGCGCGAGAAGATTGTGCATCCGCCTGCAGAGGTGCTCGATCTGGCGACGATCCTGCGCACCATCGGGGATCCGGTTCGCCTGGAGATCGTTCGCCTGCTCGCCGATGGCCGGCCACGCCTGTGCGGCGAGATCTCCAGCGCGCTGCACCTCCCGCCGTCGACGAGCTCGTATCACCTGCGCCTGTTGCGTGAGGCTGGCGTGACTCGCACTCGCGCTGAGGGGACGTTACGGCTCATCTCGCTGCGCCGTAGCGACCTCCACGAACGCTTCCCAGGCCTGGTCGAGGTGCTGACGCGCTGAGCCCAGTTATCCTGTAACTCTCGTGGCCCCGAATCCGAGTAGCTACCGACCGTTGCTGGCGCGACGCGTGCGGGGGCCCGCTGTGGCCGTCATCGTGGTGGCGATCATCGTGATCGCCGTGCTCGGGATGCGCTATGCCGATCAGGACATGCCGGGACATCTGGATCGCAGCCTCGATGCGTTGATCGGGAGCCGGCTCAGCCGCGATAAGCCCGTCACCCGCGCTCTGGCCAATCTCGGGGACCCGGTACAAGTAGCGCTTCTCGTCGCTGCGGTAGCCGGCGCCGCTGCGGTCGCCAGGCGTTGGTCGGGGGTGCTGCTCACCATCATCGGCACCGTCGCCGCGGCCATCACCACCGATCTGATCCTCAAACCGCTCATCGGGCGGCTGAGGTTCGGTTATCTTTCTTTCCCCAGCGGCCACACCACGGCTGTGGCCGCTGTCGCCATCGCCGCCGCGATTCTGCTCGCTGGAGCACGGTGGCCACGCAGTGCCATCCTGCGGATGGTCGCCGGGCTCGCGGCGGTCGCGCTCGCGCTGGGCGTCGCGATCTCACTCGTCGCCGAGCACATCCATTACACCACCGATACGGTCGCCGGCTACTGCGTGGCGATCGCGACCATGCTCGTCGTGGCGCTGTGTCTCGATTACTGTGGGTCCCGATGGCGACGCTCTACGCGGAGCGCTTCGCCGACTTAAAATAGGCGCGGTCTAGGTCGGCTGATGGGCGCGGAAAGCTGCGAGGTTGAGCAGAACGGTGGCGAGCTCGTGGGCCGCCTGCGGACGGCCGAGCTTGGCCGCCTGAGCTGCCATTTCGGCTCGCAGCCCGGGGTCACCGATCAGCCCGTCGAGGGCC
The DNA here is from genome assembly GCA_964250265.1 of uncultured Pseudonocardiaceae bacterium. Taxonomy (GTDB): domain Bacteria; phylum Actinomycetota; class Actinomycetes; order Mycobacteriales; family Pseudonocardiaceae. The sequence continues at coordinate 8,464 of CAXUFG010000143.1, read as the reverse complement.
CGGGTGAGATCCTCCGGGGTGGGTGAAGTGCCGAGCAGGGCATGCGCTGCCCCGGCCTGCTGAAGGTAGCGGGCGTTGTGTTCCTGCTCGTTGCCTCCAGTCGGGATCAGCGGGATGAGTACTGAGGGCTTGCCCAACGCGGTCAGCTCGGCAAGTGTGCCCGCACCCGAGCGGGACACCACCACATCGGCCAGCGCTTGCACGTCTCGTAGCTCCGCACCGATGAACTCGATCACCCGGTAGCGGCCGGCCAGCTCGGCGGGTAGCCGCTCGGCGCGGCGCTGCAGATCGACCAGTGAGCTGGCGCCGCACTGGTGCACCACGTTCGCCCGGTGCAACAGCCATTCGAGTACCGCCGCGACGAGACGGTTGATCTGCACACTTCCCTGCGCACCACCTGTGACGTAGACGGTGGGCAGGCCGGAGTCCCAACCGGTCCAGCCCAGCGCCTTGACACCGCGGTCGGCCTCGCCGCCCAGCAGCTCGACCCGGATCGGATTGCCCGTGACCACCGCTCGCCCTCGCAGCATGGCCGGTAGGAGCTCTACGGATGTCGGTGAGGACAGCGCGATCGCGGTAGCGCGACGCAGCAACACGCGGTTCGCCAGCCCCAACCTGGTGGTCTGCTCATGCACCAACAGCGGAGCATCGACCGCCTTCGCCGCCAGCCCGACCGGAACGGCCACATACCCACCCGTGGAGAGCACCACGTCGGGCCGGAATGCCCGCACCACTCGACGGGCCTCCACGAGACCTCGGGTCACGCGACCGACATCGCGCAGATTCTCGGCAGAGATCATCCGTAGCGGGTTCACGGAGCGTCGCAACTTGCCGGTGGACACCGCACGGAAGGGCAGCTGTTCCTGCTCGGCCACGCGAGCCTCCAGCCCAGCAGCCGAGCCGACATAGAGCACCTCGAGCTCCACGCCCGCATCCTGCAGGAGTTCCCGAGTGGCCCGGATCGTGGTGATCGCTGGATAAGTGTGCCCGCCGGTGCCCCCACCGGTGGCGATCAGGCGAAGCGGGCGCTGCCGAGCAGCCAGGCTGAGCAGGCTCTGATCCAGCGTCATGGTGAGTGCGGGCTCCGGTGGGGGGCAGCAGGTGCGGGCCAACGTACTCGTGGTCAGAACGGGCTGTTGAAGCCCGGTCGCGACGAGTCGTCGATTTCCATGGGGGAAACGTCGCGCTCGGTAGCGTTGTCCTTCGCGATGCAACCGGTGGAGCCGGCGGAGATCAGGATCCCACGCTTGAGGTGCGAACCGGAGAACTGGTTCTTGCGCATGTCAGCGTGAGGCCAGCGGCGCAGGGTCACGCCCTGCTCACCTGCGGTGGCGCAGGTATTGCCAATGAAGGTGGTCGACCGGGTGCCCGCTGGAGCCTCCCCGTTGCCGCTCTCGTCGCCGGTGGCGAGCAGGCAGTTCTCCGCGACGTTCTGGCAGGTGTTGCCCACGATCTCGACATCGAAAGTGGCTGGACGGCCGGTGTCGAACGTCTGGAAGCAGTCGGGGTGAGCAGAACCCTTGGCCGGGATGTCCCGGATCATGTTGCTGACGATCCGGTGCCCGGTGCCGAAAAAACGCACGCCGTCGGCGTCACCATCATCGACGGGCACGGTGGCGCTCACCAGGTTCTCACGCACGGTGATTCGCTGCCCGCTGATGGAGATGCCGGTCGTGGCGGCATGCACCACGGTGTTGGCTTCGATGGTGGAGTCGATGCACGAGGCACAGATGATCCCGCCGTGCGCAGTGTCCCGAACCATGTTCTTCTGGGCGACGATGCCGGTGCCCTCCAGCAGTAACTCGCCACCACCAACGATCGTGAAGCCCTGAATGACGACATGGTCGGCGAGGATGTGGAGTTGGTGGACGGTCGTCTGCCCATCCGAAATGAGCCTGACCGGCGCGTCGGCGGTCCCGGACCTGACCATGGTCAGGTCTATATCGGCGAGGTCGACACCAGCGAAGCACAGTGTGTCGCCCGGGGCGGCCGCGGTGATCCCGGCGCGTGCCTCGTCGACGTTGCGGATCACTCGGGTACAGGGTTGGCCGGCCGAGGCGACGCCAGAGGTGATGAGACTTGCTCCGAGCAGCGCAGCAGAACAGACCGACATCCTGCGGGCGACCGTAATCATCGCCCACAAGAGTAACGCTCGGTCACGCAAACCTACCCTCCGTGCCGAGCAGACACGCGGGAACCCTCCCCGATATGGAGACATATCGTGGCTGCGGACGCACTCATAAGCCCGACATGGCTCCATATCGGGAACACTGCGGAGGAGGGAGCGCGCGTTGGGAGACGTTCACGGACCTCGTGTGCGCGCCGCGGGGCAGCGGCCCCGGGAGACCAGGGTGCCGACCACGCCAGATATCCAGGCTACGGGCGTGCAGCGAGGGTGGCGCGAGCTGTTTCACCGCAACCTAGCCTGCTGCACTCAGTCGGTGCAGCTGGGTACGCTGCGCAGTGCTCATCATCGAAGGGCTGGATCGGGTGATAACTGAGCGGACTATTCAGCTTGAGCTACACATTCAAGAGGACCGGGAAACCAACGATAAAGAGCTGGCTAGGCTGGCCAGAGATTTGCGTGGGCATCTGCGGAAGCTAAAGATCGAGAGTGCTGATCCAACGTCCGCGGGCCCAGCGCCGGCCGGCACACGCGCCGGTGAGCTTTTCGTAGCAGGCGCGCTGACCGTCATGCTCGCCCAATCATCGGAGCTCTTCACTGCGCTCGTCAGAAGGGTGGAGTCATGGATCTCTCCCCATAGCGGGCGAAGCGTGAAAATTAAGATCAACAACTACGAGCTGGAGCTCAACGGCGTCTCCAGGAAGGAGCAGCGTGAGCTGATACAGTTCTGGCAGGCCCACATCGACTATCATACCGACCAGTGAATGAAGAGAGGCCAACGAAGGTCGCGCTGCTGGTTGGCTGCTCTAAAACTACAAACCCAACATTAGCACAGTTGCCGGCTAAGCAGAATATCGACGCGTTAGCATGCGTGCTCAAGGCCCCAACGATCGGCGATTTCCAGGTACGCAAGTTGCTCGACCGACCATCGGGGCAGGTTAGCAAGGAAATCGAGCATTTCCTTAAACGTGAAGACCGCAAATCAGACGAGCTCCTGCTGCTCTACTTCTCATGCCACGGCCTCCTGGACGCGACAGGACAACTGTACTTCGCTGTATCCGACACCGACAAAAAATGGCTAGACTCGACGGCGATCTCGGCACTAGACGTCAAAAGTTGGATGAATCACAGCCGCTCGCAGCGCATAGTTTTGCTGCTCGACTGCTGCTACGGTGGCGCATTCAACAACGGCTTCACGCGCGGAGCCGCCAATGCCGAGAGAATCCTTAAGCAGCAGCTCGGTGGCGATGGTCGGGTAGTTATCACTGCTTCGGACGAGCTGGAAGTCGCCCACGGATCAGAATTCACCGACGCAGTGGTTCGAGGTCTGAAGACCGGGGACGCCGACCGTGACGGCGATGGCCAGGTATCGGTCTATGAGTTGTACCAATACGTCCACGACGAGGTCCAACAGAACAGACCGGACCAGACGCCGACAATGCCGGTCGGTCAGATGAGCGGCGAGCTCTACCTGGCGAACAATCCCCATCCATCACTGCCGCTGCCGAACGACATCGATCAAGCTTTGAAAAGCAAGACTGTGTGGATGCGAAGGGGGGCGATCGACGGTTTACATCGCCTGCTAATCGGTGACCATCCACCAGGACAGAAGCGCACGGCGCGACAAACCCTGAACCACCTTTGTTCCAACGATCCCGACCCTAACATTCAAGCGGCGGCCTGCGGTGCGTCGGCAACCGTGCCCCCCCGAACTCGCGACACAGATCATCGACCGCCACACAACCGCCTCTACACGGTCATCTCCGCTTTGGGGCTCGTGGTAGCCACGGCAGTGGCAACAATAATCGGAGAACGGATTATATCTCCGGGTGAGAGGCTACCGCAACAACCCATCGCGTGTGCACCGAGCGACAGATCCGCCGACGGCGTGCTCTCGCTCGGGACGCTACTCCCGAAGAGTGGAGCATTTGTCTACTCGGGCCCTGCGCTGGACGCCGCCGTGCAGCTGGCAATGAAGGACATCAACAATTCTGGTGGAATTCCCAGGATCGCGTTAAAACTCGATGCAGCCAATCAGCGCAATGAGGGAAACCCCGCGGATAATACCGCTAGTCAATCAACGGATTTGCTCCTGAAGAACGGGATCGATGCGATCATCGGCCCGGCAACCTCGCCCGTGGGAGTAAAGGTGATCGACAAGGCCAGTTGCGCAGGCGCGATTATATTTTCTCCAGGAAACACGTCTACGTTTTTTACCGGCAACCCCGACAGAGGACTCTACTTCCGCACCGCACCGCCGAGTGTGCTGGAAGGCTCCGTCCTCGGCGAGCTGGTAGTCAATGACCGCAACTCAACAGCAGTGGTAATGTCACGCAACGACGCGTTCGGCAACGACTTACGGGAGGCGACCGCAAATGCAATCAGAAAATCCGGAGGTCAGGTCCTTGACTCCTTTTACTATGATCCGGACGCGCCCGACCACAACAAAGACGTCCAGCGGATTAAGATCGAGAATCCTGACGCGATCATCCTGATCGGTTTTACGGAGACCGGCCCAATCCTCGCCAAAATGATCGAGGAGGGTGTCGGCCCGAGAAACAAGCGAGTGTACCTTCCGGGCGCTAGTATGACCAACACCTTGGCTGGTCAGGTCAGTCCGCGGGATCCTGGTGTCTTGGCGGGTGTGAGAGGGACCCCGCTGGATACAGGAGGCGAGGCGTTCGTGAAGCGGCTGAGAGAGGCTAGTCCCGGACTGCAGGATCTCACCTATGCTCCACAGGCCTACGATGCAGTGGTGGTCACCGCGCTGGCGGCAGCTGTCGCCGGTACGGACAAAGCCGCCGACGTCGCGAATGAAGTGAACGGCGTAACGAAGGATGGCGAAAAGTGTACAACCTTCGCCGCTTGCATGATGCTTGTGAAAAACCACAAGGACATCGACTATGATGGCCCTTCTGGACCGCTGGAGTTCACCTCTGCCGGTGAACCCTGCTCGGCCATCTACGTGGTCAGCGAAATTCAGGCTGATGGTAGCGTCAAGCCGCTCAGGAGCGAGAGAATAGGTTGCTAGTGTCTAGTGAATGACCGCTTCTTACCCTCGTCAGCGTTGCTGCGCGTTCGAGGATCCGTCTGCGGTCTCGTGCCAGACAAACGGCCCACAATCGTATTCCAGCGGTCGATGTAGTGGCGAATGGCGAGTGCTCTCAAGCACTGAACTCAACCAACGATGGCGGTAGACACGATTACGCTTGCAGTAGGCGAGGCGGTGCTCAGCGCAGCACGGGTGCCTTCGTCTCGGCGAGCTGTTCGAGCAGGGTCGCGGCTTCCTGGGGGGCGTCGTGGCGGTTGAGTTCTGCCTGGATCGCCTCGGCTGCGGCGCGATAACGAGAATCATGAAGTATGGTCTGCACAGCACCGGCGACTTGCTGGGGAGTCGGAGTGCTGGTGCGCAGGTTGATTCCCGCGCCGGCGTAGGCGACCCGGTTGCCGATCTCCAGTTTCTCCCCGGTCATGCCCGCGACCACGATCGGTACTCCGTTGGACAGCGCATACTGCACCCCACCGAAGCCGCCGTTGGTCACGTAGACGTCCACGAAGGGCAACAACGGCGTGAACGGGATGAAGCGTTCCACCCGCACGTTCGGCGACAGCGAGGAGGGCCCGAGCTCATCGGGATCCCGGACCCCTGCGGCGATCACCATGAGGTCGTCGTCGACAAGCCCGCTGATGGTAGGCGCCACCAGCTGGTCTGGCGCTGTGGTCCCGGTGCCCTGGGTGACGAGGATGACAGGGCGCCGGCCCGCGACCAACTCGTCCCACCAGTGCGGGGACACGAACTCGGCCGGTCGATCAAGCAGCGCGCCGATGAAGTGCACCTGTGGCGGCAGATCGGAGCGCCGGTACTCAAACGCTTCCACGGTCGGCTGCAGGAACAGGTTGGGCGAGAGGACCGCACCTTCGAACTTGCGCGGCACCACCCCGATCTCGGCGCACACCCGCGCGAGCGCCTGGGACGCCTGCCGGAACACCATATTCGGCGCGAGGAACCGCAGTGCCCGGTTGCGCGCACGGCCCAGCAGCGAAGCGCTGGGTAGCAGTCCCAGACCGAATGGTGCCACCTCACGACCGGGTAACCCCAAGCAGGAGACGTTGTATATAGCCGAAGGCGGCCCACCGGTCTCCTCGATTGTCACGGCGGCGAACATCGAGGGATCGCCGAGCACGACATCGGCCGGGAACCGGGCCAGGATCGCCGTCAAGTCGCGATGCTGCTTGCCGGCTTGCTCGATGAACAGCTTGAGGAGATCGAACCGGATCTGGTTCAGACCCGCGAGCGCGCTACGACCGGGAAACGCGACGTCGTAGTCACGATCATCGTAGTCGTACGCCTGCCCGTATTCCACGAAACGCGCACCAGAGGCGCAAACCTGCGCGCGAAACCTCCGCCCGACGTACCACCAGACGTCATGCCCTCTCCGAACCAGGGCGCGAACCACTGGAAGCGCGGGCAGTACATGCCCGGTGATCGGTTGCGAAGCTATGAGGAAGCGCGCCACTATCTGCTCTCAAGGCAGGTTCCTTACGGACGGCACGGACGGCGGGACCATCGCGTGACGCTGCCACGCCCGTCCGTACATGGGCTCATCGTGCGCAACCACGGTCCTGTTACCTCACAGGACGATCCGTGCTACGGCATTATCTTGCCCGCTCGGATGGGGGCGCGATGTTGCTCCACCGCAAACGCCCCAACGGCTAGGGTGTTCGTGGGAGCACGCGCGGTGGGCCACCGGTGGGTAGGGCCGCTAACGCGGTAAGCCCGCTGACGTCCTTCGGGCGGACTCCCTCCCGACGACGAGCGGCGCCACGTCGATGATCAGACCAGCCACCACGCCAGCGCGACCACGGCCATCAGTGTGATGACCGCCAGTAACAGCAGTACCTGGCACAGCATCCGCGCCGGGTCCGACTCCCCCGGACGCACACCCGGGCCTGGACGCACACCCAGGCCCGAACGGTGGCCGAGGTACAGATCAGCAGCGCTCATAGCACCACTGTAATGACAAGCTGGTTACCCCGCTGCTTACGTTCAGTTAGCTAGAGGCAAAATCCTCGCAGTGCCGCGGGCTTCCTACGAGGTCATAGCTCGTCAACGGAACGTAGTGTGCAGGGCACGCACCGTTGCGAACTCACTAGGTTGTGCTGACGCTGGGCGCTGGCGGACCCCCGCTGACCCCACATCTGTGGACGTGGGTTGGCAGTCGACTGGTCGATGAGTCAAGATCGGGGCATGGTGCTCGACGCACTGCGGGCACTTCCGCCGACTCCGATGCTCATCTTGGCCTTCCTGTGCCCGGCGCTGGAGGCCTCCACCATGCTCGGTGTGGTCTTCCCCGGCGAGATAGCGATCTTGGTGGCGGGGGCCGCCGCGCAGGTGGGGACGTTGCCACTGTGGGCGGTGATTCCCACTGGCGTGGCAGGAGCCGTCGTCGGCGACGCGGTCGGGTTCGGCGTCGGCCGCCGCTACGGCGAGCGGATGCTCAGGCGAATACCGGAGCGCCTCGTCAAGCCGGAGGCCGTGTGCGCGACCAAGGATTTGATACGCCGGCGCGGTCCGATTGTCGTGCTGATCGGTCGCACAACGGCGCTGTTGCGCGCATTGGTTCCTGGCTTGGCTGGAATGAGTGGCTTGAGCTGGGGACGATTCCTGCCCTATAACCTGCTCGGCGGGGTGGTCTGGGCAACGCTGGTGGCGACGTTGGGTTACTTGGCCGGCGCAAGTCTGGCAGTCGTGCAGGACCAGCTGGGCATGGTCAGCAACATCGTCCTTGGCGCCGTGGTCGCGGTAGGGCTGGTGGTGTGGTGGCGCACCCACGTACGGCGGCGGCAATCGAGACTCTGAGCAACAAAATCAGCGAGTCGGTGAATAATCGTACCACATACGGGTGACCGTTGACCGACTCATTGTTAACTGACTATGATTCAGCTCACAGTTAGACAGACCTGTCTGTGTCAGCCTCTTCGGTCACTAACGGTGACTGCGGGCGCCACTCGTGGGGCGATTTTTCGACAGGAGGGAGTCCGCGAGAAACGTAATCATCGGTCCGCCTACTCAATTCACTTGAGCCTACTCATTCATTAGAGAGGAAATCATGACCGATTACGATCCGAGAACGGCCACCGGAATTCCCACTGAGCAAGTCGGCTCGCTGCCTCGTACGGCCAAATTGCAGGCCGCCTATGCTGCCCATGACGAGGGTAAGATTGATCTAGCCGCACTGGAAGCTGAACAGGAAGCGGCCGTTAAGGATTCGATCGAACAGCTTGAGGCCACCGGATCACCCATCATCTCCGACGGCGAGCAGCGTTGGTCGAGCTTCG